>NC_003063.2:0-346666 GCF_000092025.1 Agrobacterium fabrum str. C58
TGATATTGTTATTATGATCGATCGCCACTCAAATCTGAACTCCACTCCAATCAAACCCATCTCGCTCATATAGTTTCCGCGCATAACGATTCTCCATTCAAATCAGCAAATTCAACATAAAACTCATATATTTATGCGTAGTCGGCCCGCAATCCGCAAATTGCAGGTCAGTAAAATCAGTTTTGTCCGCAGATTCTCATCCGCCCTCATTCAAAAATATACAATCTAACAGCGCATATATTTTATATGTTTTGCGCTGGTTATTATATAAATATATGTTTGCAGAAGCCGCTCAGGTCGCAACTCACCTGCCCTCCCCTCTTCCTATTGACCATCGAATCAAAACTCTCCTTCTGGTTGCGTAAATACTACTTCTTGAGCTTCCGATTTCGAAGCTTTGCCCTGGCAAAAAGAGATCGTGCCAGCCTTCTCCTCATCAGGGCGGTATCTGCACGAGTAGCAAGGACGTACATTTCATAGAGACCCATTTGAACACACCTTTCCTATCACGCGACGCAGCTGCGACCGTGTTGTGAACTCCATCTCTTTTTCCATCAGCCTTTCAGCTCGATGGGCATTGCAACGGGGCACTGAAAATTGCCGCCTAGGGAAAATAAAGACACTTATCAGTGCCCCGCATCAGCGGTTTATGCCTGTCAGAGCGTGTCCTTCAGCCAATGCGTTTCGGAGAAATAGAAAGGCCCACCACAAACCAGATTCCATCTCTCCTCCGGTCACGGCCAGAGGACTTTACCTGTCAGACCGCGAAATATGAGAGCGACGTCTTTCTCTCACAGCCGGCGCTGGTTCAGTTTCAAAACAGGAATGTCTTCCTATTCATCGCCGAACAAGGAAGAAGTATAAACCAGAGAAAAAGGGTGGGGATGTGCGAGGAAATGAAATAAACGAAATAAACCCGTAAAAAACTAACTGCCTACACCACTATTCAAAAGCCACATCAAACGACTCGCCCGATCGTAATAAATCCAAGAGTCTAACCAATGAACCTTCATTGCCCCTACGGTCCATCCATTTCATAACTTCGCAAGCAGCAGCGCTGTATATGCCGACGTCCCCGATGCTAGCGCGCCGCCACCACTCATCGAGATCGGCTATCACCGCCCCGCTGACACCCTCTTTACACGAAAGTCTACCGGAAGGGTCAACGTTCAAATATCTACGATCTTGTGATGCGACCACTGCTACCCCTTCATCAAACCAAATGGGGACAGACGACATATTATAAAAGCCTAGCCTAAAGCCAATCTCAATATGAGAAAGCTCATGAGCCAAAATGCCAGAGTTATTTCCATCACGATAGACAACAATAGCCCAATGCCCAAACGACGAAGCCTTCTCCCCACGTCTACCTAGGTACGTGGCGCAATTCTTGGACACGCACAAAAATATTGCGGGTAGCGGAGCCTCAACCTCACCGTAGACCTCTCTCAATAACAAATGTGCGGCATCGAGATTACTCAAAATCTTATCTTTCTCAAGATCCGCATTTAGGCTCGCGTCAATATAAATCCCCCCTTCAACCTCGACAAAACCAAAACAAGGCGGACAAACAACCGCGCCAAAGATCGGAAAAAAGTAAATAAAAGCCGAAAATAAAAATATCAAAAAAGCCGATAATAAGAAAATATATTTCATGAATTATCCATTATCAAAACATTGCCAAAATCAATTCTCCAAATATTATTGCAAGTACTCTTAAATTCCTCTTTGTGAGCAGCCATAACTAGGCCGTGGACTCGTTATGACGGAGTACGATGCGAATGCAAGCTAGCTTCGTCATTGCGAGAAACGTCATTCCAAGTTTGTCGTATCGGGTTGCAACCCGTCTGAAGTATTTGAGCTTGTTAAGAAGCGCTCATGAGGTTGCGCTTTTTTGTACAGCCAAGGGCTGAAGACGATTGCCTCCTTTTGATTAGACTTTCGCGGAATATTAGCCCACGAGCGTTGCGCGCTCATCTTTGAGCGTAGCCAGTTGGCATCATATGCATTGTCCGCAAGAAGCATCGCACCTGACGGAAAGATTATCGAGTAGTTCGCCCGCTGCCGTAAGGTCATGGGCATGACCGGGTGTAATGGCAATCTTGATTGGCAGCCCTTTTCCATCGGTTAAAGCATGGATTTTGGTTGTGAGACCGCCGCGACTTTTTCCAAGGCAGCGATCTGGGTGATCCGTCCTCAATGTTGCCGCTGAATGATGTACGCGAATTGAAGTGCCGTCGATCATCGTGATCCGATCATGCGATGTGCTGGTGAGGCCGTCCATCATGCTGTCCCAGATTCCGGCTTTCATCCAGCGTCGGAAGCGATTGTAGCAGGTGATGTAGGGGGCCATAGCGCTGTGGCACCTCACGCCAAGGAGCACCCGATCGCAGAACCCAGAAAATGCCGTTCAGCGCGCGACGGTCATCAACACGAGGCACACCTCGCGGCTTGTTGGGCAACAGCGGCTGAATCACGCGCCACTCGTGGTCGGTCAGATCGTATCGGCCCGTGACGGCACTGAATCAGACGTTGATCGCTCTTGGAAGATGTATAGCCTTGCCGCATGAAAGACAACCCTGAGATGCTCCTTCCAGATACACTGCGATCTGCCGCTTGTCGCAGCGGCGGTGAATGGGGTTGGCAACCTGAAACAATATCTCTGGTTATCAATGAAGCCGAGAAATTAGGCCTTCTTAACGTTGACGGGCCACTGCAATTCCTGCTGCCGGAAGCTACCTGCGAATGTTATTGGGTAGAGGTAAACACGTTGATGAGCGAGCCAGACGGTTTAACTTGGGCCGAGCGCGTCGCACTCTCCGCAACAACCGCACGACAGCAGATGGTTGATATCAGCCTTCGTTACGACTTTATCGAAGAAGGGCGAAAAGCGTTTGCCGACTCTTTTGCAGCTTACGACGCTGCTGGTTGCAACGTCCGCGACCGCATGTGTTTTATTTGGTACTTACAGGCTGACCGCCCTTAATCGCCTCGCCGCCCGTTTATGGGTTCACGGCTCAATATAGGTCAACCAGCGAGGGATGGGAAAGAATGAGGAAATAAAAAGTTCGCCATATAAAGCGGAGCAGGCGTAAATTAAGGAACAAATTGGCGTCAAGTAGCTGAAAAACAAAACGAATGAGAAACCACTACAGGCCCGGAGAACAACTAAAAATCCAAGTGATCAAACACGCAATGTCCCCTTTTTTGAGCGATAAAAGTCGTCAAGTCAGTAGTGACGCGAGAGACACCTTCTATCGCAAGGCATCAACCAACACCCTTGGGACGAAAATGACAATGCTCCCGCGTGACATCTTAAACCTCTACGAGATTCCTAACGTCAATATTTGAATTGATGGAAACGACACATGGTTTTCACTCTATTATTCTATTCATGAGTTCACGGAAGATAAACTAGTGGCTTCAGGACATACAGACTGCTGACTTTTAAACAGTTTCAACAAGTACCGCAAAATTGCCCGCCCCCGAACCAAGCGATAATCGAGATCCAAACAGGTGTAACCTATCAACAAACCGGCCCAACACATAAAGGCGGCGTTGAAGTCCAGTTCCTCAAAAAAATAACCGCAAGTCAGTGTAACTGCCACGTAAAGAAAAAAGCGCACCTTTCTATAACGAAACAACATATATGCGACTGAGGACACAACAAAAAAACCAACTAAAATACCCGAAGTAAAAGCAGTCGAAACAAAACCATTGTGAGGCGTCCCCAAGTTACTGAACGCATTCATTGCAGCCATCCTAGCGGCAAGTCCTATACCAAAAGGGTTATGGAGGGCCACTTGTATGCCATACCCGAGAGATTCAAGCCGTTCGAAAATATTCGAGCTAGCATTTTCGTCCTCAAGAAATCTCTTTGAGATCGCGCCATCGAGTAGATCGAACGAGCCAAAGAAAATCACCATTGAGCCAATTAATGTTCCAATGCAGCCATAAACCAATGTCAAAGTTATTTTTCGGTTCGAGAACGAAGACATGTACGATATCAGTCCTATCAATACGACCGTACCCATCCCGGATCTATTTAGTGTGGCGCTAAACGAAACAAGGTATATCGCTACAAATGATGCAAATATAAAAAAATTGCGACGCCTTTCCGTTAAAGACGCCGCAGCGGCAGCGGCTAGGGCAAACACTGGACCAGCTTCATTTCCGTGCGTCCACAGTCCGCCGGCTTTTTCGAAGCGAAGCAGAGGCGCATTGTAGTCGCCCTTTGCCGCTGCGTCAGCGACCGCTTCATAGTCAAACACAAGGGCGAGACCTATCTTCGTAAGAGTGTAAGGAACATACAAATCAATCAACAAAAAAATTGTCGTCGTCGCGAATCCTGCCAGGATTCCCCAACAAAACAAATCCAAGCACCCCTCACGGAGCAAAGCAAACGTAAAGGGAAGAAAATAAAGTAAATATAAAAATGTAAAGACAGACGAATATAGTTCGCCTTGCCGCCTATCGGTGAAAAAAAATAGACAGGTTAAGAATGCAAACATAATCGGAGCAATATGAGTCAAAATCAGCGCCGAATTAAATAGCCTTATATATACCAAATACAATATTGGCAGCGTCGATATGACTAACATGTCTGTAATTCTAAGAAATGGCAATCCAAAGGCTGTCGGAATTACATTACACTGGGACAAGAAACCAAACAAAAATATATATAAACGGACAATACCTCGGGATACAATTATCCGCGTCGGATATAATGGTAAAGCTTCAATGAAGCTAGGTAGATCATTGTAACGCCGCAATTTGTTAAGCCTTCGTCGATGCAATTTGAAAAGCCTCATGCAATAATGCTATGACGTCTCACCAAGCTAGATCGCAAAACATCTCTTCTTTTTCTTCCTCGTTTAAGGCCCGGTATTCATAGTTGTTGGCCTCGCCTCGCCGCATGACCACACGAGTCAGCCTTTCCCCATCCACCGAAGTTACAGGAAAAAAAACGTGCACACGTATCCATTCGTCGGGTTGGCGCCACCGCTTGTTGTTTTTAAATAATGCAGCTATCGTCAGAAACTTGCGATAGAAAAATGACGGCACAACGAGTGCACTCATTGTCATTCCAATCTTTTAAAAAAAATATCAAAAATATCAAAAAAAACTTTTACTCTAGGAATCCACTCTAATCAAGAACCCTCGCGTCGCTAGGGCTGTTGCCGCGGGTCCATCATTCTCAGCTTGCAAATTCATTAGAAATTTGTGTACCTCTTCAGGAAAAGGATTTTGCTTCTTGGCAGCCGTCCAACCATTTACTTTTTGCGCGCCACCATTTCAGTTTCATAAAAGTCACCAGTCAGACTATCTCCTTCAAGGCAGTTCTTGAAGTAGGCGTGACGACAATTGATTAGATAAAAAATTTCTGAGAATAGGGCTTTAGAGAGTAATAGAACAACTTCGTCCCACTATAATATCAAATTAGAGCAATATTTTAGACCGATAGGTTACTATTCGATAATTTTCTACGACGGTATTTTGAGGCCATAAAATGATTATCAATCTGCAGGCTTTGAGAGCAGTGGCGGCTTTCCTAGTATTCTTTCATCATTTCTTACCCTACGTAGATCGTTTGTTTCCGGGGGCCAAAGTCTATGAATTCGGAGCCGCCGGGGTTGATATATTTTTCGTTCTCAGTGGATTCATTATGGTGTTGACCACGTTCGGGAAAGACAGAGACCCGGCAAAATTCTTCTTAAACCGAATTATTCGTATCGTTCCTATATACTGGATAATGACGTTGGCTATCGTAGCCCTGTTCCTCATTGGGTTTCGCCCCATTGGCGTGATCGATCTGCAACTCAGCTACATTTGGAAATCTCTTTTCTTTATCCCATTCACGCGCAACGGCCTGTGGGAGCCAATTTTGTCTGTTGGTTGGACGCTGAATTTTGAAATTTTCTTCTATTCGCTGTTTGCTTTGCTACTTTTTGTTCCTAATTTCGGAATGAGAATAGCGCTTTTGGTAACAATTCTGATTTGCCTGGCTAGTTCAGGAATAATTCTCGCGAAAAACCCATATCTAGAATATTATACCAGCCCAGTAATCCTTGATTTTGCCATAGGAGCAGCATTTGGTGCTTTTTATGTTTCGAGACGCGAAAATTCTCCTTCAGCCAATCCAACAATTGCTTGGATTTTAATTGCCAGTGGAGCACTTATTATTGCTGTCACGGGCAACGGTTTGGGTCTAAGTTATAGTAACAATATATTTCGACCAATGACTTGGGGATTAGCTGGTTTAATGCTTATCTCCGGGTGCGTATTCCTTGAGGAAAACGGCTTGGTTGCGCGAAATAGACTCGTTATCCACCTTGGAAACGCAAGTTATTCAATCTATCTCGTTCACAATTTAATGATTCAAGTTTCTGAAAAAGCGGTAGGTCTATTTTTTACGCCCGGCTTAGTCGCACTAGGGATAATGGCTCTATGTGCTTTAGCGCTCACCACCATATTTGGGTTGGCCTCCTATAAATTCATTGAGTATCCTATAAATCAAGGTTATCGCCGAATAACGATCAAGAAACAGAGTATAAAGGAGCTCGGATTTCGGATATAGAAAATGTCGATGCAGGATCGGTCCATTTAAAAAAACTTGGCGAAGCGCTCCAGTTTGCCCAGCGTTTGCTGACCCAGCTCCACGGCGCCGAAACCCTTCGCTTGCTGGAACTCGGCGTCCGTGCTGAACACCATGCCCAGCACAACTTTCGTCGCGCCATCCTGATCTTCGAAGGAGGCCCAGGCATCGGCATGTTTCGGACCGTTTTCGCCCCACAGCAGCGTATAGGCAAGCCGCTCTTCAGGCCGGATCTCGACATAACGATGATGGTTCGGGAAGACTGTGCCGTCAGGGCCGATCATGTCAAAGACCCATTCGCCGCCGGTGCGCAGATCAATCCTCTTCGTGCGGCAGGAAAAGCCTTCAGGGCCCCACCATTGCGGCAGCGTCTTCTCGTTCATCCAGGCTTTCCAGACGATGTTTCGCGGCACCTTTATCACTCGTTCCAGCACCATGGTCCGCCCGGCCACGCTGGCCAGATTGTTGAGACCCGCGCCGAAACCTTCGTGATAGCCATCGCGCATATCCCTGGCCAGAGAGGAAAGCTGCACCGTTACGGTCAAGCGGCTCCGCTCTTCCGCAGACTGAAAATCGGCAGTGACCAGCGCTGCCGACTGGGTTACGCCGCCGGATGAGACCACCTCGTAATTCACGCTGCGGCGGGTTGGCTGCAGCTCCAGCCAGCCGCATTCACAGCGAATATCCGGCTGGCCGGCGACCTTGCAGAGCGACACTTCGCGACCGCCCAGCCTGCTGTCCGCCTCCAGGAACTCCACGGTGACCGAGGGTGAGGGAGAAGCCCACACCGCCCGGGCGGCGGGTGACAGCCAGACCTGCCAGAGAGCCGATAGCGGAACGGCAATTTCCCGTTCAAAGCTGAGCGTCGCAAAACCGTCTTGTGGCTGATGCGGTTCAGCGTGTGCGCTTTGTTGACCCGGTTTCGTTGTCATTCGGAATCCTCCTTCATGGCCTGCATTGCAAATGCCTCCAGCCGGTCAAGCCGGCTCTCCCACATCGCCCGCTGCTCATCGAGCCACGTGCATACCGGCTCCAGCGCCTCCGGCACGATGGCGCAGGTGCGCACCCGACCATCCTTGGACGTGATGATCAACCCCGCCTCCTCCAGCACGGAAAGGTGCCGCATGACCGTGGGCAGACGCAGCCCCGTGGGAGCGGACAGCTCCATGACCGGTGCCGGCCCGCCGCCGAGGCGCGCCAGAATCGCCCGCCGCGTCGGATCGGCCAGAGCCTGGAAGATCAGTGAAAGTTCGCGATGATGCTTAGTCATATTGCTAACTATCATGCTTCATCGTGGCGGAGCAAGGGAAAACTTAGCAAATCAACTAAGTTTTATCGGCAGGAATGATCTCCGGGTATGAGATGCCTTAGTGTCGCCCAGACGTTTCACCTCCGCTCCTTAAGGATGGCCATCGGGGTGATGAAATCGTTGAGGCTGGGCGAGCTTAACGTTCACCATCGTCAAATCGATGAGTCCACCATTGCGTACACTCCATCTCATCGACACCGTAAGGCGCTCATATATAGGGATAATCCCAGGCCTCCTAACGCAGGGGCTTGAGAAAATCGTTGACTGCGCGGTACGCCGCGGGCACCCGCCTGGAAAACGACGCCTCCTTCGTAGGGATGGAGGACAATCTCGTCTCCCAGCACGTCTCTTGCTTTCTCTAAGCCACCGACCCGCGCCAGCAGTTCATCGTTGATGGCTGTCAACCAATTCACGTCTCGGATCACATCGGTGCGACGCAATATTTCCAACGTGAAATTGCTGCCATCTTCGTAAAGAAGGCCTGGAAACCGACGAAACAAAGGATATGCTTTTTCAGTCGCACCTGCCGCATAGGAACAGAAGAAAAGCGACATGCCGGACACTGCATAAAAAACCCGAAGATCGCGGCAAGCATCAACAAAGAGGCGAACCATGCCGGTTGGATTGCGTGATAATTCCGATAGCCGCGCCTGATACATCAGCCGCCCGTTACCACCGCGGTATCCGACGCTCGGAAGAAGGACAGTGAAGTAGTCGTGAATCGGATCGGTCGAACGCAACGCCTGCTTTGGCATGTGCCTGATATAGAAGCTCGCGGTCTCTGCCTCGTCAAAATATTCATCTTGTGACAGATAATTCGCGACGTCATGGCGCAGCGACGACGACGTGCGAAACGCCCTGCTGCAGGCAGCCGGCATGATCCGCGACCTGCATATCGTCCTCGACAGCAAAACCGAAATCAGCCTCGTCAAGCCAGCCAGTTGAAAGCATTGCGGCTCGCCTGACCTCAGGCGAAGAGCGCGAAACTACTTCGAAAACCGAAGTCGGCTCACAAGTGCTAAGGCCCGCGCATTCCTAAACTTCAGGTGAGATCAAAGTGACAGTTGGAAAATACGATCGGTAACGAGCCACATCTCGCGTCAACAAGGGAAGGTTTTGTATTGCTGCGTGGGCGCCGATAAAAAAGTCAGGCAAAACACCGGTACGGGTCCCGCCGCCCCGGTGATACTTGGTAAAGGCCTTACCTGCCAGAAATAACGCTGCGCGAGGAAAAGGGGTGAACTTCAACCCCGCCTGATCAACAAAAGCGTCAAGCTCTTCTATCCGCTCATATCGAACAGATAGTTCCGCGTAGACAACGTCATTGATGTACAGCGAACCTGAAACGCTTGCCAGTTCGAGCTGCTCGATTGACCAATCGGCCCAAACCGGGTCGTCCGTCACAAGATCAAGCAGCACATTTGTATCGACAAGCGTCACTCGTCACCACGGGTCAAAGCCATGATGGCGTCGGTACCAAGACCTTCACCGGCATGTCCGCGCAGCTTAGCAAAACGCGTCAGTGGCTGTTTCTTGTCCGCCCTGACGAGAACGATCCGTCCATCGGGAGCCCGGACAAAATCGACCGAGCTTCCCGGTGAGATCCCTAAAAGCTCGCGTACAGCTTTTGGAATGGTGACCTGCCCTTTGGCCGTTACCGTTGTTGTCATGTCAAATTTCCGTAATACCGTCGTAACCAACGGTATTACTTCTGTGCCTCCTTTGCAACTCGTCTCGTTACGAAACGGTCGCTACGACCCAGATATCAGATCATACCGGAAACATTCAGCCTGCCGCCATTAGGCTTTCGTTAACCATACGGGACCACCCTTCCCTTACAGCAACGATGGAGGTTGGCTATGGCTTACGACTGGGACCGCAATGGACGCGACGGCCAGTTCGATGAACTGGCGGCAGGTCTGATATTCTTTACAATCGTCACCCTGCTTCTGGCGTCTGCTTATCTTGTGATAAGCTTTGCCAGATAGGGGGCCTCATTTGCCTGCGAGCCAAGATAGGAAACACCAGGGTGGTAACGTCGATAGACGAATGATTACATCATTAGCCGCTTTACGCATGCCCAACGTCAGTGAATGAACATGACGGACGATCTTGGCGGTAATATCCTGCTTCTCTCCGGGCACCCCGGCTCTGGCAAATCCACAATCGCCGAAGCGCTAGCGAACCTTCCCGGCGTTCCAAAGGTGCATTTTCACAGCGATGATCTGTGGGGATATATCAAGCACGGCCGCATCGATCCATGGCTGCCGCAATCCCATCAGCAGAACCGCATGATCATGCAGATCGCCGCCGATGTTGCCGGTCGTTACGCCAAGGAGGGCTACTTCGTCATCCTTGACGGCGTCGTCCGACCGGACTGGCTGCCGGCCTTTACGGCACTTGCCCGGCCGCTGCATTACATTGTGCTGCGCACGACAGCGGCTGAGGCGATCGAACGCTGTCTGGACCGGGGTGGCGACAGCCTCAGCGATCCACTGGTGGTCGCCGATCTTCACTCCCAGTTCGCCGATCTCGGCGCCTTTGAGCACCATGTCCTGCCAGTGTCAGGCAAGGACACGGATCAGGCTTTGCAGTCGGCCATCAATGCGCTGCAATCGGGACGTTTCCGTATTGATGCTTCCTAGTGACAGCAATCGATAACGAACGTGCAGGATGAAACAAGCGTGGCTCTACCGACCATTTACCTCCTTCGCCACGGCGAAACTCTCTGGAACTCTCTTGGCCGGTTTCAGGGGCAATTGGATTCACCCTTGACGCCACGGGGCGTTGAACAGGCGGACCAGGTTGCTCGCCTGCTCCGCGACGCACTCAACAATGATAACCAGTTGTTCCAGATGCAGATCAGTCCGCTCGGGCGCGTGCGACAAACGGCAGAACGGGTACAGTACAGGCGAAGCTGCCGCTCCCGCATATCGAAGATGACCGACTGGTTGAGGTCACGACAGGGTCCTGGGACGGGTTGACGCGTTTTGAAATCGACAACGAGTTTCCCGGCCATCTTGACGGGTCCAATGCGTTCGACTGGTATTTCAGGGCACCAGATGGCGAAAGTTTTGATGATTCCTGCAAGCGCGCGACGTCATGGATCCTGGATGTCCGGCATCCGACCATCGCCATTTCCCATGGTCTGTTCGGGCGGATCCTTCGGGGTGTTTTTCTCGGGCTTTTAAAGCAGGAAATGCTCGAGCTACCCGTTCCGCAGGATGGGTTTTACCGGCTAGATGATGGCAGGTGCGAGCTCATCACAGTTTGACCTGCACCAGTATGATTCGGTAACTCCAGAGTTGCGGGCAGCACAAACCATACTGGTAGAGGAAGACAACTTGCAAACACTCAACGACATCTATCTCGCTTACCTCGACTCCCTTAATCACCAAGCCTTCGATGAACTCGGCACCTTCGTCGACGACAATGTCGAACACAATGGCCGGCCGTTCGGGCTGTCGGGCTATCGCGATATGCTGGTCAAGGACTTTGCCGACATTCCCGACCTGCGATTTGAGGCCGAGATTCTTGTCAGCGACGCGACGCGGCTTGCCGCCCGGCTGTTTTTTGACTGTACGCCCAAATCCATCTTCATGGACCTTCCGGTCAATGGCCGGCGCGTTCAATTCTGCGAGCATGTTTTCTACGACTTCGAACAGGCAAAAATCCGTAGGGTCTGGTCGGTCCTCGACAAGGTCGCAATTGAGCGCCAGCTTGGCTGACAATCTTAAGTTCCACGGGAAGCGGCCTGTCGGATTATGCGACAATTTACCTGAAGTTTACGCCACTACCTCACTGACTTGAACGGATATTGACGACAGCGGATGAGCCGATCTGGACAAAAGAATACTCGACCGCACCTCGTTTCCACCAGGCTGTCGTACTTTCTATCGCGTCATTTTTGTCGAGATTATCCGGTGCACCAAGCCGCTCCGACAAGGCATCCAGAAAACCGGCAGGCCTTGCCGTGGAATAGGCGCATGCCTTGTGTCCGTTTGGACCAGTCGCAACCCAAAAAGACAATGACTCGGCTCTGCCGGCGTTCTCGCCCCGCCAGCCCACGACCACCACCGAACCCTCATTATATGCGACGAAACTACGACGCCATTCCTCCGTTTCCGCGGCGGTCAGCCGCGGCCAGCCAAGTTCGTCACCCTTGATCATCGCGGCCTGCATGGTGGGCGCTTCACAGATATTGAGAAGGCGCTCCGCCGTCATGTCCGCCGGCATTGCCATGGCCACCCCGAAATAAAAAAATGCAGAGCAAAAACTGCCGATGGCCGATACCTCAAGATACCGAAGCGGACCTGCTCGCTCTGCGTTTCTCATTCTCTTCTCCGATTCGTCATCGTCCATGGAGTCAAACCGCCACGTCCGAAGCCCCTTCTGGAGCCATCGGAAACATCCCTCCGGCCGTGGCCGAAGAACGATATCACGCCATGCTGGACGCACCAGCACATAACTTAAATCAAACTGTCTCCGGTAAAGCCAGGGTTGGTTTAGATCGTGCCCTTGCGCGCACTCTCACGAATTTAACTTGGTTCCAGCCATTTCGCTCCTCGAACCAGCTAAGCACTGCACTTCGTCCTTTGGGCCGATATCGCGGCAAACTGACCGCTTGACAGAAATTTCGCATTCCGATATGTCAGAAACTCTTCTGATATCTCAGTTATGGATTTGATATGTCTAATCCCCTCGAGTTTCCATCCCTGCCCCTGTCCGAGTTGGTTACTCCCGACGAATTGCCGGAGGGCGGCAACATGACCAATCGGATCCATGCGCTGCTCCGCAAGCTCATTGTGGAAGTCAAACTACTTCCTGGGCGCGCGCTGTCGGAAAAAGAGATCGCCGCACTTTTGAATGTCAGCAAAACGCCTGTACGCGAAGCGATCATCCGCCTGTCGGAAGAGGGCTTCGTCACCGTTGTTCCACAGGGCGGTACATACATCTCACCGATCGATGTGCAGCGGTACATGGAAGCCTGCTTCATACGGTTCAAACTGGAAGAGGGCGCGGTCATAGAGGCTACGAAGCGCCATTCGCTTGAAGACATCGCGCGCCTCAAGACCTGCCTCTCAAATCAGCGCATTGCTGCAAAAGACGAAGAATTCACGAATTTCTTCCTGCTTGACGAGGAATTCCACAAGACCATCTTTGCAGCCGCGCGCCTTCCGGGCGCCTGGAGCGTGGTCAACCAGGCCAAGGGCGAAATGGACCGTATGCGGCATCTGAAACGCGTATTTGCGGTCAGACGCACAGAAAAGGTTATCGAGGAGCACGAGGCAATCGTGGATGGAATCGAGTCAGGCGACGTCGAAGCGGCACGCGAAGCCGTCCAGCGCCATCTCGGGTCACTCGAAACCAAAATCGCAGAACTCTCCAAGAACCCGAAGATCTGGACCTTCATCGAGCAGGTCAACACGCGCGTCACGAGGAAGCGCGCATCGCGGGGGTCGAAGACACCTGACTGACCATACGAGGCTTTTGAGGAGGGGCCTTTCATGTCCGCAGTTCAAATCAACGACGTCGTCAAGCGCTATGGCGCCCTAGAAGTCGTCCACGGTATCAATCTTTCCATACAGCCGCAGGAATTCGTTGTCCTCGTTGGTCCTTCGGGATGCGGAAAATCCACCACGCTGCGTATGCTCGCCGGACTGGAGGACATCTCGGACGGCACCGTTTCGATGGACGGCCGGGTGGTCAACAAGGTCGCGCCGAAAGACCGCGATGTCGCCATGGTATTCCAGAACTATGCGCTCTACCCCCATCTGAGCGTGGCCGAGAACATCGCGTTCGGCCTGCGCGTCAGGGGCGAGAAACGGGCCGTCGTCGACAAGGCCGTTGCGGAAGCCGCACAGATATTGGGACTTACCGAATATCTGGCCCGCAAGCCGGCCGATCTTTCCGGTGGCCAGCGCCAGCGCGTCGCCATGGGCCGCGCCATCGTGCGCCAACCGAAAATCTTCCTGTTCGACGAACCCCTCTCCAATCTTGACGCCAAGCTGCGCACCCATATGCGCGCCGAGATCAAGCTGCTGCACAAACGGATGCAGGCCACCAGCATCTACGTGACCCACGACCAGGTGGAGGCGATGACGCTTGCCGACCGCATCGTCATCATGAATGGCGGCCATATCGAACAGGTCGGCTCGCCAATGGAGGTTTTCCTCGAACCGGCGAACACATTTGTCGCAAGCTTCATCGGCTCGCCACCAATGAACCTACTCGACGGAACCATCGAAAAGCAGGATGGCACCGTGAAGGTCAGGCTCACGGGCGGCTCCGGGCAGCGCTTCAGCATCCCCGATGCCTTCGCGAAGAACGCAATCGAAGGACAGACCGTCAAGCTCGGCCTGCGGCCGGAAATCATGTCGGTGGAAGATAGCGATGGCCGCGAGGTTCTCCATTGCAGCATTGACCTTGTGGAGCCGCTGGGCGCTGAAGCACTGCTGCATGGAAAGGCGGATGGCCAGCCATTTATCGCCAAAGCCGAAACGCTTTATGGCGATCATGCCCTTAACGGCGTCAACCGGCTTTCCATCGATACCGCCCGCGTCCACGTCTTTGACGCGGCGACCGGAAGATCGCTCAAAATCCGGGATGGAGCGCAGCCATGAAACAGGATTTTCAAGGGCGCCTTCACGACCTTCAGGAAGACGTGCGCCGTGACTGGCAACTCTACCTGCTGCTGGCGCCAATGCTCATCTGGTTTGCGGTTTTCCTCTACAAACCCATGTACGGATTGGTCATCGCATTCCAGGATTTCTCGATCTTCCGCGGCATCGAAAAGAGCCCCTGGGTCGGTTTTGCGAATTTCGTGGAGCTCTTCCGCAACGACATGTTCGTGCGTTCCTTCTGGAACACCATCACCATCAGCGGCCTCGGCCTGATCTTCGCCTTTCCGGTGCCAATCATTCTGGCCCTGATGTTTAATGAGGTTCAGAACGGCACTGCCCGGAGCTGGGCGCAGACCGTCGTTTACCTGCCGCATTTCATCTCTGTGGTGATCGTCGCCGGCATTGTCATCAATTTCCTCTCGCCCTCGATAGGCATCGTCAATCTCATGCTGAAAGGCCTTGGATTTGAGCCGATCTATTTCCTGACCCAGCCGGAATGGTTCCGTCCCGTCTATATCGGCTCATCGGTCTGGAAGGAGGCAGGCTTCGAATCCATCGTCTATCTCGCCGCCATCGCCGGCGTGAGCCCGACGCTTTACGAATCCGCCCGGGTGGATGGCGCATCGCGCTGGCAGATGATGTGGCGTATCACCCTGCCCTGCATCCTGCCGACGATCGTGATCATGCTGATCATCCGCATCGGCAATCTGGTCGAAGTCGGGTTCGAATATATCATCCTGCTCTATCGCCCATCCACCTACGAGACGGCGGACGTCGTTTCCACCTTCATTTACCGCACCGGCCTGCAGGGCACCCAATACGATCTTGCGACTGCCGCCGGCCTGTTCAACGCGGTCATCGCCTTCGTCCTCGTCTATTCGGCAAATCGCATCAGCCGAAAAGTCTCGTCGACATCGCTGTGGTGAGGAGCTGAAACATGGCAAACTTCAATCTCTATTCCCGTGGCGACAGGATTTTCGGCTGGGCAAACGCCATTCTTCTCGGCCTGTTCGTCCTGTCGACACTCTATCCTTTCATCTATGTGCTGTCGGTCTCGCTCTCCTCGGGCGCTGCCGTCACCGCCGGCCGCGTCACCCTCTGGCCCGTCGATGTCACGCTTGCCGCCTACGATCGGGTCTTGTCCGACAGGATGTTCTGGGTCGCCTATGGCAACACCTTCATCTATACCTTCGGCGGCACGCTCATGAGCCTGCTGATCATGATACCCGGCGCCTATGCCCTGTCGCGCAAACGCCTGCGTGGCCGCACGTTCTTCAACATCGCCATCGCGTTCACGCTCTGGTTCAACGCCGGCATGATCCCGTTCTTCCTGAATATGCGCGATCTCGGGCTTCTCGACAGCCGTTTCGGCATCATCCTCGGTTTCGCGGCCAATGCCTTCAACGTCATCCTGCTGCGGAATTTTTTCGAAGCGGTGCCGAAATCCTTCGAAGAGGCCGCGAAGATGGATGGCGCCAGCGAATTGCAGCTGCTTTGGAAGGTGTTCATTCCGCTGTCGAAGCCCGCAATCGTCACGGTCGCGCTGTTCTGCATCGTATCGCGCTGGAACGGTTATTTCTGGGCCATGGTGCTGCTGCGCGGCGAGGAGAAAATTCCGCTTCAGGTCTATCTGAAGCGCGTCATCGTCGATCTCAATTCCAATGACGAATTCGCCTCGAGCCTGCTGACCGCCCACTATTCGTTCGAGACGGTGACATCGGCGATCATGATCGCTTCCATTATTCCCGTCCTCATCATTTACCCCTACGCGCAGAAGTATTTCACCAAAGGAATTCTGCTGGGCGGAGTCAAAGAGTAGCAGCACAAGGGAGGAGAACCTGTGAGAGCACTACGAAAAGGCGCGCCCCTACTGGCGTTGATGACAGCCGCAACCCTGGCTTTGCCGGTATCGGCGCAGGATTCAGGCAAGATCACCGAAGACCCGCTGGAACTGACTATCCATTTTCATTTCCGCGACAAATACGTCTATTCGGAAAAATGGCCGGTGGAGCAGAAGGCAGCGGAAATCACCAATATCCATGTCCGCAATGTTGCATCCCTGGCAACCACCAGCAGCCGTGATGCCTTCAATCTTCTGATCGCCTCAGGCAACCTTCCCGACATCGTTGGCGGTGACGCCAACGGTGGTTTGAAGGAGGATTTCATCCGCTACGGGCTGGAGGGTGCGTTCATTCCGCTCGATGAGCTGATCGAGGAAAACGCCCCCAACCTTAAGGCCTTCTTCGACAGCCACAAGGAAATCCGCAATGCGATTTCCGGACCGGACGGCAAGCTTTATTTCATCCCCTATGTGCCTGACGGCAAGTTCTCGCGCGGCTGGTTCATCCGCCAGGACTGGCTCGACAAGCTCGGCCTGAAGCAGCCGGAGACACCGGAAGAGGTCTACGAAGTTCTGAAAGCCTTCCGCGACAAGGACCCGAACGGCAATGGTCTCAAGGATGAAGTGCCTTATTTTGCCCGTGAGGAAATCGATGCCGTCCGCCTCATCAACCTGTGGGACGCTCGTGTGTCGGGATCCGAACGTTATGGCGACTTTGCCGTTTACGACGGGCAGCTGCGTCACCCGTGGGCAGAGGAAAACTACAAGACGGGCATTTCCAATGTCGCCAAGTGGTACAAGGAAGGCCTGATCGACAAGGAGATATTCACCCGCGGCGCCCGTTCGCGCGAATATCTCCTGGGCAACAATCTCGGCGGGATGACGCATGACTGGTTCGCCAGCACGTCGACCTACAATGACGCCCTGTCGCCCAAGATTGAAGGCTTTGCGCTGAAGCCGATGCTTCCGCCCAAGACCGTCTCGGGCCAACGCTTCGAGGATTCGCGGCGCCTGCGTGTCCAGCCCGTCGGCTGGGCAATTTCGGCGACCAATGAACACCCGGTCGAAACCATCAAATATTTCGACTTCTGGTTCTCACAGCAGGGCCGCATCCTGTCGAATTTCGGCGTTGAGGGTCTGACCTACGAAATGGTCGATGGCAAACCGCAGTTCAAGAAGGAAATCCTCGACAACAAGGATCCGGTCAATGCCCAGCTCTGGGCGGTCGGTGCGGCGATCCCGCGCGGATACTGGATGGATTACGAATATGAGCGCCAGTGGACGAACAAGATCGCGCTTGAGGGCATCGACCTCTACGAGAAGTGCAACTGCCTCAAGGACGAGTTCATGGGCGTTTCCCTGAACGCCGAGGAAAAAGCGACCTTCGACCGCTACTGGCCTAGCATCCTCACCTACATGACCGAGATGCAGCAGACCTGGATTCTCGGCGCGCAGGACGTCGATACCGGCTGGGACGCCTACAAAAAGCGCCTCACTGCTCTTGGTTACGACGAGGTCATCAAGATGATGCAGTCGGCCTATGACCGCCAGTACAAGGCGGCGCAATAAACCCTCCGACCATGATGGCGGCCTTGTCGCCGCCATCCTTTCCCTTCTGTTTTCATAGGAGTTAGAGCGCAATGCGTCCCTCTGCCCCGGCCATCTCCAGACAGACACTTCTCGATGAACCCCGCCCGGGCTCATTGACCATTGGCTACGAGCCGAGCGAAGAAGCACAACCGACGGAGAACCCTCCGCGCTTTTCATGGCTACCCGATATTGACGACGGCGCGCGTTACGTGCTGCGCATTTCGACCGATCCCGGTTTTACAGACAAAAAAACGCTCGTCTTCGAGGATCTCGCCTGGAATTTCTTCACCCCGGATGAAGCACTGCCGGACGGCCATTATCACTGGTGTTATGCGCTATGGGATCAGAAATCCGCAACAGCGCATTCCAACTGGAGCACCGTACGCAGTTTCGAGATCAGTGAAGCACTGCCGAAAACGCCGCTGCCCGGCAGGTCTGCCCGCCATGCTGCCGCGCAAACCAGCCACCCTCGGCTGTGGCTCAACTCCGAGCAATTGAGTGCCTTCGCCGATGCCGTTGCGAAGGACCCCAACCATTGTGGCTGGGCCGAGTTTTACGAAAAATCGGTCGAGCCGTGGCTCGAGCGGCCGGTCATGCCGGAACCGCAGCCCTATCCCAACAACACGCGTGTCGCCACGCTCTGGCGGCAGATGTATATAGACTGCCAGGAAGTGATCTATGCGATCCGGCACCTGGCCATTGCCGGCCGCGTGCTCGGACGCGACGACCTTCTCGATGCATCCCGCAAATGGCTGCTGGCCGTCGCCGCCTGGGACACGAAAGGTGCGACCTCACGCGCCTATAATGACGAGGCGGGGTTCCGCGTCGTCGTCGCACTCGCCTGGGGTTATGACTGGCTGTACGACCATCTGAGCGAAGACGAACGCAGGACCGTGCGATCCGTTCTTCTCGAACGGACGCGGGAAGTTGCCGATCATGTCATCGCACACGCCCGCATTCACGTCTTTCCCTATGACAGCCATGCGGTGCGCTCGCTTTCGGCTGTATTGACGCCGGCCTGCATCGCACTTCAGGGAGAAAGCGACGAGGCTGGCGAATGGCTCGACTATACCGTCGAATTCCTTGCCACGCTCTATTCTCCCTGGGCGGGAACCGATGGTGGTTGGGCGGAAGGTCCGCATTACTGGATGACCGGCATGGCCTATCTCATCGAGGCCGCCAATCTGATCCGCTCCTATATTGGTTATGACCTCTATCAACGGCCGTTTTTCCAGAATACCGGTCGCTTCCCGCTTTACACCAAGGCGCCGGGAACCCGCCGCGCCAACTTCGGCGACGACTCCACCCTTGGCGACCTTCCCGGCCTGAAGCTGGGATACAACGTCCGGCAATTCGCCGGCGTCACCGGCAATGGCCATTACCAGTGGTATTTCGATCACATCAAGGCCGATGCGACAGGCACGGAAATGGCCTTTTACAATTACGGCTGGTGGGACCTCAACTTCGACGATCTCGTCTATCGCCACGATTACCCGCAGGTGGAAGCCGTGTCTCCCGCCGACCTGCCGGCACTCGCCGTTTTCGATGATATTGGTTGGGCGACCATCCAAAAAGACATGGAAGACCCGGACCGGCACCTGCAGTTCGTCTTCAAATCCAGCCCTTACGGTTCGCTCAGCCACAGTCACGGCGACCAGAATGCCTTTGTGCTTTATGCCCATGGCGAGGATCTGGCGATCCAGTCCGGTTATTACGTGGCGTTCAATTCGCAGATGCATCTGAATTGGCGGCGTCAGACACGGTCGAAAAATGCCGTGCTGATCGGCGGCAAAGGCCAATATGCGGAAAAGGACAAGGCGCTTGCACGCCGCGCCGCCGGCCGCATCGTCTCGGTGGAGGAACAGCCCGGCCATGTTCGTATCGTCGGCGATGCAACCGCCGCCTACCAGGTTGCGAACCCGCTGGTTCAAAAGGTGCTGCGCGAAACCCACTTCGTTAATGACAGCTATTTCGTGATTGTCGACGAAGTCGAATGTTCGGAACCCCAGGAACTGCAATGGCTTTGCCATACACTCGGAGCGCCGCAGACCGGCAGGTCAAGCTTCCGCTACAATGGCCGGAAAGCCGGTTTCTACGGACAGTTCGTTTACTCTTCGGGCGGCACGCCGCAAATCAGCGCCGTGGAGGGTTTTCCCGATATCGACCCGAAAGAATTCGAAGGGCTCGACATACACCACCATGTCTGCGCCACGGTTCCGGCCGCCACCCGGCATCGCCTTGTCACCCTTCTGGTGCCTTACAGCCTGAAGGAGCCGAAGCGCATTTTCAGCTTCATCGATGATCAGGGTTTTTCCACCGACATCTACTTCAGTGATGTCGATGACGAGCGTTTCAAGCTCTCCCTTCCCAAGCAGTTCTAACATACGAGGTTTCCAATGCAGCGTTTTACCAACAGAACCATCGTTGTCGCCGGGGCCGGCCGGGATATCGGCCGGGCATGCGCCATCCGTTTCGCACAGGAAGGCGCCAATGTCGTTCTTACCTATAATGGCGCGGCAGAGGGCGCGGCCACAGCCGTTGCCGAAATCGAAAAGCTTGGTCGTTCGGCTCTGGCGATCAAGGCGGATCTCACAAACGCCGCCGAAGTCGAGGCTGCCATATCTGCGGCTGCGGACAAGTTTGGGGAGATCCACGGCCTCGTCCATGTTGCCGGCGGCCTGATCGCCCGCAAGACAATCGCAGAAATGGATGAAGCCTTCTGGCATCAGGTCCTCGACGTCAATCTGACATCGCTGTTCCTGACGGCCAAGACCGCATTGCCGAAGATGGCCAAGGGCGGCGCGATCGTCACTTTCTCGTCGCAGGCCGGCCGTGATGGCGGCGGCCCGGGCGCTCTTGCCTATGCCACTTCCAAGGGTGCCGTGATGACCTTCACCCGCGGACTTGCCAAAGAAGTCGGCCCCAAAATCCGCGTCAACGCCGTTTGCCCCGGTATGATCTCCACCACCTTCCACGATACCTTCACCAAGCCGGAGGTGCGCGAACGGGTGGCCGGCGCGACGTCGCTCAAGCGCGAAGGGTCGAGCGAAGACGTCGCCGGTCTGGTGGCCTTCCTCGCGTCTGACGATGCCGCTTATGTCACCGGCGCCTGCTACGACATCAATGGCGGCGTCCTGTTTTCCTGATGATCCGGATCGCCTCATGTCGGTAACGCTCCCCCGGGCTGGCCGGATTGCCATTCTCGGCACCTCGCTCGTCCAGCAGAACCATATTGGTGACGCCAGCTCGCTTGCCACATCGGCACGCGGCTGGATGAGCTGGGCCGAGGTCCTGTCGCATGGCAGGCTTTGCTGCCCGGTCCACCACGATCCATCCGTGCCGCCCGGCTGGGAGCCGAGCAACCGGCCGGGCATCAGCCGGTTCTTTTCCGGTCTCAATTTCGGAGTTTCCGGCCAGAAGGCGGTCGAGATCGAACGCCGGCTGCCGCGGTTGCTGCAATCGGATTTCGATCTGGTCATCATCGATGCCGGCACCAACGACATGATGGTGGAAACGCGCCAGACGATTGCAGACACGCGGGCAAGGATCGCCTCAGTCCTGCTCGCCGCCGGCAAGACCGTCATTTTGCTTCCCATTCTGGCGCGAAGCACTGGAAAATGGCCGGCGGCCGGTGCAGAGCGGGCAAAGGCCCACTGGATCAACCGGCAGAGCACCGAATTTGCCGCCAACAACGCCAATTGCCATGTCTTCGACTGGAACGCAGCATGGGTCGATCCTGACAACGAATTCGGCGAACCATATCCGGGCTATTCCGATGACGGAACCCATTTTTCCGTAGCCGGCGCCTTTGCGGTCGGGCAATTGCTGGCGGATTATCTCGAAACGATCGTGCCCCGTGCGCCGGCCCGGCTCCTGTCAAAGGATGATTGCTTCGATCCGGTCAACAATCCCGCCGGCAATCTCGCATCGGACCTCTCGGCCCGGATCGTCACCGACGCGGATGAGCAGAATCATCGTCTCGGCGGGCAGCTTGTCCACCCCGGCACGGGAGTATGGGTGGAGGCTATCTGCGATGTGGAGGTACCGGCGCATGATGGTGTCCTCGGGATATCGCTGCGACTGAAAGACGTCGCAGCCGAAGGACAGACGGTGACAGCGCTGGCACCGTTTCGTGCCGATGACGGCAGGCTTTTTTCCTTTCCGTCCGCACAGTGGCAAGGCGCGTTAAGAACCCCTCCCCTGAAACTGCGGCCGGGCAAAGCACCGCCTGAGCTTTTTCTCGATGTGATCCTGCAGCCCGGTTCTCAACCGATTGAGATCGATGTTTCCTGCATCGACATCCACCCCATTTCAAATCCGGTGCGCGCATGAAACATTCTCAGGACAAACCACGCCTGCTGATTGCGATGCGTAGCGAGCTTCCAGAAGGCTTCTTCGGTCCGCGCGAATGGGCAAGGCTGAATGCCGTAGCGGACATTATTCCGGGCTTTCCCCATACGGATTTCGACACGGCGAACGGTGCCGAGGCTCTCGCCGAAGCGGATATTCTGCTCGCTGCCTGGGGTACGCCATCCCTGACACGCGAACGACTTTCACGCGCGCCGCGGCTGAAAATGCTGGCCTATGCGGCATCATCGGTGCGGATGGTTGCGCCCGCAGAATTCTGGGAGACGTCGGATATTCTGGTCACGACAGCAGCTTCCGCCATGGCCGTGCCGGTTGCCGAATTCACCTATGCGGCAATCATCATGTGCGGCAAGGATGTGTTTCGATTGCGGGATGAACATAGAACAGAGCGCGGCACCGGCGTTTTTGGCAGCAGGCGCGGCAGAAGCCTGCCCTATCTTGGCAATCATGCCCGCAAGGTTGGCATTGTCGGCGCCTCGCGCATCGGGCGGCTGGTGATGGAGATGCTGGCGCGCGGCACATTCGAGATTGCCGTTTACGATCCCTTTCTGTCGGCGGAAGAGGCCGCATCCCTTGGCGCGAAGAAAGCCGAACTGGACGAGCTTCTCGCATGGTCCGATGTGGTCTCGCTGCACGCGCCGATCCTGCCGGAAACGCACCATATGATCGGCGCCCGCGAACTGGCGCTGATGGCGGACCATGCCATCTTCATCAACACGGCGCGGGGCTGGCTGGTCGACCACGATGCATTGCTGACTGAAGCGATTTCCGGACGGCTGCGCATTCTGATTGACACGCCCGAACCCGAGCCCCTGCCCACGGACAGCCCGTTTTACGATCTGCCCAATGTCGTTCTAACCCCCCATATAGCCGGGGCGCTGGGCAATGAATTGCGCGCACTTTCCGATCTGGCCATTACCGAAATTGAACGTTTCGTGGCGGGACTTGCGCCCCTCCACCCGGTCCACAAGCAGGATATGGAACGTATGGCATGAGTGGTTCCGACTATTGCTTTTCGACCCTCGGCTGCTCCGAACTCAGCCTGCATGAGACGGCCGACCTGACAGAGCGCCATGGCATCGCAAACGTGGAACTGCGCGCACTTTCCGGCACCATCGACCTTATAGCCGCGCTCACTGCCGAATTTGGCACACCTGCCCGATTTGCCGCCTTTCTGAGCGAACGCAACCTCAGGGTTGCCGCTCTCAACACATCCATGCGGTTATTCGGGAGCGATAGTCTCTCCGAGATCGAGCCCTTCATCGACTGGGCAGAGGCTGCCAACATCGCCTATCTGCGGATATTCGACGGCGGCAAGAAAATTGGGCCGGAAGATTTGGACCGTTCGGCGGCGCTGCTGGATAATTGGCAAGCCGTTAGACAGACACGTGGACTGAACGTCGACCTGATGATCGAAACCCATGATGCGCTTTCGGATTTTGAACAGCTTCTCACCTTCATCGAGCAGGTGCCGGCCGCCCGGATATTGTGGGACACCCACCACACCTGGGCAAAAGGCTCCAATCTCAAAATGGTTTGGCGTCAGATCGAAAGAAACGTCGTCCATCTGCACGTCAAGGACAGCGTGATGGATAGCGACAGAGAACGGCGCTACGTTTTGCCAGGGCAAGGCGAGTTTCCGATATCAGAGTTGCTTTCGCTTATTCTGCCGAATGAACGGCAAATCCCTCTCAGTCTGGAATGGGAACGCCACTGGCATCCCCAACTGCCACCGCTCGCAGATGCACTCAAGGCTGCGCACAGCTGGTGGCGACAAGGAGTCTCCTGATGCGCATAGCCGAAATTCACCTCACACCGGTCGCCATTCCCGACAGGCCACTTTTGAACTGCAAAGGTGTCCATCAGCCGCATGCACTGCGCACCGTCATCGAGGTCATATGCGATGACGGTACGGTCGGCCTCGGGGAAAGTTACGGAAGTATCAAAGCGCTGGAAGGTCTGCGGCGCGCTGCTCCGGCACTTATCGGACTGGATCCATTTCATCTGCACGAACTGAAGTCCCGGATCATAGCCGCTTTGCCGGGTGGCGGCGGTATCAATGCCAAATCAGCCGTCGCCGATCACAAGCTGACGGATGTGGTCGCATCTGCCTTTGAAGTTCCGTGTCTCGACATTCAGGGCAAGCTTCTCGGTCGCCCGGTATGCGACCTCCTCGGCGGAGCTGTTCGGACCAGTGTACCATTCAGTGCCTATCTGTTTTTCAAGTTTGCGGGGCATATCGGAGAAGCGCCGGACGAATGGGGAGAGGTTCTCACACCTGACCAGATGGTTGGGGAAGCGCGCAGAATGGTCGAGAACCACGGCTTCCAATCGCTGAAACTCAAGGGCGGCGTACTCCATCCCGACCTTGAAATCGAAACTATGCTGAAGCTTCGGGAAGCCTTTCCGCGTCATCCTTTGCGCATTGACCCAAATGGAGGCTGGACGGTCGAGACTGCGATCCATGTGGCGCGCAAGCTTGAGAATGTTCTGGAATATCTGGAGGACCCGGTCCTGGGCATGGACCAGATGGCGCAAGTGGCCGCCGCAACCTCAATCCCTCTCGCGACAAACATGGTCGTGCTGGAGTTCGATCACATTGCCGCAGCCTTTGAAAAAAAGGCGGTAAAGATAGTGCTTTCCGATCATCACTACTGGGGCGGCCTTCGCGCCGCATCCCATCTTTCAAAAATCTGCGAGGTGCTGGACCTAGGTCTTTCGATGCATTCCAACTCACATCTTGGCATCACACTCGCGGCGATGGTCCACGCCGCTGCTGCGACACCAAATCTCACCTTCGACTGCGACACCCATTACCCCTGGACGGCGACAGACGTCATCGAAGGAACGCCCTTCATTTTCCGCGACGGGAAACTTGCCTTGCCGACAAAACCGGGACTTGGCGTATCACTGGACAGGAACAAACTCGCGTCTCTTGCGGCACTTTATGACGAGAGCAGTTTGAAGGAACGCGACGACACGGCTTACATGAAGCTTTTTGATCCCGATTACACAAGACGCGTGCCGCGTTGGTGAGGTTGCTGCAAGCTGCCGCGACGTCACCGCACTCAGTGCTTTTCTGGCATCTGAGGACGCTCTCGCTGCATCCTGACCGTCGTTTCGCCGCCCGCGGCGACTCCGAGAAGCGCCGCGACGACCCCTTGGGCTACAAGAGCGCCACAGACCGCAACCGCTTCGCGAAACCACGATCCATCCGCCTCTGGATGCGGGCCTGTCAGCACGACGATTCCATTGCCAAAATGGTAACGAGCCGCGGCAATATCGCCGTTCTGATAGGTGGCAATCTTCTTGAACCCGCGTACGTCTTTCGGCTCTGACATGTACGGACCATCCTGAAAGAAGACCGTCTGCTTTTCCCCGTCCGCTCGCGAGGTAGGCGCCCATGCACGAGCCGTAAAAGCCGCCTCCCCTCCAAGCAATCGAACTTGCGCCAATCAAAAGTTGCATAAATGATTGACTCTTTTGCCTACGTGGGCAAGCTTCAGTAAGAAAATGACGGGGAACATAACAAATCATCATGTCGCCAGATCGCTTCAATGAATGCCTGCGGGTGATCCGCTGGACGCCAATCAACATTGCCTCTGCCCTGCAATGCGAACTCTCCTGGATCGAAGCGCTGGAAGCCGGCAATGAAGCCGTTCCTGATGGGCTCGCAACATGGCTGGAAACGCTAGCACAAGCTCATGAGGCCCTGCCGCCGCCATCGACCTACCGGGGAAAACGGTCGTCGTTCTGACGGGGGTAACAGCTAAAAACTTCACCAACAATCGGATCATAGCAATGAAATCTCTTATTGCGGCCATCGGCCTCATCGCCTTCTCAAGCCCTGCCTTCGCAGCTTCCTGCGAGAAAAACTTCACCGTTTCGGGTGTGCCGATGGTGACTGCCGTCTCTTACAAGTCCTGGCAGGAGCTGCCGAAAGCCAAGGCACCTGCCGTCCTTCAGAAGCTTGCCCAGGCAGTCGCGGCAGAAGGCTTCTCCGGGATCCAGATCAACAAGGCACTTTCGTCGATCGATGCCCATCAGGAAACCAGCGGCAGCGGCAGAATTCAGACGCTGCGGGTGGTGGCGCGCCAGAAAGGCAACGCTGTCCGGATCGATGCTGTTTTCAATATCCAGGCAGGACAGATCGCTGACAAGAACGTCATTCGCGAGGGCATCTGCAATATCATAAAGGCCGTGTGAGGCGCAGCTCAACAACATCTGACCTCGGTGGCATGATGCCTTCTATGCACCGAGGCAGGCCTTTGTGTTGAGCAAAGGCACCTGCTGGCCCTCCTCGCAAACCGAACGCGACAGCACCACAACAGCCATGTCGGAAGTGGGATTGGCCAATGCCGAGGCGCTGAAGCCCGACCGCTACTATACTGCCGCGTGCATGTGGATGTTCTCCCGGCCCGGCACGATCGATATCGAGCACTGGCGCGATGGACGGCTGGTTCTGCCGGTCTCTCGCGCGCGACTGTCCACCAGAAACTCGCAGGCCTGATCGATGCGGGATTGATCCGTGAGACCGAGGAAACGCGGCCGTCTCTACCGCGGCGCGCAAGGTGCGGCGGGTGATATCGGCCATATCCAGTTCGCGCGCGAGCCCGCGCCACTCTGCCGCTGCGGCAAGATCGGCTGCGTCGAGGCGCGTGCCGCCGGCTGGGCAATCGCCCGCGAGCTGCGCAGGGAGGGCGTCGAGGCCCATACCGCCCGCGACGTGACCCGGCTTGTCGAACTTGGACAGCCGCTTGCCATTCACCTCGTCAGGGAGTCCGGCCGCATTCTCGGCGAGGTCATGACAAGCCTCGTCAGCATCCTGAACCCGCAGATGATCGTCATCGGCGGCACGCGGGCCATTGCCAACGACCATCTTCTGGCCGGCATACGCGAACTGGTCTACAAACGCTCGCTTCCGCTGGCGACCAGGGAACTGGAACTGGTTATCTCGCCGCCAGACCCCGACGCTGGTATCATAGGCGCCGCCATTCTCGTGGTTGAGGAACAGATGAAGGCGCAGAACGTCGAAATGGTGATGTTGCGTCACAGTGCGCACCCGGCGCTCAGGTGAAGGAACAGATTTGCGCTCAGTCCGAGCTTTGCTGTCAAATGTGAACAACAGTGGCTCGCCCGACGCGACTTGTCTAATTGGTCAGCGCCGTGAAACAGGTATCGAAAAACTCCAAACCATGTGACCAAAGCCGATCAGCACTGACATATTAAAGCCAATCCAGCGCCTTCGCTGCGCGAATGGCTTCGGAGCGCCGGTTACAATCGAGCTTCCGGAAAAGGTTGCCCAGGTGAAACTTTACCGTCACTTCCGAGATGTTCAGCGTCTGGGCGATCTTCTTGTTCGACATGCCACTGGCAAGCAGTTGCAGCATCTGCGCTTCCCGCTGGGAAAGCCCGCCATGCAGGGCGCGCGCCTGCGGCGAGTTTACCGAGTCGGCAAATATCGACAGCGCGGTGCGGACATCGGAGGAGGTCTCGATGAAACTGCGGATGCGACGATTGTTCAAGAGCGGTGACAGGAACACACGCTCCTCCGACAACACACCTCTGCAGCCAAGGCGGGTCGCGGATTCAAGGGCTGTAAGAATATGCGCGCGGGCAGCGGCATTGTCGCGGCGCTGATGCGCGGCATAGCTCTGCCAGATCCTGAGCGCTACTTTTTCCCGGTTGGTAACCTTGGGGTTGGCGATCATCGCGTCTATCTGGCGGGAGAGATAGGCGCGCGGCGTAAAGAGATGCACGGCGTCGCGTAGCCACGCCATGACATAGGCGATCTCGTCACGACGCGTCAGCCTCGACAGGTCCTCATGCGCACTTTCCACCCAGTTGCGGCCCATCGGCATGCGGATTGCCGAAAGAGTGGCGGTGGCATCCGCCCAGCGATTGGCATTCTGGTAGGCGATGGCCGTCCTGATCTCCATCATCGCGTGGAATTGAAGCCCTTCCGACAGGTGAATCCAGAGACCGTCCAGAAAACCCGCACGAACGGTCATCGGGAAATGGTCGATGAGCACCTGCGAGGCGTAAAACAGCGCAAACTGCATCAGGCTTGGCCAGATTTCGGCAGCGGCGAATTGATCGAACTCGTGCTCAACAAAATGCAGCAGGTCACGCGGCTTTCCCGCCTCGTAGGCGAGACAGGCCTCGGCAAGCCGCAACATCCGGAACTCCTGCACCGCATCATGCGGCACCTGTTCCAGCCTTGCGCGCGCCTCCTGTGCCGCCCGGCGAGCCAGAAGCACGTCGCCGCTCATCAGCCGCAGCACGATCTGGTGCAGATGGATGAAGAATTCGAGCAAAGGCTGCCCTCCCATCTTGCGCAGATAGATGAGGGCGCGGGTGGCCGCGGCCTCCGCCTCGCGAAAATTGCGGCGGCGGATTTCGAATTCAAGCAACGCATTATAATAAGCCGCCCATTTGCCGTGATCGTCCAAGGGATAATCGGCCATGAATTCGCCGAGGCGCGTTATCATCGCGTCGTTGGGCGTCAGGTCCTCGGCGATCATCAGGTTTAACCGGAAGGTTCGGGCAGCGAAAGAAAACCGCGAGTCCCGGGAAAGCACTTTCAGCGGATCGAGATAGTCCGAGCCGAGGCTTTTGCCGACCAGATGCCGCACGCGTTGTAACTCTCCCTGTTTCAGCAGGGCTCGGGTCACGGCAAACAGCACGGTTTCATTCGTTGCGATCATATCCTGTGAAAACCGCATGATGATCTCACGAAACCTGTCGACGCTGCTTCGGTAGATCAGTTCACGGCCGTGGGCGCGTTCAAGCATCTGTGCGGCATGGGTCTCATGGCCCCGGTCGAGCAGCATCGCCATCGCCGCAAGCGAATTACCTGCCCTTTCAAGGGCGGAGGCGACCTCCACCACGGCGCTGCCGACCTGCAAGGTGGCGAGACGGTCGCGTGCCGCCAGGGTCAAAAGCCGAAAGAGCGTGGGATGTTGTTCGGGACAT
The DNA here is from genome assembly GCF_000092025.1 of Agrobacterium fabrum str. C58. Taxonomy (NCBI): domain Bacteria; kingdom Pseudomonadati; phylum Pseudomonadota; class Alphaproteobacteria; order Hyphomicrobiales; family Rhizobiaceae; genus Agrobacterium; species Agrobacterium fabrum. Next base: position 29,301 of record NC_003063.2, read on the forward strand.
CCGGTAAGGAAAGGTGGGAGCAATTCCCTCCACTCCGCCTTGGGTTCAGCAGACGGATTTTCGAGCCACAAACAAAGCTCGACTGTCTGGGCGGGGGAAAGATGCGGCAGATAGTTTTCCCGCAGATATTCTGCACACAGCGTTTCATCCGGCTGCCGGGCCAACGCCAGGAAGGCCGGCCATCCCGCAAAATCCTCAAGCGCGATGCGTCGCTGTTCGAATGGGAGGCTTTCGGCTTCATCGTTACCTAGTGCCAGTTCATCCGGTCCGATGGTGAGCGAACCGCGATGCAGGATTTGTCGCGCCAGCCCGCTGATCCGTTGATCGGGGCGGCAAGCGATGACCACGAAGCGCACCGATTCCAGAATGCCGGCAGGCATACGCACTGCCCGGGCAAAGACCGGCACGTCCCACAGAAGGCGGCCATCAGCCACATCGTCGCTTCGCGGCTGGTGCGTGCGGCATATGGTGGTGCCCAGCTCTTTCGCAAGCATCTCCAGCAGCACGCTTTTCCCCGCTCCCGCCGGCGCACGCAGAAAAATGACACCGGTGGTTTCGCAGGCGATACGACGGCAAAGGCGGGTGCGGGGCAAAAGCATCATTCACGAGGGATAGGAGATTTAATCAACAAAACCTATACTAATCTTTCAAAAAACTATACCTTTCAGCAATTGTTCAAACCGACATGCGGTGAAAAATTGTGCTCAGGCAACTGATGCACAAGGAACGTTCCACCGATGCAGCAACATCCGCTGGTCGCGATTTTGAACAGGCTCGGCGCTTTCGTGCTGGTCATGATCGCCCTGTCCATCATGATTTTCGCGTTGGCCCGTGTGGTGCCGGGTGATCCCGCCCGCATGGCGCTCGGCCCGGCGGCAACGCAGGAACAGGTGGATGCGCTGCGCGGCGAGATGGGTCTCGACAAGCCGCTCGCCGTTCAATATCTCGACTATATCGGCAACGCCCTGCACGGCGATCTCGGCTTCTCACTGGTTTCCCAGCGCCCGGTCACCACCGATCTGGCGCAGACCGTTCCGGCCACCGTCGAGCTGGTGCTGGTCTCGGTCATCTTCATGTTCGCCGTCGCCATCCCACTCGGCGTCATCACCGCGCATTATCGCGACCGGCCGCTGGATCATATCGGCCGAATCCTGTCGCTCACCGGCGTGACGATCCCGAGCTTTCTTTTCGCCATCACGCTGCAATTGCTGGCCGCCCGGTTTCTCTCCGGCTGGCCGATCATCGGCAGGCTTGACCACGGGCTCGGCTGGCAGGGCGGTCCAACCGGTTTCATCCTCATCGACGGCACGTTGGCCGGACGGTTCGATGTGGTGCTGGATGCGCTCAAGCATCTCGCGTTGCCGGCCTTTGCGCTTTCCATGGCGGGCATCGGCCAGATCACTCGCATCACGCGCTCCTCGATGATCGAGAACCAGCGCAAGGACCACGTGCTGACCCTGCAAAGTTTCGGTGTGCCGGAGCGGGTCATCATCTTCCGTTATCTCTTGAAGCTTTCCTCCATCGCGCCGCTGACGATCATGGGGCTCGAATTCGCGTCGCTGATCGGCAATGCCTTCGTGATCGAAATGGTTTTCGCCTGGGGCGGCTTCGCTTCCTATGGGCTGAACGCCATCCTGCAGAAAGACCTCAACGCCGTGACCGCCGTGGTGCTGGTGGCCGGCCTGTTCTTCATCGTTGCGAACCTGATCGTGGATGTCCTCATCTCGATCATCGACCCGCGCCTGCGCCGCAAGGAGGCTCGCTGATGGCTGATATGAAAATGCTCGAACCCACCGATCGGGGCCTAAGCGCCGGTTACATGATGTGGTACCGCTTCAGCCGTAATCCGGCGGCGGTCATCGGTTCGCTGATCCTTTTGTCTGTGCTGGTGCTGGCGGTCTTTGCGCCATGGCTCACGCCCTATCCCAAACATATCGGCGCGGTTGTCGATTTCCGAGCTCGCCACATGCCACCGGATCTGGAGCACTGGTTCGGCACCGACAAGGCCGGACGCGATATCTTTTCCCGTACCATCTTCGGGCTGCGGGTTTCGTTGCTTCTCGTCATCGGCGTGCTTGGCATTTCGGTGCCTGTCGGCACGGTACTTGGCCTCGTTGCCGGTTATTTCGGCGGCTGGACCGAAAAGCTCATCAGCGGCCTGACGAATGTGATGCTGGCCATGCCGCCGCTCGTCATGGCGCTCGCGGTCTCCAACCTCCTGGAACCGACTTTGACGAACGCCATGATCGCAATCACGCTGCTATGGTGGACCTGGCATGCGCGGCTGATCTATTCGGTATCGAAATCCATTGCCTCCGAAGACTACATCGAAGCCGCGCGTCTTGCCGGGGCGGGCCCGCTGCACATTCTCTTTCGTGAAATCCTGCCCAATTGCGTCTCGGTCATATCGGTCAAGACAACGCTGGATGCCGCCTTCGTCATCCTGTTCGGCGCGACGCTGAGCTTCCTCGGTTTCGGCGTCAAACCGCCGACCCCAGACCTTGGATCGATGGTTGCCGACGGGCGCCAGTTCATGCCGGATTTCTGGTGGGAAGTGCTCTGCCCCGGCGCGGCCGTGCTTTACGTGACGCTGGGTTTCAACCTGCTGGGCGACGGCCTGCGCGACATGTTCGACGTGGAAAGCTAAAGTCATGACTGAACCGCTTCTCAAGGTCGAAAACCTCAACGTCACCTTCTCCAATTACGGCCGCACCCGCCAGGTGCTGCGCAATGTCGCCTTCACGGTTGCCGCCGGCGAGCGCGTGGCGCTGATCGGCGAGACCGGATCGGGCAAGTCCGTCACAGCCAAGACGATCATCGGCACCCTGCCGAAGAATGCGGCGATCACATCGGGCGCCATCATCATCGATGGCCGGGATGTGCTTGCCCTGCCGCGCAGAGAACGTGAGGCGCTGAAGGGAACGGCCTTTTCGCTGATCATGCAGGACCCGCTATCCTCCTTCAATCCGGTCTTCAAAATCGGCACGCATCTCGATGATGTCATGCGCTTTGCCGACAAACGCGATGGTATCAATTCGTCCAAGGCTGAGCGCCGTAACCGCATCGCAGCGGTTCTGCGCCGGGTGCAGCTTGCCGATACCGAGCGGGTGATGAATGCCTATCCGTCCGAACTTTCGGGCGGCATGCGCCAGCGTGTGCTGATCGGGCTTGCGCTACTGCACCAGCCGAAGCTTCTGATCGCCGATGAGCCCGGCACCGCACTCGACGTGACCACGCAGGATGAAATCCTCAATCTCATCAACCAGCTGGTTGCCGAAGAAAACATGGCGCTGCTGATGATCACCCACAATCTCGGCGTGGTGCGCAAGGTGGCGGACCGGGTCGTGGTCATGCATCACGGTGATATCGTTGAGACTGGTCCCTGCACGCAAATCCTGCATTCTCCTGCTGCGGATTATACGCGTTCGCTGCTGGATGCGGTGCCGCCGCTCTATGGCTCACGTGTCACGGATCTCGCCCAAAGCACGCGGCAGCCGATCATCACCATCGAAGGCCTGAACAAGATTTACGGCAGACGCAATGGCTACCATGCCGTGCGCGACGTGAACATCACGCTGAAGGAAGGCGAAGTGTTCGGTTTGGCCGGTGAATCCGGCTCCGGCAAGACCTCGGTTGCGCGCATGATCATGGGCCTTTCGCGTCCCACTTCCGGTAATCTCGTCATTGACGCCCCGGTGCCTGAACGCGGCAAGCGCCTGACGCAGATCGTTTACCAAAATCCCGGTACTTCGCTCAATCCGAAGCGTACCGTCAGGCAGACGCTCGCTCTGCCGTTGAAATCCATCGGCATGGACGGCCAGGTGCGTGAAAGCCGCATGCAGGAACTGATGGAACTGGTGCGGCTGCCGCAATCCTATCTCGGCAAATATCCGCATGAGCTTTCCGGTGGCCAGAAGCAGCGCGTGGCGATTGCCCGCGCACTGGCGGCCGAGCCGAAGATCCTTATCCTCGACGAGCCAACGGCAGCACTCGATGTCTCCGTGCAGAAGACGGTGATCGACCTTCTGCTGCAGCTGCGCAAGGAGCTTGGCCTGACCTATCTGATGATCTCGCACGACCTGTCGCTGATGCGCAATTTCTGTTCGCGCATCGCCATCATGCTGCGTGGCGAGATTGTCGAAGAGGGCGTGACATCGGCGGTCTTCGCCGAGCCGTCGCATCCCTATACCCGCGCCCTGATCGCGGCCATCCCCGTCGTCACCGACGAGGAAGAGCGTCTGAAACCCACCGTGACCGAGGAAGAGCGCATGCGCTTCCTCGTAAAAACGACCGATTAATAAAGAGGAGCCTGACGTGTATCGCGTTGGAATTGACGTCGGCGGCACGAATACCGATGCCGTTGTGTTGCAGGATAAAACCGTTCTGGCAGGGGTGAAGGCCTCCACGACAGAGGATGTGACGTCCGGTGTCATCGAAGCCCTTGAAAAGGTCATCGACGCATCGGGCATCGACCGGGCGCGCATCGGTGCCGTGATGATCGGCACCACGCATTTCACCAATGCGGTGATCGAGCGCCGGCATATGGACGAGGTCGCAGCCATCCGGATCGGTCTGCCATCCGGCGCCGGCCTGCCACCCATGGTTGATTGGCCGGATGATCTGAAGGAAATCGTTGGCAACCACGGTTACCAGGTGCGCGGCGGTTACGAGTTCGACGGTCGCGAAATTTCGCCGCTCGATGAGGACGAAATCGTCCGCATCGCCGCCGATATTCGCGCCAAGGCCCTGAAGGCAGCCGCCGTCACCTGCGTTTTCAGCGGCATCAATGATGCTATGGAAGTGCGGGCGAAGGAAATCCTGCAGGACCGCTGCCCCGGCCTGCCGGTGGTCATGTCCAAGGATATCGGCCGTCATGGTCTGCTTGCGCGTGAAAGTGCGGCGATCATGAATGCCAGCCTGCTATCGCTTGCCGACCGCACCGTTGCGGCTTTTGGCGAAGCGCTGAAGGCAGCGGGCATCACCTGCCCGTTTTATATCACCCAGAACGACGGCACGCTGATGGCGGCAGATGTGGTGCGCGGCTTCCCAGTGCTCACCTTCGCGTCCGGCCCGACAAACTCCATGCGCGGTGCGGCCTTCCTCACCGGTCTCAAGGATGCCGTGGTCGTGGATGTCGGCGGCACCACCTCAGATGTCGGCTCGCTGTCGCACGGCTTCCCGCGCCAGGCTTCCACGACGGTGGATATTGGCGGCGTGCGCACGAATTTCCGCATGCCTGATGTTTTCTCCATCGGTCTTGGCGGCGGTTCTATGGTGGTCAATGGCGACCATGGCCTGACCGTCGGCCCGAAATCCGTCGGTTACCGCGTTCGCCGCGATGCGCTCTGCTTCGGCGGTTCGACCCTGACGGCAACCGATATCGCTGTTGCATCCGGCAAGGCGGATGTGGGTGAAAAGGCGCTGGTGTCCAGCCTCGACAAGAGGCTCGTGGATGCGGCGGTGAACAAGATAAACGACATGCTCGAGGCTTGCGTGGAGCGCAGCCGCATCTCGTCCTCACCGGTGCCGGTGATCGCCGTTGGCGGTGGTTCGATCCTGATGCCGGACCGTATTGGCAATCTGGACGTCATCAGGCCTGAGAATTTCGCGGTGGCCAACGCCGTCGGCGCGGCGATCGCCCAGATCAGCGGCGAGACGGACCGGGTCTTCTCGCTGATCGACGGACGCACGCGTGAAAGTGCGCTTGCAGAAGCCGAGGCCGAAGCACGCGAGAAGGCGATTGCCGCCGGTGCGATTGCCGAAACGCTTGAGGTCATCGAGCGCGAGGACATGCCGCTTGCCTACCTGCCGGGCAACGCCACCCGCATTCATGTGAAAGTTGTTGGAGAAATGGGAGCCAATCATGGCTGAGACGCGCAAGCTGAAATATGACGAAGCGGCATTGCGGACGCTGACCCGTGAAGATCTCGACGCGCTGGAAATCGGCGCCGGCATTCTCGGCACGGGTGGCGGCGGCAATCCCTATCTCGGCAAGCTTCTAGCGCTGGAGGCCATGAAGGCCGGTTACGAGATGAAGATCCTCGCAACCGACGCCATCGAGCCGGACGCGCTCTGCATGTCCATCGGCGGCATCGGCGCACCTGTTGTCGGCGTCGAGCGCATTCGCGAAGGCCGCGAAGGCCTGCGCTGCCTGCGCGCCATGGAAGAGCTGATCCGCACGCCCGTAGACGCCATCGTCTGCGAGGAAATCGGCGGCTCCAACTCCATGAACCCACTGGTGACGGCGGCGCTGGGTGGCCTGCCTATCCTCGATTGCGACGGCATGGGCCGGGCTTTCCCGGAAATGCAGATGACGACATTCTCCATCTATGGGCATAGTTCCACGCCATCGGTGATGTGCGATCTGCACGGCAATGCTGTCATCTTCAGCCATGCCGTTTCCGAGGTCTGGCATGAACGCATGGCCCGCGCCTGCGTTGTGGCGCAGGGAGGCGGCGCGATGCTGGCGACCGCGCCGATGCAGGCGCACTACGTGCACCAGTACGGCATCCCGAAAACCTACACCAAGGCGATTGCCATCGGTGAGGCGGTGATCCGCGCCCGCAAGCAGCAGGAAGACCCGATTGCCGCGGTTTGCGCACTGGAAGGCGGACGGCGCATTTTCAACGGCAAGATCACCGATCTGAAGCGCCACCTGCGCGGCGGTTTTGCAGTCGGCGATCTCACGCTGTCCGGTTTCGACGATTGCGCCGGCCAGACGGCGGGCGTCGCCATCCAGAACGAGTTCCTGCTGTTTTCCCGTGACGGCAAGGTGGAAGTGACGGTTCCCGACCTGATCGTCCTGCTCGATGTCGACACGGGTTATCCGATCACCACCGAAGTGCTTCGCTACGGCCAGCGCGTGGCCGTTATCGCCATTCCCTGCCACGATCTGCTGCGCAGCGCCCGCGCGCTCGAAGTCGTTGGTCCGGCAGCCTTCGGCTATCCGGACATTCCTTTCTCACCGCTGCCCCTTCCGGTCAGCAAGGCTGCCTAACCATAAGCGGGGCAAATGACCCGCAATAAAGAGGAGAACGATAATGAAAATGAAAATGAAAATGAAAATGCCGGGACTTTCTTCCCGCCTTGCCATGCTTGCGCTCGGCACGGCAATGGCGCTGCCGCTTGTTCCTTCCGCTGCTTTTGCGGAAGACAAGGTGTCGGTCGCGGTCAATACCATGCAGATATTCAGTTCGCTCGACCCGGCGAAAGTGACTGACTATACCGGCTACATGGCCATTGTGAACATGTATGACGGCCTGACCACGGTGAACGCCAAGGGCGAAATCGTGCCGCATCTGGCGAAATCCTGGGATGTTTCGCAAGACGGCCTGACCTATACCTTCCACCTGCGCGACGACGCGAAATTTCAGGACGGCACGGCCGTAAAGGCTGCCGATCTTGCTTGGTCGATCCAGCGCCTGCTCGGGATCAACAAGGGCCCGTCGAACCTGATCGTCGGCGTATTGAAGCCCGAAAACGTCACCGCGCCCGACGAGGCGACGTTGGTCATGAAGATCGAGCGTCAGTTTTCGCCCTTCATGGCGGCAACGCCCTTGATGATGGCGATGAACAAGACGCTCATCGAAGCCAATGCCAAGCCCGAGGACAAGTGGGGCGAGGCCTATGTCGGCGAACATTCCGCCGGTTCCGGCCCGTACAAGCTTGTCAGCTACAACCGTTCCGCCGACATGGTCATCGCCCGCAATGCCGATTATTTTCTCGGCTGGAGCAAGGGCAAGCCGATCGACGAAGTGCGCTTCGTGCAGACCAGCGACGACGCCACCGTCAAGGCGCTGGCTGAAAAGGGTGAACTCGGCCTTTCCTCGCATGGTCTTGGCAATGACACCTATGAATCCATCGGCCGCATGAAGGGTTACAAGCTGATCCAGACCCGCACCGCCGGCGGTTTCGTCATCAAGCTCAACACCAAGGTCTATCCGACCGACGACGTTCACGTTCGCCGCGCCATTGCCTACGCGACGGACTACAAGACGATCCAAGAAGTGATCTATCCCGGCTTCGACATGCGCGGACCGCTCTCCGACGCGTTCAAGGATGCGCATAATGGCGACATCCAGCCCGGCGTCTACGATCTGGAAAAGGCCAAGGAAGAACTGGCGAAGTCGAAATATGCCGGCCAGAAGATCACGCTCGTCAACAGCTATGTCGCTTCGCTGGCCTTCGAGGCCGAAGTGGCGCTGCTTCTGCAGTCCAGCCTCGAGCAGGTCGGCATCACGCTCGATATCAAGCCGGAGCCATGGAACCGTATCGTCGAATTGTCCTCCAAGCCGGAAACGACGCCGGCATCGACGCAGGTGAACATTTCGCCAACTTATCCGTCGCCGGATTCGATGTTCTACAATCAGTATCATTCCAAGGCTTCCGGCACCTGGATGTCGATGGAATGGCTGCAGAACGCGGAAATCGACGGCCTGATCGATAAGGTTCGCGCCACGACCAATGTGAACGAGCAGAACGCCACCTACAAGGAACTGCAGACAAAGATCGCCGATCTTCAGCCTGACGTCTGGGCCGTTGCGCCGAACCGCCGTTATGCGGCGAACAAGTGCCTTCAGGGTTACGAGTTCATTCCCATGCAGAGCTGGGACCTGAACTTCTCCAATTTCCATTGGGACTGCAAGGCGGAGTGATCTCCGCCTCATGAAAACCGGCCCCGCCTCAGGGCGGGACCGATGAGACCAGAACGACAAAGGGAAGGAGCATCGCTTGCGGCCGGAAAGGCTGCGGCATGCCCGAGGATGACGCATGATCCGGGAATTTTCCGAAGACGATATCGAACCTCTCGCCACCGGCGCCTGGATTCTGGGAACGGGCGGTGGAGGCAATCCCTATATCTCGACGCTCAATCTGCGCCGTCTTTATGCCGAGGGCAGACGGGTGAAGGTCATGGATCCCATGGCGCTTGCCGATGATGACATGGTTGCGGTCGTCTCCAAGATGGGGGCGCCGCTCGTTGGTCAGGAGCGATTGGGGGATCCGGCGCATCTCGCCCGCGCTGTCGAGGTGATGGAGGATTATCTCGGCAAGCCGTTCCGGGCGATCATGAGCGTTGAAATCGGCGGTTCGAACGCACTGTCATCCTTCCTCGCCGCCGCCGTGCTCGACCGGCCGGTCGTGAATGCCGATGCGATGGGACGCGCCTATCCCGAAGCACAGATGACATCCTTCGCCATCGGCAACCTGCCGATGTTTCCGCTGTCGCTGGTCGATGTCCGCGACAATGAGGTGATCGTGACGCGCGCTGCATCGTGGAAATGGATGGAGCGCATCTCGCGCAAGGTCTGCACCGAAGTCGGCTCCACCGCCGCCACCTGCAAGGCGCCGCGCACCGGCAAGGAAGTGAAGGAATGGGGCATTCACTACACCGTCACCAAGGCGACGGAACTCGGGCGCGCGGTGATGGAGGCGCGTGCGCGCCATGATGATCCCGTCCAGGCGGTTCTCGATCATGAGGGCGGCAAGCAGCTGTTCCGCGGCAAGGTGGTGGATGTCGCCCGCGAGACCACGGGTGGTTTCCTGCGCGGCAGCACGACCATCGAAGGCATCGATGCCGACCGCGGTTCGCGCATGGAACTGGCCTTCCAGAACGAATGGGCGGTCGCCTTCCGCGACGGCCAGCCGGTTGCCATGACGCCCGACCTGCTTTGCCTTCTCGACACGGTTTCCGGCGGCGCCATCGGCACGGAATCGGTGCGTTACGGCCAGCGTGTGACGGTTGTCGCCCTGCCCGCGCCTGAACTTCTGACGACGCCTGCCGGCATCGACGCGGTCGGCCCGCGCGCCTTCGGTTATGACATTGATTTCAGATCGGTATTCCCATGAAACGCATCGGTATTGACGTTGGCGGCACCAATACGGATGCCGTTTTGATCGATGGAGACACGATTGTTGCCTCCATCAAGGTTCCGACGACGCAGGATGTTCTGTCCGGCGTAAAGGCGGCCCTCGCTCATGTGGCGGGCCATGTCGGCGCGGCGGACCGGCCAATTGATGCGGTGATGATCGGCACCACCCATTTCACCAATGCAGTGGTGGAGCGCGCCCGGCTAGAGCGGGTTGCGGCGCTCCGTATTGCGCTGCCGACAGGTTCTTCGCTGCCGCCGATGTGCGACTGGCCGAAGGATCTGCACGACGCCGTCGATCCTCTGATCTTCATGGTGCATGGCGGCCACGAATATGACGGCAGTCCGCTGGTGCCGATGATCCCGGATGAAATCCGCGAGGCGGCGATGAAAATTCGCGATGCGGGCATCACCTCCATCGCCATTTCCGCGACCTTTTCGCCGCTGACCACGGAGTGCGAAGTACGGGCGGCTGAAATCGTCCGCTCTGTGATCCCCGATGCACGCATCACGCTTTCCCATACGCTTGGGCGTATCGGGCTTCTGGAGCGTGAGAATGTCGCCCTCCTGAATGCTGCCTTGCAGACGCTTGGCAAGACGACAGTGCAGGCATTTTCGGATGCGCTGCGCGAAGCGGGCGTGAAAGCACCGTTCTATCTGACCCAGAATGACGGCACCGTGTCGCTCGCGGATGTCGCTGCGGCCAATCCCGTGCACAGCTTCGCTTCCGGCCCGACCAATTCGATGCGCGGTGCTGCCTTCCTCACCGGTCTTTCCGATGCGATGGTGGTGGATGTCGGCGGCACCACCTCCGATATCGGCTGCCTTGTCGGCGGATTTCCGCGAGAGGCGAACAATATCGTCCATATTGGCGGGGTGCGCACGCTCTTCCGTATGCCCGATCTTCTGCCGATTGCGCTCGGCGGCGGCACCATCGTCGACCCTGAGACGGGCAAGATCGGCCCGCGCTCGGTCGGTTACCGCATCCTGACGGAAGCCCGCGTTTTCGGCGGCGAGACACTGACGACATCGGATATCGCCGTTGCCGCAGGCCTGATCGAAATAGGCGACCGCGACCGTGTGAAAGACCTTGATTCAACTTTCGTGCAGGCAACACTTCAACGCATCCGTAACATGGTGGCCGACAGCTTCGACCAGATGAAGACATCAGCCGAAGATGTGCCGCTGGTTGCCGTCGGCGGCGGGGCATTCCTGATCCCCGAGACGGTTCCGGGCGCGTCGGACGTACTGCGTGTTGAAAATGCCGGCGTTGCCAATGCGCTGGGCGCGGCGATGGCGCAGGTTTCCGGCGAGGTCGACCAGGTTTTCTCGGGCCTGAGCCGTGATGAAGCCCTTGCGAAAGCCGAGACCGAAGCGCAGAACGCAGCGGTTGCTTCAGGCGCGGAGCGGACAAGCCTCAAGACGCTTGAGGTGGAGGATATTCCGATCGCCTATCTACCCGGCGGGGCGCGGCGGGTTCGCGTGCGGGTCATCGGCGATATCGCCTTTCATTGATTGTAAGAGGCCCTGCCAAAGTTGGGCGACGAAGGAGTTATCAAATGACGAAGATCGCACTGGCCATTCACGGTGGTTGCGGCGTGATGCCGGAAGACAGCATGACGGCGGCGGAATGGGCCGCGGCCCGTGAAGATCTGGCAGCAGCGCTGCGGGCCGGTTATGGCGTGCTGAAGGCGGGCGGAACAGCGCTCGAGGCCGTTGAGGCAGCGGTCGTCGTCATGGAGGACAGCCCGCACTTCAATGCGGGACACGGGGCGGCGCTGAACGAAAACGGCATTCACGAACTCGATGCCTCGATCATGGACGGGGCCACGCTTTCGGCAGGCGCGATCAGCGCATCCCGCGCCATTCGCAATCCTGTGAAGGCGGCCCGCGCACTGATGGTGGATGAACGGGCGGTCTATCTCACAGGAGAGGCTGCGGATCGCTTTGCCACGGAGAAGGGTCTCGCCACCGAACCTCAGTCCTATTTCACCACGCAAAAACGCCTCGAGGCACTGGCAGCGATGAAGCGCCATGCAGCCACAGGCACGGAAGCGACGGAAAACGAAAAGCACGGAACCGTCGGCGCGGTGGCGCTCGATGCGGCGGGGCACCTTGCTGCGGCCACCTCAACCGGCGGCTATACCAACAAGCCGGATGGCCGGGTGGGCGACAGCCCCGTGATCGGCGCCGGCACCTATGCGCGCGACGGCGCCTGCGCGGTCTCCGGCACCGGCAAGGGTGAGTTTTTCATCCGTTATGTCGTCGGCCACGAGATCGCGTCACGCGTCGCCTATCTCGGACAGGATCTGGAAACCGCCGCCGGCAATCTCGTGCACAGGGACCTGGCTCCCTATGATATCGGTGCCGGTCTGGTCGCCATTGATGCGAAGGGCGGCATTACCGCTCCGTACAATACACCAGGCATGTTCCGCGGCTGGGTTACGGCGTCTGGAGAGGCGTTTGTGGCCACTCACGCTGAAGCTTACGCCGTCAAATTATAAGCCCGGAATTTCGTCACCATTGGAGGGGACTCCAGCTTTGGAGCGCCCCTCTTCCATATCCCATATCAAGGCTTTGGAATGACGGTGGCAAGCTTGCGGAATGAAGAGAGGATTTCGAGACGGCTTGGAACACCCTTGGCGATGCTGACGATTGAGCCCGGACCGATCTTCACCGGATCGGCGTCAGCCTGCGAATAGAGCGCCTCGCCCTCTACGACGACAAAGGTTTCCTCGAGATCGCGACCAGCGTAATTATAGATGCCGGGCTCGGCCATCCAGACGGCAACGATGGTGCCGTTTTCGACGTCGTCCTGCCATATCTGACGGCGATACGAGCCGCCGTCGCGGCCCTCCGCCGGCATTGCCGGCACAAGATCCACGTCATCGGAAATATTGAAAATCGGCATTGTCATGGGCTTTTTCCTTGCTGTGTTGGTTTGAGGACCGAGGATTGATGATGTTCGCGGCCGTGTCCGGCCTCACGCATGGGGCGGTAGTTCCATGCCCGCGAGCCTCGTGGCGATGTTGTCGCGCATGCGGTAATATCTTAGCGTCATGGCTGGCGCGAAACTCATGTAGAATGGTGCGGACTTCAGCGGCTCAACTTTCAAGGCCAGTTCGTTCTCCGGCTTTCCGAGCGCCCATTCCGAAAGAATGGAACCAAGCATGGAGCCGGTCGGCACGCCACGACCAGATAAACCGGTCAGGGCGACGACACCCGGCGACAGATCATAAAGACGCGGAACGGTGCGATATTGCATATCCAGTTCGCCGAACCAGAAATAGTCCCAGCGAATATCCGCAGAAATCTGAGGGTGCAGCCATTTCAGGCGATCGCTCATGACCTGTCGCGTATAGACGATGTCCCGCCCGCGGCGTCCCATGGGAAACATCGATGCTACAATGCGGCCTTCGGCATTGTATTTATAGACATAGATGTCACCCCGGCCGTCGTGGATCGTGGTGTTTCGCGGCAGGACAGTCCGACGTGTCTCCTCTGACAATATTTGCGTCGCGGCAACGAAAACGCGCTGAATCTTAAAGGTCTGATCGAGCTTGGGCCATCCGCCGACAGTGTAGGCTCCAGTGGTGAAGATCACCTTGGATGCGATGACCTCGCCGTGCTCTGTCCTCACCTTCCAGCCGCCGGTCGCATTGCGCTCGCAGCCGGTTACGCTCGAGCCCGTGAATATTCTTCCGCGCTCCTGAATAACCGCGCCGCCAAGCCCTCTGGCATAAGCGAGCGGATTGAGGTGGCCCGCCTCCTCGTGCAGCCACCCGCCATGGAAGCGGGGGCTCCCCGTGATGGCAGCCACCTCATCTCGGCCGAGCAGCCGGGTTTTCGCACCGACAGCATTGTAGGTCTCTACCTTACGCCTGATTTCCTCAATCGCGCCCTTGTGCGGAGCGCCCATGACATAACCGTTCTGCACCCATTCGCAGTTGATCCGGTAGTCGCGGATCATGTGCGACACCCGATCATTCGCCCGTGTTTGCCGTTCGATAAGCCGCTCGGCCCAGGTTTCGCCCAGCATCTTTCGCAGCTCGGGCAGGCTATAATGAGTGAAAGTGGGGGTACAATGCCCGGCATTTCGGCCGGAACCGCCAAACCCGATCTCCTGCCGCTCCAGAAGAACGACGTCGACCCCGGCTTTTGCCAGTTCAAGCGCGGTCGTTAGACCAGTGTAACCTGCACCGACGATACAGACGTCGGCCTGGATGCGACCGGATAGCGGTTCCGTCAGTGGCGCGGGAGCGGCTGTTGAATACCACAGCGTCACATCGAAAGGTGAGAAAGAAGCCATCGCCTTGACTCTCAATTCAGATCGGTGCGGGCATCGAGCGCATCGCGAAGCCCGTCGCCAATGAAGTTGAAGCTGGTGACGGCCAGCGTGATGGCGACACCGGGTATGATCGCGAGCCACGGAGCCTTGTCGAGATATTGCTGGGCGCCGTTCAACATATTGCCCCAGCTCGGCAGCGGCGGCTGAATGCCGTAACCAAGGAAACTGATATAGGCTTCGAGAAGAATGGCCCGCGCAACCGTCAAGGTGGCAGCGACGATGATCGGCCCGATGGCATTCGGGAGCAATTCGCGGAACATGATCCAGCCATTGGGCAAGCCGAGCATACGAGCCGCCATGACGAAATCACGTTCACGAAGTGACCGAACCTCCGCCTCGACCAGACGCGCAATTTCCATCCAGCTCGTGACGGCGATGATGAGCGTGATCATGAACGGACTTGGCTTGACAAAAGCGGCCAGTGCCAGAAGCAGGAAAATGCTCGGAAAAGAAAGAAATGCATCGACAAAGCGCATCAGGATTGCCCCGATACGTCCACCGTAATACCCGGCCACAACACCGATGACTGTCCCGATCAAGGTAGACAGCACCATGGCGAAAAAGCCGACAAGCAGTGAGATGCGACCTGCATTGAACAGTCGCGCAGCAATGTCACGTCCGAGTGGATCTGTACCGAATATATGATAGCCGGTCAGTGGCGGCGCGAAGCGTGCACGCAAATCGATGAACAATTCGTCGTAAGGCAAGAGATATGGCCCCACGACGCAGGCAAAAATCATGATCATAATCATGATGACGCCAAGTACAGCCAGCTTGTGGCGGGCAAAACGACGAAGCGTGCGGTTCTGCCACCAGTGAAACCGTGGCGCGTCCTGCGATTGTTGGAGTGTTGCAGCGGACATGATCTTTCCTTCGATTGGTTGCGCCGTCCGGCGACCAGGCCTCATCCGAGCCTGATGCGCGGATCGACCAGGGCGACCAGCAGGTCGGCAAGCAAACTGCCGAACAGCACGAGGATCGCGGAAAACATCAGGAGCCCCATCACGACGGGATAGTCGTGATAACCAAGGCTATCGAGGAACAAACGCCCCATACCTGGCCAGGTGAAGACGGTCTCCGTTACCAGGGCGCCACCGAGGATCGTCGGAAGCTGCAGGCCGGCAAGGGTGATCATCGGCAGAAGTGCGTTACCAACGACGTGTTTCATCAACACCCTGCGCGGGGTCAGCCCCTTGGCACGGGCGGTGCGGACGAAATCCTGATTGATGACGTCAAGCGTGGCCGTCCGCATGTAGCGGCTCCAGACGGCAATATTCACGAGGGCGAGCACGAGGCTCGGCATGATCAGGTGGATCGCATAATCATAGAGGGATTGATCACCGATCGTATACATATTGCCCGCCGGTAGCCATTTCAGCCGTAGCGCAAAAACATAAATCGCAACCAGGCCGAACCAGAAAGTTGGAATGGAGAGCGCAATCATCGCACCGACTGTCGCGGTGTAATCGAACAGCGTGTAGCGCTTGATGGCCCCCTTAATCCCGATCCACGTGCCAACGAGGACCGATACGACTGTCGATGAAACCATCAGAAGCAATGTCGCAAACAGATGTCCGGAAATGATGTCGAGAACCGGACGCTGGTCGCGATAGGATTTACCCCAGTCGCCCTGCAACAATCGCCAGGCCCAATCGAGATATTGGATCGGCAACGGCCGATCGAGGCCCATCTGGTGGGCGATACGGTCAAGCGCTTCCCGCGTCATGCCCGGAGTGAGGGCAAATTGCGAGAGAGGCCCGCCCGGCGCGAGATTGAGGATCGCAAAACCGATAATGGAGACAAGCAGCAAAAGCACGAGGCTCTGCCATATGCGGTGCAGAAGAAAGGTCAGCATGGGTCAAACTCCAGGTCGCATCGTCGACAGGCCTCACACCCGTCCACGAATAGCCGTCACGGCACCGGCGACCTTGACGCCGGTGCTTTCCACATAGCTCGGGCCGAGGCCCCGTTCTGTGGCTGGCCCTTACGCCAGGTGCCAGGTCGCAACGTTCCAGGTATCGATGCGTGTGTTGACATTGGGTTTGACGTTCTCGACACCCTGCTTATGCCCGCGTACCGTCGCATACTGGAAGAGCGGCAGCAGCGGCAGTTCCTTGCGCATGATCTCCTGAATCTTCAGGTAGACGGCCTTGCGCTCCTCCGGCACAAAGAGGCTGCCGCCCTTCGCAAGAAGTTCGTCAACCTCTTTGTTCGCAAACTGCCAGGTATTCTGTCCCGAACCGCCTTTCGCCGGACTCGATGTCGAGCGGAAGAAGTCCGACGTATCCGGGTCAGGACCGGTCAGGAAATCGAGCCCGACAATAACGGAATCGAACTTCGACAGCATCCAGTAGTCGCCCCACATGACGGCAGGCGGCAGGTTGGAAATGGTCATCTCCACGCCGATATCCTTAAAGGATTGCTGTATGTATTGCTGCACCTGTTCACGGATGTGATTTCCCGCCGTTGTCGAGCAGGTGAAGGCAAGCTTCACGCCATCTTTTGCTCGGACGCCATCTGCACCGGCGACCCAACCAGCATCCTCCAGCAGCTTCTTCGCTCTTTCGATGGAATATTCGTGTTTGGGCAGATCAGGATTGTAATAGAAGGACTGCTGCGGGACGTAACTTTCCGTGGGCGCCGGTAGACCGTAATAAAGCGCCTCGATGATCGATTGCTTGTCGATCGCAGCGTAAAGCGCTTCCCGGACAGCCGGATCCTTGAATTGCGGTCGCTCCATATTGAACGAGAGCGATTCAATCGTCGAGCCCGGCACGACATTGACAACCTTGCCGGACAGATCCTTGGCCTCGTCATAATGGTCGGGCGTGATCCATTGAAGGCCGACCACGTCGATATCGCCTGTCTTGAACTGGGTGTAGAGAACGTTCAGATCGGGCACGTATTTGTAGATCAAACGCTCGATATGCGGGCCGTCACCGAAATAATCGGCATTGGCTTCAAGCAGGATGTAGTCTCCGGCAACACGCTCCTTCCACTTGAAGGCGCCCGTTCCAACCGGGGCGTTGTTGTAGGCGGCCGTGTTGCGGTCAGCTTCCGCACCCAGGAGATGTTTCGGGGTAATGAATGTGGACGCGAGGATCGATGGATATGGCGCAAAGGGCTTTTCCATCTTCCAGGTGATTTCCGTTGGCGAGACCACAGTAAGATCACGCACAAACTCATGCCCGGTCTTGCGCCACGACCGGAAGTTGGGATCGACGAGCAGTTCAAGCGTGAACTTCACGTCTTCGGCTGTGAAAGGCTTTCCATCGTGCCACTTGACGTCGTCACGAAGTTTGACTTTCCAAGCGAGGCCATCGGCGGAAATACCGCCGTTTTCGACGGTCGGCACCTCGGCGGCGAGGGCAGCAACAAAAGCGCCTTTCTCATCGACATAAAAGAGTGGGTCGAAAATGCTGAAATGGATACCTTCATCAACTTCGATATGAGGCATATGGGGGTTGAAAACAGTGGGTTCCTGCGAGAACCCGACGGTCAACTGGCCTTTGGCGGACTCTCCCTGCGCCATTGCGCGGGAAAAGCCCGGAAGGCCTGAAAGGACGACACCGGATGCGCCAAGCGCCAAAAGGCCGAGTGCCTGGCGGCGGGTGGTATTCATAAGCGGCTTGTTCTGGTCGGACATTTTTAGTTCCCCTTGATCCGATGGTTGAACATGACGATTATTATTTCTTCCGCCTCTTTGGGCAGTTTGGCTCCCTTCGACAGTTGCCTGCCTTATGCCTTGACGTGACAGGTCATGTCCGTACCAGGACCTGGCCTCAGAACCCGCTGACCAGTTCGATCTTCGAACCGTCGCTGAAGCGGCTGAAACGGAAATCGTAGCGATCGACGATCGGAGTGCGGCCGGTGACAATATCGGCCATGAGTTTTCCGGCCGCCGGACCTATTCCGAAACCATGTCCCGAAAAACCCGTGGCGACATGGAAACCCGGAATCGCATCGATGGCGTCGATGACCGGAATGGCGTCCGGCGTCACATCGATCATGCCCGCCCAGCGTTGCGCGATTTCTGCCTTCTCGAAGACGGGAAATGCCTGCTTGAGCTTTGCAAGGGCGCCGTCCGTCATCTTCGTCGACGGAACTGGATCGAGCACCCGATTATATTCGAAGGGCGATGGCTCATCGAGCTTCCAGCGGCGCGGCATACGCCACTCATCGTAAAACCTGCCCGTCAGACGCAGATCGAGCGAACGCCACTCGTGCCGCAACGCCGGCAGGAATTTCGCCGCATAACGGAAAGACGCCGGAACGATATCGACGATATTCTGGAAGCCGTTTGCGATTGTATATCCGCCGTCGAGGCGTTTGCGGATCGCAAAGCCGTTTGACCAGATCGCCTGTTCCGGCCCGCCCTCCAGCGGCTTTGTCCTCAGCACGGAGTTCATTACCTTGAGCTGTGGTAGATCAAGTCCGTTGTTGCCCAGAAACAGGCTCGACCATGCGCCGCCTGCCATGACGGCCGCTTTGCAGGCAATTTCACCCCGTTCCGTCACCACACCGGAGACCTTGCCGCCGGAAAGCTGCAACCCACGCACAGCACATTCCGTCAGGATAAAGGCACCGCGATCGCGTGCCGCTTCCGCAATCGCGGGCGCGGCTCGCTGCGGTTCAGCGCGGCAGTCCCCGGCAGTGTAAAGCGCCCCCGCAACATTCATGTCTGAGCCGGGATACTTCGCCTTGAATTCCGCCGCGCTTAGCATGCGGCTTTCAATCTGATATCCCTCCAGATTGCGGTTCCAGCGTTCGTGCTCGGAAAATTCCTTGTCATTGGCGCAGGTGAAGACGATGCCGGATTGTTTAAAACCGGTCTCCCGGCCGGTCCGGCGATTGAGATCGGCCCAGATCCGAAGCGCCTCCGCCATCAACGGTACTTCCCGCGGATCGCGACGGGAAATGCGGACCCATCCCCAGTTTCGGCTCGACTGCTCGTGCCCAATGCCGCCTTTTTCACAAAGGGCGACACGCAGCCCCTGATCGATGAGTTCGAGCGCAGTGGAGGTGCCGACGATGCCGCCGCCTATGACGACGACATCGACTTCTTTCGGTAGTTCCGCATCGCCATGAACGGGGACGACATAAGGACCGGGCATGTCAGAAAAACTCCTCAAGCTGACAATTGATGGCGAATTCGGCGACGGAAGCCTCGTTCGGAAGGGAGAGCAGCATGGCAATGATGCGGCCGAGATCCGTGGGCTGGGTCATCTGCTCGGCCGGCCGCTCGGACAAAGCGGCAGCCATATCGGTTGCGACAAATCCCGGGCAAACCGCCGTAGCACGCACCCCTTTCTCAAAGCCCGCCTGCCGAATGGCATGGGCAAGGGCGACAGCGGCAAATTTGGAGAGCGAATAACTGCCCGCCGATGCCGACTTGACGCGCTTTCCCGAAAGGGAGGCAAGGATGATCACGCGGCCACGACCGCTTTCGCACAGGGCGTTCCAAGCGGCTTTCACCAGTCTTCGCGGCGCCTTGACGTTCACGGAAAGCATGGCGTCGATATCGTCGTCATTCGCCTCGATCACCGTCTTCGGGATCATGATGCCGGCGTTCGCGACGATCGCATCGATGCGACCGAAATGCCGGAGAGCGTCTTCCGTCCAGCGCGTTTCAGCGGCATCGTTCGCATCATAGCTGAACAGATGAACGTCTTTCTCGCGACCAACAGCCCAGGACGGCAGGACAGGCGTACGCATGCCGAGTGACACCAGCCAACCTTGCTGCAGAAGCGCTGCACCAATGTGATCTCCGATACCCCGGCTGGCACCCGAGATGAGAGCAACCCGCCCTCCTCGCCGATCTGTCATGATAGCCCCACGATGTGACGGTAGGCACGACGCAAAATGTCGATCACCTGTTTCTGTTCGTCTTCCGGAATGAAGGAGAAGAAGTCGCGCGATTGCTGCGGAACGATTTCCCGGATTTTCAAGGCGAGTGCTGACCCCGCCGCGGTGATGTAGAGTTCCTGCGCCCGGCTATCGTCCGGCGACACCTCCCGGCGAATCAGGTCGTGTGACACCATCTGATCGATGACCCTTCCCATAGCGGAACGGTCCCGCATCGTCAGATGCGCAATCACTGAAGGGCGGATTCCGGGATAATCGTCGACAAGCAGCAAAGTCGTGATTTTTCCAGTTCCCTTCGCCACATCCAGCCCCTCCAGCCGGTTGTCCAGATCTCGCGATACGGCGAGATTGATCGTGCGGATATAGAAGCTCAGCGTGTCTTCAAGCACGTCGAGATTGATGTCGGTAGGCGATACAGGCGGTTTGGCTGTAGGTTTGGACATGTGTTTTCCGTTCGAATGGTCAAAAAAGAAGATTTACGAATGCGCTTTCCCCGCGCACCGCGATGGAGCTTTCGACCATGTCGTATTGCAGTTTTGTGACTATATGAAATGACAGTTAGTGGATAAACGCAACTATTTTTTGCAAAAATTCTTAAATTATTCATTTAAATCAATTGCTTATAAACTCAACCCGATGCGCCGCAGGATCGAAGAGATCCGGCGTTCGAAAATATCTCGAAACATCGCGCGATACGAAAATCCCTCGGGTCAGTCAGCCCGAGAGGCTTTTCACATGTGGGCTACCTCGGCCGATGGTTCCCAGTCTGCGCCAGGAATGGCTGCAACGAGTTTTTGCGTATAGGGATGCGTGGGTGCGCGGAAGATTTTCGTCGGAGGTCCCTGCTCTACCACTGTTCCCTTGTGCATGACGAGGACGTCATCGCAAATCTGGCTTGCGACCCTCAGGTCATGAGTGATGAAGATCATTGCCACCTTCATTTCCCTTTGCACGCGGGCCAGAAGCTCCAGAACCTGGGCCTGTATGGAAACGTCAAGGGCAGACACGGCTTCGTCAGCCACCAGAACAACCGGATCGAACATCAGGGCACGGGCAATTCCGATGCGCTGGCGCTGTCCGCCGGAGAATTCATGCGGAAAACGGTCATAAGCCTGCTCATCCAGACCAACGAGTTTCAGAATTCCAAGGGCTTTTGTTCTCGCCTCATGCAAGGCCATTCCATGGGCAAGCGGACCGACCGTCAAAATCTTGCCAATGGTATGGCGCGGATTGAGCGAAGCAAATGGATCCTGAAAGATCATCTGAATATAGGGTCGCAAAGCTCGAAACGCACTTTCGTCCATCGTCGCGATATCGCGGCCGTCGAAGCGAATGGCCCCGCCATCCGGGTCAAGCAACTTCAGCAACACGCGTCCGAGGGAAGATTTGCCCGATCCGCTTTCCCCGACGACGCCGAGGGTCTGTCCTTTTCGAAGCTTGAAACTCACATTGTTCACGGCCTTGACGGTGCGGGCCTTGCGGAAAAACGATCCTGAGCTTCGGTATTCCTTCTCGAGGTTTTCCACCTCGAGAACAACGGGAACTTCCTCATCGATCGAACGCTCGACACTGCGCATTCGCGGAACCGCCGCAACCAGCCGCTGGGTGTAAGGGTGAACGGGATTGATAAGAACCTGATCCGCTCGCCCCTGCTCAACGAGATATCCCTTCTCCATCACCACGACGCGATCGGCAATTTCCGCCACGACCCCGAAGTCATGGGTGATGAACATCACACTCATATTTTTTCGTTTCTGAATTTTGCGGATGAGCTCAAGAATTTGTGCCTGAGTGGTCACATCAAGTGCGGTCGTGGGCTCATCTGCGATCAGCACATCCGGATCAAGCGCCAGCGCCATGGCGATCATGACGCGCTGGCGCTGCCCGCCAGACAGGCGGAATGGATATTGGAGCCGCATCAACAGCGGGTCGGGAAGGCCGACCTCTTCCAGCAGCTCCAGAACCTTGGCGTTACGGGTCTCACGCGTGCCGACACCGTGCGCTTCAAGTACCTCGGCAACCTGATCGCCGACGGTCATCAACGGATTGAGTGCTGAAAGCGGGTCCTGGAAAATGATAGACACAGCCTGGCCACGCAAAGGCCGGATCTTCTCCTCCTTCGCCGCGAGTATATCCATTCCCTTGAATTGAATTTCTCCGGAACTGACGGTGATGACAGGCGACAGCAGCCCCATGATCGTGCTTGCGGTGACGGACTTGCCGGATCCGGATTCACCGATAATGCAAAGGATCTCACCTGCGTGGAGGTCGAACGAAATATCTTTGACCGCGTGGCTGCGCTCCATTCCTCGCGGCAAATCCACCGTGAGATTACGAACGGAAAGCACCACGTCGGCCGACGTGGTTGAATGCGACATAAGTTCCCCTTGTTTTTTTGTAACTTTGTTCGCTTTGGCCGACGTCTTCACGCCGGAGACAAGATGGTGGACTATATCCACTATCTTGTCTAGCGGTAAGGCCGTGGCTTCGCCAACTGTTTGCTATTGTGCCGCCGACGACCGCAGGCGTGTCAAATTTTAGAGCGAAGCGCTTGTCACATGCTCCGTGAGGTCGTTCGACCAAGGCTTTCGGACGTTCCGCTCAGGGATTTGGAATAAGCGGGCGAGTCGGATAAGCCTTGCTCTGGATCCGCGCCAGGTTGCAGCAGATCACCGAGGTTGGAAGTGTCAGACGAATTTTCTGCTCAACTTGATGGCTTGCATCACAGTGCCTTCGACTATTTCTGGTCCGGCAGCCATCCGGAAAGCGGACTTCCGAGGGATCGCATGCGTTCCGACGGTCTGCCAATCCACGAGATCACCTCCATATCGGGAGTGGGCTTCGGGTTTCTCGCGCTTGTCGTCGGCGTTCATCGCGCGTGGATAACGAGGCAGGAGGGCGCCGATCGGGCAAACCGCATGTTGCGATCGCTCGGCGCGGTAAAACGATTTCACGGTGCCTTTCCCCATTTCATCCAGACGGCTGGCGGAAAGACAATTCCCTTCGCGAAGTTCGATGATGGCGGGGACCTCGTCGAGACGGCTCTCCTCGTTCAGGGGCTGATTTGCGCCCGGGAGTTCTTCGACAGGCAGACAGCCGATGAAATCGATCTACGCCGATCCGTCGCCGACATCGTCGAGACGGTGGAGTGGGCCTGGTTCACACAGGGAAAACGCGGACCGCTCTTCTGGCACTGGAGCCCCCGATACGGCTGGGCGAAGAACCTTCCTATCGTCGGCTGGAATGAGGCTCTCGTCAGTTACGTGCTGGCGGCAGGATCAACTGCTGACGCGATAGACCCGGCATCCTATCACGCCGGCTGGGCGCGAAATGGGGAAATCACGAACGGCACGACCTATCTTGGCGTCCGACTGCCGCTTGGCGAGCCCTTTGGAGGCCCGCTTTTTCTGTCGCATTACTCGTTCTGCACGCTCGATCCGCGCGGTCTGGGGGATGTCTATTGCAGCGATTATCTCGAACAGGTGCATGCGCATAGTCTGATCAACTATCGCTATTGCAGCACTCGCTACGCGCCTGAAGACGGATGGGGTCTGTCCGCCTGCGATGGGCCGAAAGGGTATGTTGTCAACTCTCCGACGGATGATCACGGTATCATTGCGACGACGGCTGCACTCTCCAGCATGCCTTTTCTGCCGCTCCGATCAAAACAGGCGGCCGAGCGCTTTCTGCAATGGCATGGCGGCGCGCTGGTGGGTCGCTTTGGACTCATGGATTCCTTCGAGCCGACAACCGGCTGGGTCTCCAAAACACATCTCGCCATCAACCAGGGCCCTGTTGTTGCCATGATGGAGAACCATCGAAGCGGACTTATCTGGGATTTGTTCATGAACGCGCAGGAGATTCAAACCGGCCTGTGCCGGCTCGGCTTCCGAAACGCATCGCAACAGGCAAGGCGGGAAATCGACGCTGCCACGGTTCGAGCTATCCCAAAATAGCGGCAGGCATATGAAACCGGATTGGAAGCGGAACCGTTTTACGTCCCGCGCATTTGATAAGCGGGCGAACTGTTCCCCTCCGCCCCCTCCTTACAAGCGCGTAAGGTCCGCACTATTGCAGCCCTCCTGACGGAGGGTTTTTTTTGCGCGAACGCCCCCAGATAATCGAAAGATCAAACTCCGTTACAGCGTTCCGGCATTATTCTGCCTCGTGCATCCTTGAAACTCCCCTCCTGACGAACGGATTCCAGCCTTTCGCAGCGAGTATCCCCCATGCCGTCGCGCCGACGTGAGGTAACCGGAAATATTTGAAATCTGCGGATGTGGAGTCCGGGCCTATTTTCAAACCCGTCGTTAATTCCGGACCCGACGTGGCATAGACAAGGCTCTCCGGCGACAATTCCGCTCCAATCGTATCAAGAAGCGCGTCCGAGCGAGCGCGATGCCCCGCAATCTCGAACGCCAGTGCAGCCTGCGCCGTGCCTTCCAGCCATATGCCATCCCGGTCGTCGTTGAAATCAAAACCGCCATCAACGGCATAATGACGATCGACCCAATCGAGAACATGGTCCGCGCGCGCGCGGAATTTCGGCACGGCCATGATCGGCCAAAGTTCGGAATCAATGCCGGACTGGCTGGTGTTTGGCGTGTCGCCACCGGGCAAACTGCCGACGTAAAAACGACCCTCACCATCGTTCCACATGGCATTGAGAAAAGACAACGCCCGGTCCTGCACGGATCGCCAGTCCTTCGCCTGGTCGATCTCGCTCAGCCAGGCTGCAGCGGCAAAGACGTCAAGATTATGCTCCGTCGATTTCCAGTCGAGATGTATTGGTTGGGCATCCTGCCCGAACGTCCCGCCCGTAAAACCGAGACCGCCTGTTCCAACGGTATTCTGGTTGATCCACTCGATGAGTGACGACGCAGCCGAGAGATAGGATTTATCTCCCGAACGATCAAAAGCGGCGAGAAACGCCAGTGCTGCCCAGGCAAGATTTCCGGTAGCGCTTCCGACCTGATAGTCGTCCTCCATCCAAGCCTTGCGGCCCTCGTTCCAGAAACCCGGCAGGAGCATGGAGCCCTGATACACATCGACAGCACCGGCACGGTAGGCATTCCGCACCCGCCCATCGCGATAGGTCCGGTCGTGCCCAAGCGCATAACGCAGAGCCTCGACGATCCTCAGCGCCTTGTCATCCTTTCCACAGGCGAAAAGCGCAATCGAGGCAAGCGCATTATCATAGGTGAAAGCCGTATTTGACAGCGCCGGATCGAGCGGCTTCTGTGACGGACCCGGCTCGAAGCTGCGGAGCAAAAACGGTGCGGTTGATTGGTCCATCCTGCCCGCAAGGCCGTCACACAGCTTTGCCGCGAGACCAGTACGATCCGCTATTTTCCCGGCCGCCGCCGTAGACGTCATCGCGAAAACCATCAAAAGCGTCGCGATCATGTTTCGGATGCTCATCCCGACGAACCCTTTCGCGCTGTTGCAAATTCCTACGGGTCCATTCACCCGAATGCCCGTGCGAGAAGAATCCGCATGGATTTCATCAGGTCGCCCTGTTCCGCGACATTTTCAGGAGCCTTGCGAAACAACAGGCGCAAAATGGACCGGCGCTGCTCGTCGCTTGGATGAATATCGAACTTTCCGGAGTTCTGCGCGTGCTCCGCAGGGCTGATCCGCATCCACCCCGCCTCCGGTACGAAAACATCCGTTACATCGCTGGAAGACGGAACCGCAGCCAGTGTGATGTTTTCGGTTGAGAGGCCGGTGATACGCACCGGTCTCGTCGAGGATGCGGACCGCAACTGCCCGCGAAAATCCACTCCGATCATTTCCTCCTTGCCGAAACGCGGCAATTCAATGCAGCAAATGAAGCTGGTGAATGCGATCACCATCGCGACGGCGGACCAGATCAGATTGAGGCAGTCCCGCGAGGACAGCTCGGACGGAGCATCCAGACCATAGACAGCCAGCACGATGGAGACGGCCGAAGACAGGGTCACGAAAGCGAAAAAAATCGCCGTCGGGAGGTGGACACGGACCTGGGATCGGTCTCCTCCCTTTTCGGTGACTTTGAACGGGCGCCCGAACGGTTTACGGATTGCCTGAAAAAGCGTGATGGTAATGGGTACGGCGGTCAGGGCGTGGGTGACTTCGGTGAAGAGAGGAAGCGTCCTCTTGCCGGATATCCAGGTGGAATAGGTCCAGAAAAGCGCAAGAGATGACAGGCCGAGCTTCATGAACATCAGCTCATCGGCCTGCAGCGCCGATACACCCGTCAGCCAATAGATGGACGGTGCAAGCAGCAGGCACAGGATAAACGGCTTCGACAGCCAGCAGAAAAGTCCATGCAGATAGTGCAGCCGCTGCGTCAGCGTAAAATTTCCACGCCAGAGAGGTCCGGTCCGCAAAAGCCCGATCTGGATCGTGCCGAGACACCAGCGGGTGCGCTGGGTGATGTATTCGGGTACACCTTCCGCCGACAATCCAACGCTCAACTTCTCATTCAGCCAGCGCGTGACATATCCCCTTTCCATCAGGCGATATGTCAGCAGCATGTCTTCGGAAAGCGCATCCGAAGGGAAACCGCCAATACCATTTACCGCGGCGCGGCGTACGACGAAGCTGGTGCCGACGCAAAAAGCGCAACCAACGGCATCCTTGGCCGGCTGGAAGACGTCGAAGAAGACCCGCTGGTCGTCCACGAAGCTCTTGTCGATACCGAGATTGTGCTGAATTGGATCACTGTTGAAATAGAATTGAGGCGTCTGGACGACAGCCACCTTCGGGTCCGAAAAGAGACCCGTCACGCGCCGCAGGAAGTTTGCCTGGGGGGCAAAATCCGCATCGAGGACCATGATGAAGTCGGAAACCTCTTCCAGCGCATTGGTGTGGAGCAGCGCATTGTTGAGATTGCCTGCCTTGGCGTGCTTGTTGTCGGGACGTGTGACGTAGTTCACGCCCACGGCTTCGCAATAGGTTCTTACCTCTGCGCGACGTGTGTCGTCACAGACGAAGACGCGCAGTCGAGGATAATCCATCGCCTGCGCGGCGATGATGGATTTTTCGAGAACGTTCAGCGGCTCGTTGTAAGTGCAGATAAACACATCGACGAGCGGCGCATGCGGGTTGCCTGCAAGATATGCCTCTCCCTGATCGGCAACGGCTGACCAGTCGGTCCGGCGAAGAAGTATGAGGATGGACCCCATGGCGTAAAGCACCGAGATCAGCTCGAAGGTGAAATAGGTGTAGCACCAGAGCGTTTCGAGGGAGAATTCCAGCGGCGGCAAGGTATCCGTTGCCCGCCATACGATATAGACACCAAGCGATAGCAACATGATGATGCTGAAGGCCAACCTGTCGACCATCTTTCTGGGATCAGCGAGAAGGGCAAACAGGATCGCCCCAATCGCAATCGTCAGGTTCACATAAAGCACCGACTGAACGTCACCTTCAGCACTGAAATACATCGCCCTAACCTCGCAGTTGGTCGGCTGCGCGTCGGGTTCCGGGCGCGCATCTGAACATCATCTTTGAAAAAGAAGAACTGCCCTGCGGGTATAGGAGTGAACCCGCAGGGCTCGCCCAATCCATGCGGGTGTCAGGATTGAGTTCGCGAAATCTTGGTCTGGGGAACGGGCCCGTTCGCGGCATGCCTTGTGTCATCCAGTTGACGGTTCGGCGCTGCAAGCTCCGGCAGCCGTCCCTGGCGCGGCTGTTCCATTCCCATATAGGCGAAGATCCTGTTCCGCGACGATTCAAGGAGCGCCATGGCTGCCTGCGTGACAGACGGAATCTCCTTCGCGGAGTTCTTCGCATATTGGAGGAGATCAGCGGACGCTTCGTGAACGTAGTTTCGCGTCCTGTCCAGCCATTCGTTTGGCAGGGTCACATTGACCCATGTGCCGACCGAGCAGGATTTCTGATGCGAAAGATCGGGCTGATCGGTACCATCCATGCGGATGAACGCATAAAGTTCGCGTCTCTCTGTTGGCGGAAATGGGACAGCGTAATCAAGATCCACCCGTTCAGTTGTGCGCGGCACCAACCTTTCCACCGTGCCACTGCTCTCCTGGGCCCAGCTCCCCGCATCGACCTTGACACGCGAGCCAACGGAGAGTGCCTGCGCCTGGCGCTCGGAGAAGATAGCGACAACAAACGCGTTGCGGCAATCGAGTGCCTCTGCAAGCGTGTCACCGGCGACAACTTCCCGCCCGGTCGCAGCCACAGGCTTGTAGAGCGTCGTTCCCGGCGGAATGGCGAGATCTGCATGCGTCAACCTGTCGATGCGCGAGGCCTCAGTCGTTGCCAGGGTCTCGAGTTCGCTTCTCCGTGTTTCAAGTGTGGTCATCTGCATCCGCACCTGCATCAGGTCAGCCGTTCTGGTGCGGATTTCCTGCTGGAGGTTCTGCAGCGATTGCAGATCGGATCCAATATAAATCCCCTGCCGCGCGAAGGTCATGTCCTTGTTCAGCTTGTTGACAGCGACACGCGCCGCCTTCAGTTTTGTATCTTCAAGTTGTATCGTATCGGCGATGTCTTCGCTTATGCCTTGAAAAACGCCCTTGTCGACGAGTTTTTGTTTGCGAGCCGCTTCGGCTTTTGCGATCCGCGTGGAATAGGTAACCATCTGCAAGGCCGCCTCTGCAGCCTCGAGATCGGACTCTGTCCGCAGCAGCAAAGCCGCCTGCTGGCTGGAAAGATCCCTGTTCAGGTCGTCGATCCGCGAGGCATAGTCCGAAACG
The DNA here is from genome assembly GCF_000092025.1 of Agrobacterium fabrum str. C58. NCBI lineage: Bacteria > Pseudomonadati > Pseudomonadota > Alphaproteobacteria > Hyphomicrobiales > Rhizobiaceae > Agrobacterium > Agrobacterium fabrum. The sequence goes on from NC_003063.2 coordinate 58,085, forward strand.
ATCGAGTTCTTCTGGCGCATCTCATTGTCAAGCGCCGCCAGTTGAACCTTCAGGCCGATCAGCGTTGTATTGTCCACCTTGTCGTTCTCGATGGTGGCACCGCCCCTGTCGTTCGATGTTTTCACAACGCCGCTGATCGGCGTCGTCAAGGGAATAATGGGGGCATTGATCAGAGCACGGCTCGTTTGAGAGGTGAATACAGGCGGAAACACGGAAGAAGAAAACACCGTCGCCACCACACCGAGAACAGTATAGGAGGCTAATCTTACGGATGCGCCTTTATATTTTGCGTCAGGCTTATTGCGGAACAGCATGAAATCAACTCCTCTGTTGTTGAGAAACCGTTCCTCCCGCAGTATTGAAATGGTGAATGAAGTTCTTGTGCGCCGCAACATAGTAAAAATTGCATTAACTAATTTTCCAATTTTGACCAACAAATAGGCATCTGACGATTTTGGGGACGCGAAAATTCATCGAAGAGAATTTGAAAGACGAAATTTCAATCGTTTCATATTAGAATTGCCTTTTAAATGGCGTGCTTGGAAAACACACCCTGGCTTCGCCATTTCGCATATGCAACTTATGGGGGCGACGGCATGCCGTCGCAAAGGCCTGCCGCCGGGTAGGTCAATTTCCAGACTGCAAGCGCGTTAGCGCCTCAAGTCGGTATGGAAGTGCCGTTGCTTTTTCCCAGAACTCGTCATTTGATGTCGGTCCAAGCTGGATTGGGGACACATATGGACGGCACGCATCTCTTCGAACTCGTGATTGCGATGTTTCTTGCCATTATCGTGCTGCATTATATTGCGCATCGCTTGGGACTGCCCCCTTCCGTGGCGCTGCTCGCAGGCGGGGGAACCTTGGCCTTCGTGCCTGGGCTGCCGACAATCTCCGTCAATCCGGAGTTGGTGTTGGTGATCTTCTTGCCGCCGCTGCTGCTGGATGGCGCGTGGTCCATCTCTGTTGACCGTTTGAAACGACACGTCTTCGGAATTGCGTCTCTGGCAATCGGTGCAGTGCTGTTCACAACCGTCATCGTCGCAGTTGTCGTGCACTTTCTGATGCCCTCATTGCCATGGGCTGCCTGCGCGGCCCTCGGCGCTATTGTCTCCCCTCCTGACGCGGTCTCGGCAAGGGCCGTGCTGGAGAGGATCAGGATACCCAGACGCCTCCAGATTCTGTTGGAGGGAGAAAGCCTTTTGAACGATGCCAGCGGGCTTGTGCTTTTTCGTTTTGCTGTCGCCGCCGCAGCGGGTGGGGTTTTCAGCACGGTGGATGCCCTTGGTGAATTCTTCTTCCTGGCCGTCGGTGGCGCCGCAGTGGGCGCGTTCGTTGGTCTCCTGTGGGTAAAAACCGTTCGCCATCTGGGCGACGAATATTTGATGATTGCCGCGACCGCTGTCCTGTCCTGGGCCGCGTATATTTTGGCAGAGCAGGCTCAGACATCAGGTGTGATTGCAACTGTTACCGCGGGATTGATTGCGTCCTGGCATCAGCACACCGTGTTATCTGCCGCAACACGAATGCGCGGCACGTCCTTCTGGAATGTCCTGGTCTTCCTGATGGAGGCCATGGTGTTCATTCTCATCGGATTATCCCTCCGCGATGTCGTTGAACGCGGCGGCGGCTTTGGCTCGATAGCCAGTTCAATGGCATTGCCTGCACTTGCCGTCCTTGTCACGCTGGTAGCGGCACGGTTCGTGTGGATATTCGCATCCGACTTGGTCATCAGGTTGTTTCACGGCCTGAAACTCGCCCACTCGAAGCCTCTTGGACCAGGAGCGGTTACCGCACTCGGTTGGGCTGGCATGCGCGGTGTTGTTACGCTGGCTCTTGCCCTGAGCCTTCCGGAAGATTTTCCTGGTCGCGATTTCATTCTGGTCATGGCTTTCGCCGTCATCATGGGAACCGTTCTCATACAGGGGACAACGCTCGGACGGATCATCGCATGGGCGGGGCTTGGAGGGATAGAACCGGAACGCGCGCCGATGACGATGAGTGAGGCCGAAGCATCCATGGCCCAGGTGCAATTCACGACTGTTCAAGGTCTTGCATACGACGAAAACGGCGAACTCATCCATCCGCAACTCCTCAAGAGGTATGAACATCGACTCGCGGCCAGTGTGAAATACGCTGAAAGCACCGAAAAATACTCACCGCTTCTGCATGCTCATTTTGATGTCGTGCTCAAGGCCGTTGCCGCCGGCAGGAAGGAACTCATACGTCTACGTCGTGAGGGACAGATCGATGACGAAACGCTCAGAGAGCTTGAGCATGATCTCGACCTCGAGGAACTGACTGCGATATCGGCCAAGGCGTGAATATTCGTCGGTTCCTGCGCGCTGACGGGGTAAAGGTCAAAATCAAAATCCACTCCCGCCAGGAACGCACAGGAATATGCAAATGGCGGATACTGACGCCCTGTCCGGCAAGGCGGCCTCCAAAAACTCCAACACCTTGCGATAGTCCGATTCTTGCCGGCATCCACACCGTTGCGGCACGACGATTGTGCTGCCCGCCTACCTCAGGCTTCCAAGCCTCGGAGAGCAGCGCACCTCTTGGACATCCCTTGCCGCACCGTACCTCCGACAAAACGAGGTCAGCTACCGCTTCGATCCATTCTTACGCTTGACCATTCTACGAAGCATCGAGCCCGCTCTTGCCTTCCGTGGAATGAGTTCGATGTCGCTGACCAGCTTCGCCCCGCCATCCCGGCGCTCCAGCGTGATTTTGCGGCTGTGGAACGCTTCCAGTTCGGCACGGTGCGCCACGCTGATAATCGTTGCATCGGGAAGTTCTTCGATCACCGTCTGCATCATCTTATCCTGACTTTTCTCGTCAAGAGCTGCCGTCGCCTCGTCCATGACGATGATATCGGGAGCGTTCAGCAACAGGCGCGCGAAGGTCAGCCGCTGTTTTTCTCCGCCGGACAATGTTTGGTCCCAGGGCGCCTCGTCCTCGATTTTTTCCTTGAGCTGACCAAGACCGACCTTGTCGAGCGCAGCGCCAATCTCTTCGGACGTCCAGCTTTCGGCGGGCTGCGGATAACAGACAGCGCGACGAAGCGTACCGGCCGGAATATATGGCCGTTGCGGCAGCATGAACAATCTACTGTCGGCGCGGAAGTTGACGCTTCCCCCACCCCAGGGCCAGAGACCGGAGATGGCCCGCACCAGCGTGCTCTTGCCGGAGCCGGATTCTCCAGCCACCAGCACTCTCTCTCCGGCGCCGATTTCGACGTCCGTCTCCTTGACGACCGCCGTGCCGTCACCCAGAGAAACGGAAACATCCTTGAGACTGAGTATTGTCTCCCCTTCCGTCTCGCCGCGCACTATCCTGCCGACCGTATCGCTTTTTTCAGCCCGTTCGAGGCCATCGAGCGACATCATCAGCGAGGCAACACGCCGGGCGCAGGCATTCCAGTCGGCGAGACGCGGATAGTTGTCGACCAGCCAGCCAAACGCGGACTGGACAATCGTGAAAGCGGAAGCGGCCTGCATGACCTGACCAAGCGACATGCTTCCATCGAGAAACTTGGGTGCGCACAGGAGAAGCGGTACGACGGGCGCGATCAGCATCGAGCCGTTCGAGACGACCGTCGTTCGCATGTACTGTTGCGCCATGAGACGCCATTGCCGTCGGACATTGCCGAACCTCTTGTCGAGATCGCTTCGTTCTTCCTCCTCGCCGCCAAGCAGGGCGATACTCTCACCATTTTCCCTGACGCGCGTGAGCGTATAGCGGAATTCCGCCTCGACCTGGTTTTTGACTTCGGAAACCTTGACGAAATTGCGCGCGATGAAGGCGATGGACGTGGAGGTAATGGCGGCATAGATCACTGCCGCAATGACAAGGAAGCCGGGGATCGTGACGCCGGCCCCGCCGATCGAAACAGTCAACGCGCCGCCGATCGTCCACAGGACAACGATGAAGGTGGAGGCAGACACGAAGGCCGCGATGACACCGGACACAAAGTCCACCGGTGCTTCCGTCGCAATCCGCATATCCTCCGAGAGCCGTGCTTCGGGATTTTGGTGGTCACCATCAATCAGGTTCAGCTGATAATAACGGCCATTTGCAATCCACCTGCCAACGAGTGCCTTCGTGAGCCAGGAACGCCAGCGCCGCTGAATACGCATTCTCACATAAACCTGTGAGGTGACGATGAAGACGCTACCGAGGACCAGCGGGGGGAAAATCGAGGCGAGAAAATAAACCGTCGACGCGTCCCGCTTCTCGATAGCGTCGAAAATGCCGCGATTCCAGATATTGATGCCATACTGAAAGCCGACATTTATACCGATCATCACCAATAGTCCGAGCGTGAACGGCCATGCCAACGCATCGCCGCGCCGGCTCCAGAAGCCGCGAGCGCTGATCCAGAAGCGTTTCAGCAGGTATTTCCTGCGAACCTCTTCCGCCTGCTCCGGGGTCAAGTCCGAAGCGGGTTCCATCTCCTCCGGCGGAGGCGGCTCATCGGTGTCAGGAGCATCCTGTTGAGATGCGGTTTGGGTGCCAGTCTCGTCGGCACCAACGACCGGTTTCGGTCCTGCGTCTTTGTCACTCATGGGCGCTAAACGAACGATGCGTTGAAAGGTTTCACGGTTTCGTGATGCCGCATGAAATATAGTGCCGGTGTTGCGCAGAGCTTTTCATAGGCCTCCAGATCCGCGACTTTCTGGTTTCGCCGCGACAGATCAAATCGATGGTTAACCGCTTGCTGATTTCCCGTTTGACGATATGTCCTAGAACAACGAGACTCTGGAATTGGACCCGCCGCTGAGGTTTGTACGACCACGCGGCAAGCAGACGGCGCCATCATGCGACTTAGTACCATCACGAACCTGGCCTATGCTGTGACCCTGATACTCACGACGGTATCGGCGACCACTTTCATTCTGTCAGCCAGAAGCGCCTCTCAAGAGAGGGCGGCAATCCAGGATCATCTCGACATCAGCGATCTTGCCGAGGAACTGGCAATCATCGCGGATGAGCGCACCGAGGAAGCGCGACTTTACGTCATGCGCGGCGACGAGCAGCATCTTGCAAAATTCTACGTCGACGAAGATCAGGAAAAGCACCTCGAAAACACCTTGGATAAACTCGCTGCACACGGTGTTTCGCCGCAAGAGGCGACATCCTTCGAGGAAATAAGAAAAAGCGCCGACGTCCTCGACAGGATGGAGCGCGAGGCCATCGGTTTTTATCGCTCCAGCCGCCAGAGCGAAGCACAACAGGTCTTGTTCGGCGATGAGTATTACCGACTGCACAGGGGCCTGCTGGATACCGTCGAGACGCTGAGAGAAACACTTGCGACCCGCACGCAGGCAACTGTGGACCAGGCCAAAAGCCGAAGCGATTTCTACGGATCGATCGCCAAGGTGATGCTCGCCCTGACCGCGTTGATGTTTCTGGCCGTGCTCTATTTCGTCCTCAGCAGACGCGTTGCGGCACCGCTCATCAGGATGAGCAATATCGTCATGCGCCTTGCGCGGCAGGACTACAGTATCGACGTGCCCGACGAAGGACGTCGGGACGAGATTGGGGAAATGAACCAGGCGATCAGGATTTTCCGCAGCAACGGGCTGGAAAGGGATCGGCTTGACGCAGAACACCGCCGGAACCAGCGCATCAAGGATCTGATCCTGCAGATGATGCATCGCATTCAGGCATGTCAGAATCAGGACGAACTGTCCGACGTCGTTTCGAAATTCATGCCGCAGATTTTCCCCGCTATTGCCGGCCGCCTGCTTGTGCTCAAGGAAAACAGTTCGCTTCTCCAATCGACCGGACAATGGTCCGACCCTTCGTTCTCCGCCCCGGAATTTTTGATCGACGATTGCTGGGCTCTGCGTCGTGGACGTCCCCACGTCAGCAACCAGGACGGCGACGATGTCGTCTGCCATCACCTTCAGGGGAGTTTCGGAACCGGCCTGTGCATACCGCTGACGGCTTTGGGCGAAACCGTCGGCTTGCTTTATCTCGAAATTCCAAAGAAGACCGACACGCTGGAGACAGAGCGTCTGTATCTGGAACTCCTTGCCGAAAATATCGGCCTTGCCGTCGCAAACCTCCAGCTCCGTCAGCGGCTGGTTGGCATGGCAAGGCAGGACGCCTTGACCGGCCTGCTAAACCGCCGGTCACTTGACGAGGCGTTGAACCGGCACATTGAGAAGCCAACCGGTTCGCTTGCCTGTCTGATGCTGGACATCGACCATTTCAAGCGCTTCAATGATCGCTTCGGCCATGATGCCGGTGATGCGGTGATGCAATATGTCGCCCAGGTGCTTTCCGAGGCGACCAGCGATCAGGGTACGCTGTTTCGGTTCGGCGGCGAGGAATTCACCGTGCTGATGCCAGATGCAGGCATTGAGGATGCGACCAAGCTTGCGGAGAAACTCCGGCACGCCGTAGAACGGGCGCCCTTCACCTACAGAGGCCGCCTGCTCGACCCGGTAACCATATCCATCGGCATCGCAACCGCACCGGGCGCAGGGACCGTGAGCAGCGTCCTGGAAAGGGCGGACGCCGCGTTGTTAAGCGCCAAACAGACCGGCCGGAACAAATGGGTATCGTCCGATTCCATGTGAATCGAAGGCATTAATCGCGATTTATTTCGCCGCTTCCCGCTGGCTGCGGTCTCCGGAGAAGAGGCTTGCCGTCAGCCGGCAGGCGCTGGGTTTCCGACGGTAGAACGCAAATCTCGAAAAATGACATTGACAGCCCAGCGTTTTTACATTTCCTTGTAAACCGGTTTAGTAAATCGCTTTACAAAGCCGGTAGAGGTCGAGAAGGCCCGGATTGAGTGGAACAGAAAGCGGAAGTTCAATGGCGCGTAACCATGCGACCAGTCTCAAAGATGTTGCCCAGGCGGCAGGGGTTTCCGTCGCGACCGTATCGCGTCTGTTGAACGGCACGCTGGAGCTGCCCTCGGAAACGAAGACGCGGATCGAGACCGCCATTCGTGAGCTCAATTACGTTCCCAATCCCCACGCCCGGCGCTTGAGCCGGGGCCGCTCGGATACGATCGGCCTGGTCGTTCCCGACATTGGCAACCCGTTTTTCGGAATGCTGGTCGCGGCCGTGGAAGAAGAAGCCGACAGGCGCGGCCTTGCCCTGTCGCTGTTTGCGACGCTGAACCGCAAGGGCCGCGAATTGTCGTATCTGAGATTGCTCGCCCGCAATCACGTCGATGGTCTCGTCTTCATCACCAACCATCCCAATACCGATGAACTGGCGGAACTGATCAATACCACCGGCAAGGTCGTGGTCGTCGATGAAGACGTTCCCGGCGCAACCGTTCCAAAACTCTTCTGCGACAATGAACAGGGCGGCCGCCTGGCAGGCGCGCATCTGGCAGAGCATGGACACAGCCGGGTTCTTTATGTCGGCGGCCCGGAGGACATGATCAGTACCGAACGCCGTTTTCGCGGAATGACATCCGCCCTTGCCGAACGAAAGTGCGAGGCAGAGCTTTCGATTACAAGATATTGTGGCGCCTACACCGTGGAATTCGGCAGGGCCGCTGCTCGCAGGTTTCTTGACGAGGGCCGGCCGGCGACGGCGGTATTTGCGAGTTCGGACGAAATCGCCATCGGTTTCGTCGAAGTGCTGCGGTCTGAAGGCGTGCGTATCCCGCAGGATGTCTCGATGATCGGTTTCGACGACGTCGGGCCGCTGCATCTGTTTGCCCCGCCGCTCACCGCCATTCGCCAGCCGGTCAGTGCAATCGGCCAACGCGCTTTGTCGCTTCTGCTTGAAACCAACTGGGATGAGGGCGCTCCACCGCTGTCGGAGGAGCTGCTACCCGTCGAAATCGTCGTGCGTGAATCCGTTGCGCCGCCCGCGATCAAATAAAAAGCAACGAAACCAACAGAGGAAGAACGATAATGCCAAATTTCAAACGTCGATATTTCTCCGCCGCTCTCGCCGCAACCGTCCTTGCCGGCGCGACTTTATCCGCTGGTCTGGTCCAGGCTGCCGAAAAGACCATTGCCCTGGTGCAGATCAACCAGCAGGCGCTGTTTTTCAACCAGATGAACGAAGGAGCGGAAAAGGCCGCTAAGGAAGCCGGCGTCAAGCTGGTGATCTTTAACGCCAACAACGATCCCGCAGCCCAGAACAGCGCCATCGAAACCTACATCCAGCAGAAGGTTGACGGCATCGCCGTGGTCGCCATCGATGTCAACGGCATCATGCCGGCCGTAAAACAGGCCGCCGCCGCCAATATTCCCGTCGTCGCGATTGACGCCATCCTGCCGGAGGGTCCGCAGAAGGCGCAGATCGGCGTGGATAACGGCAAAGCCGGCGCCGACATGGGAAAATTTTTCCTCGACTACGTGAAGTCCGATATGGGCGGCAAGGCCAAGATCGGCGTCGTTGGTGCGCTGAACTCCTTCATCCAGAACATCCGCCAGAAGGGTTTTGAAGACACGATCAAGGACAAGACCGGTATCACGACGGCTGGTGTCGTCGATGGCCAGAACGTTCAGGACACTGCACTGTCGGCAGCGGAAAACCTGATCACCGGCAATCCAGATATGACGGCAATTTATGCCACGGGTGAGCCGGCTCTTCTCGGAGCGGTTGCCGCCGTTGAAAGCCAGAGCAAGCAGAAAGACATCAAGGTGTTTGGCTGGGATCTGACCAAACAGGCGATCACCGGCATTGATGCGGGTTATGTCGCAGGCGTCATCCAGCAGGATCCTGCCGAGATGGGTGCAGCCGCAGTCAAGGCGCTCAAGACGGTCGCCGATGGCGGCACCGTCGAAAAGACCATCGCCGTGCCGGTCACCATCGTCACCAAGGCCAATGTCGAACCTTACCGCGCGGTTTTCAAATGATTGCCGCCGGACAGCCCACAGGCGCTGTCGACGGCGCCGGGGGAGATGTTCTCTCCCGGCAGCCCGATCGTGAAGCGCGTATCTCACTGCGTAATATCCGCAAGACATTCGGCTCGCATCAGGCGCTACGCGGCGTCGATCTCGATATCTTTCCCGGCGAATGCCTCGGCCTCGTCGGGGACAATGCGGCCGGTAAATCAACCCTCACCAAGGTGATCTCCGGAACCTACATCCCGGACGACGGCACGATCACCATGGAAGGCGAAGCCATTCGCTTTTCAGGCCCTGCCGATGCCCGCAACCGCAACATCGAGATGGTTTTCCAGGACCTCAGCCTCTGCGACCATATCGATGTCGTGGGTAATCTCTTTCTCGGGCGCGAGATTACCAAGGGTCCGTTTCTCGACCGGCCAACCATGCTTTCGGAAGCCCGCAAGATGCTGGATGCGCTGGAAATCCGCATTCCGCGTCTCACCTCCAAGGTGGAGAAACTGTCCGGTGGCCAGCGGCAGGCAATTGCCATTGCGCGGGCGGCCTCCTTCAATCCGAAGGTTCTGATCATGGACGAGCCGACATCGGCGCTTGCCGTGGCTGAAGTGGAAGCCGTGCTCTCGCTTATCAATCGAGTCAAGGCAAAGGGCGTGTCAGTCATCCTCATCACCCACCGCCTTCAGGATCTCTTCCGTGTCTGCGACCGCATCGCCGTCATGTATGAGGGCACCAAGGTGGCGGAGCGCCAGATCAACGACACCAGCCTCGAGGATCTCGTGCGGCTGATCGTGGGAGGGCAACGTCATTGACCGTCTATACCGAACGCGCCAAAGGCTCGCCGCTCTCGGATTTCTTCGCCGAGAATGCACAGGTGCTTTCCATCGCAGCCTTTTTTGCCCTCTGCATGGTGTTCTTCTCCGTGACCACGGATACGTTTCTGACGGCCGGCAATCTTCTGAACGTCGTCCGTCAGGCCGCACCGATCCTGATCGTCTCCGTCGCGATGACATTCGTCATCATCACGGGCGGTATCGATCTGTCTGTCGGCTCGATGGTCGCCCTGATCAACGCCGTTGGCGCCATCCTGCTCGCGGCCGGTTACCCCTGGCCGCTGGTTGTCGTTGCCATGCTGGTGCTCGGCGGCGGGCTTGGCCTGGTGCAGGGCTGGTTCATTGCCTATCAAGGTATTCCGGCCTTCATCGTCACGCTTGCCGGTCTCTCCATCCTGCGCGGTGTCGCCCTCTACATCACACAGGGATATTCCGTTCCGATACCGGATGCGCCGGGGTTCTTTTACCTCGGCAGGGGTGATTTTCTCGGTATGCCCGTCCCTGCCCTGATCGGCGTCGTCGTTACCGTGATCGCCTATATCGTTCTTTCGAGCACCCGCTATGGTCGTCGTGTCGTCGCGGTCGGCTCCAATCCGGAAGCGGCGCGCCGCGTGGGAATGCCCGCCAAATGGATTCTCGCCTCGGTCTATCTGGCCGCAGGCGTGGCTTCAGCCATTGCCGGGCTCATGATTGCGGCGCGGCTGGGGTCAGGATCGTCGAATGCGGCAGTCGGGTTCGAGCTTCAGGTGGTGGCGGCCGTGGTTCTGGGCGGCACGTCGCTGATGGGCGGACGCGGCACCATTCTTGGCACGGTACTGGGCACCATGACCATCGCCGTTATCGGCAACGGTCTTATCCTCATGCACATCTCTCCCTTCTTCACCCAGATCGTGACGGGCGCCATCATCCTTGCCGCAATCTGGCTCAACACACGCATCTTCACCGCGAACTTCCGCCTTGGCGTGAAGAGAAAGGGCTGATGCGATGACCACGGAACTGTCTGAAGGACATATCCGGTCGGGAAAGATCATGACCGTGCGTGGCCCGATCGCTACGGATCAACTCGGCGTCACGCTGATGCACGAGCACATCCTCAACGATTGCCGTTGCTGGTGGAACGCCCCCAAGACAGCGGAGAGGCAATATCTTGCCGAAGGTTTCGTCTGCATGGAAATCATCGGCGAGCTACGCCAGGATCCCTTCGTCAACAAGCACAATATCACGCTGGATGACGAACCGCTGGCGATTGCGGAACTGAAGGATTTCGTCGCTGCCGGTGGACAGACGGTTGTGGAGCCGACCTGCCAGGGTATCGGCAGAAATCCGCTGGCGATGCGACGGATTTCACAAGCGACCGGGCTCAACATCGTCATGGGAGCGGGTTATTACCTTGCGTCCTCCCACCCCGAAAAGGTGGCCGGGCTGACGGTCGATGCCATCGCCGACGAGATCGTGCAGGAGGCGCGACACGGCGTCGATGGCACCGATGTCCGCATCGGTCTGATAGGCGAAATTGGGGTATCGGCGGATTTCACGGCTGCGGAGGAAAAGTCCCTTCGCGGGGCTGCGCAGGCGCATGTGCGCACCGGCCTGCCCCTGATGGTTCATCTGCCGGGATGGCTTCGGCTGGGACACCGGGTTCTCGACGTCGTCGCGGAGGAAGGTGCGGATCTGAACCATACCGTTCTTTGCCACATGAACCCGTCCCATGCCGACATTGCCTACCAGAGCGAACTTGCAGGCCGCGGCGCCTTTATCGAATATGACATGATCGGCATGGATTTTTTCTATGCCGACCAGCAGGTGCAGTGCCCCAGCGACGAGGACGCTGCCCGTTCTATCGTCACGCTGGTGGAAGGCGGTTACCTCGACCGCATTCTGCTTTCCCACGACGTCTTCCTGAAAATGATGCTGACGCGATATGGCGGCAATGGCTACGCCTATATTCTCAAGCACTTCCTGCCGCGCCTGAAACGGCATGGGCTCGACGACGTCACTCTTCAAACCCTTATGCGGGATAATCCGCGCTCGGTCTTCCAGGCGAAGACCTGACGAACCTATGGAAACGGAAAGATCATGACAAAAAAAGTGCTTCTCGTCGGTGAAAGCTGGGTCAGTTCCGCCACCCACTACAAGGGCTTCGATCAATTTGGCAGCGTCACCTTTCACCTGGGCGCAGAGCCGCTGGTGAAGGCACTCGAGGGCAGCGAATACGAGCTGACTTATATGACTGCCCATGATGCGGTGGAGAAGTTTCCCTTCGAGATGGCAGGGCTCGATGCCTATGACGCCATCATCCTCTCGGATATCGGTTCGAACTCGCTCCTGTTGCCGCCGGCCGTCTGGCTGCACTCGAAAACCGTGCCGAACCGGTTGAAGCTCATCAAGGCATGGGTGGAAAAGGGTGGCGGCCTGCTGATGGTTGGTGGCTATTTCTCCTTCCAGGGCATCGACGGCAAGGCGCGCTGGCGCCGCACGCCGGTGGAAGATACGCTTCCCGTTACCTGCCTTCCATGGGACGACCGCGTGGAAATTCCGGAAGGCTCGACAGCCGATATTCTGAAACCAGACCATCCGACCGTCGCAGGCCTTTCCGGCGAGTGGCCGCTCCTGCTCGGTGTCAACGAGGTCGAGGTGCGTGATCGCACCGATGTCGAAGTGGTTGCCCGGCTGCCGGAAGATCAGGGCTCCCATCCGCTGCTCGTGACCGGAGGTTTTGGCCAGGGCCGAACGGCAGCATGGACGTCCGATATTGGTCCGCACTGGCTCTCACCCGCCTTCTGCGAATGGGATGGGTACGGGCGCCTGTGGAAGAACATTCTCGGCTGGCTGACGGAAAAGCCGTGATCGACAGGCTCAGGCCCGCAGAATGGCCATCATCTCCTCATGGCTGGGAAAGGCATCCTGCGTGCCACGGCGGCCGACGGTGATGGCTGCCGCTCTCGAAGCATCCTCCAGCGCGCGCGCATCGATAGCGACGCCGCGACGTATGGCGGAGGCAAGCGCAACACCCGTAAAGCAATCGCCGGCACCCGTGGTATCGACGATTGTAGCGGGCGCTGCCGCGACCTCGATTGCACCATTGGCAGACACGAGCACGCAGCCCTGTCCGCCGAGTGTGATGATGACGAGGCCGACGCCGGCACGCAGCAGAAAAGCGCCCGCCCCGGCGCCGCTCTCACCGGTCAGCGCCTCTGCCTCGATGCGATTGAGGACGGCGATGTCGATGAGCGGCAGAATGCTTGCAAACCACGGCTGCAGCGGTGAAGGATTGAAGGCCGTCGTCAGCCCCTTCGATCTCGCCGCATTGAGGATGACGAGGGTTGTCTCTTCCGAGAGATTGCCCTGCAGGATGACGAGGTCGCCGGAGACAGTGTCGCCAAGTGCGTCCAGGGCTGCGTCTCTATCAAGCGCTGCGGCTGCGGACCGGGTGGTGATGATCGAGTTTTCACCGTCAGGGGTCGTCAGAATGATGGAAATATCGCTGGTGGCGCTATCAACGGGAATGAGCTTTGGTGTCAGATGCTCGCGGGTGAGCGATTTACCGATCGCAATGGCGCGGTCATCCGTGCCGACGGCGGCGACCAAGGTGGTTTCGACGCCGCACCGTGCAAGAACAATGGCCTGGTTGCAGCCTTTGCCACCGAGACTGCGCGAGGCCTGCTCGCCGAAGATTGAAGCGCCTGCCTGAGGCAGTGCGGCAATGGAATAGGTTTCATCAAGTGCGATATTGCCGATAACAAAGGCGCGCATGGAGAACTTTCGAAAGGGACTGAAATGCAGACCATATCCGACAACGCGGCCAATGCTATCCAGGAAATTTTCGGTCGCAGCAAGGCGCTGATCGGCATGATCCATTGCCCGGCGTTTCCGGGAGCGCCGCGTTATCGCAACGCGAGCATGGACGCCATCTATGATGCCTGCATGCGCGATGCCGAGCGCCTCATCGAAGGCGGCATGCACGGCCTGATCGTCGAAAACCACGGAGACGTGCCCTTCTCCAAGCCAGATGATATCGGGCCCGAAACGTCAGCCTTCATGAGCGTGGTGACCGACCGCATCGTTCGCACCGCCGGTGTGCCTGTCGGCATCAACGTGCTGGCGAATGCTCCCATCCCGGCCTTCGCCATCGCCAAGGCGGGCGGGGCAAAGTTCATCCGCGTCAACCAATGGGCCAATGCCTATGTGGCCAATGAGGGCTTTATGGAAGGGCGCGCGGCCGAGGCGATGCGCTACCGCTCGCTGCTGAGGGCAGAGCATATCAAGGTTTTCGCCGACAGCCACGTCAAACACGGAGCCCATGCCATCACGGCGGATCGCAGCATCGATGAACTGACGCGCGACCTTGCCTTCTTCGATGCCGACGGCGTCATCGCAACGGGACAGCGCACCGGCAACAGTGCATCCCTGGAGGAGATCGAGGAAATCGGTGCAGCGACACATCTGCCGCTGCTTGTCGGCTCGGGTGTCAATGAAGGCAACATCGTCGAGATCCTCAAACGGACCAGCGGTGTTATCGTCGCTTCTTCACTCAAGGAGGGTGGCGTCTGGTGGAACCCGGTCGAACTGGCGCGGGTACGCTCTTTTGTTGCCGCAGCCCGCCCCGGCCTCGAAGCCTGAAGGGGGAGACAACCATGGCAGAATTTTCGATCAACGGTGAAAGACTGCTGGCAAATCTGGACCGGTTTGCAGCGATCGGAGCAACCGAAAAGGGTGGCGTCAACCGGCAGGCGCTCACTGAACTGGATCGCGAGGCAAGACGGCTGCTGGCGAAACTTGCGATCGACAGAGGATTTTCGGTATTCCAGGATCCCGTCGCCAATCTCTTCATTCGCCGGAACGGCCGCGACGAAACACGTGCACCGCTTCTGATCGGCAGCCACCTTGACAGCCAGCCCGCCGGCGGGCGGTTTGACGGCGCGCTCGGGACGCTTTGCGCATTCGAGGTGCTGGAAACGCTCGATGATTTCGGGATCGAGACGGAACGTCCGGTCGAGGTCGTCGCCTTCACCAACGAGGAAGGTTGCCGTTTCGCCCCGGGCTGCATGGGATCAATGGCTTTCGCCTCCGGAACGATACCACAAGAGTGGCAGAAGCTACTTGCCACAGATAACGGAGCCGATTTTGCGGGAGAACTTTCCGCAACCCTGGAAAGCCTGCCGGAAGCCACGATGCGCGATCTCGGTTTTCCGGTGTTTGCCTATATCGAGGTGCACATCGAGCAGGGCCCTTCCCTTGAGAAACGGGGAGTTCCAATTGGAATAGTGACGGGCATACAGGGCACACGCTGGCTGGAGGTATCGATCACCGGCCAGACCGCTCATGCGGGCACGACGGCACTGATGTATCGACGCGATCCGTTTCACGCGGCGGTTAACGCGCTTGGATCGCTGTTTCCCGCCATGATGCCCTCCGATCCGGCCGCCCGTTTCACGGTGGGGCGAATGGCTTTACAACCCGCTGCGGTCAACGCCATTCCGCAGACCGCGGTTTTTACCGTCGATATCAGGCACCCCTCTTCCGAAACGCTTGACGCAATGGAAAATAAAATTCGCGCGGTCACCCAGGCGGCTGCGAGGGACCAAAATTGTGAAGCGACGATCACACAGATCTTCGATATGCCGCCGGCGAATTTCCCGGAGGATATTCTCGCGACCTTGGATAACGCCGCACAGGATCGGGGTTTGGCAACGCAACGAATGCTATCCGGTGCGTTCCACGACGCCCTCTTCATGAATCGCGTTGCGCCGTCGGCCATGATTTTCGTGCCCTGTCGCGATGGCCTCAGTCACAATGAGGCCGAGTACGTCGAACCCGAACACAGCATGGCGGGATGCAACATGCTTTTGGCCTCAACGCTTCAAGTTCTCCAGTAGATCACGCACGGCCATCCCGTTTTGAATGGCGAGCGGTAGCAGGCCCGCTAATGTTGCGATACTCTGCCCCTCCGGGCCATTCAAACCACATAACGAGACAGGTATGAGAACCGAAACACACATCTTCGATGCCGGTGATCAAATTCCCAATAACCAGTCATTTCCAGTCATCATCTATCGGCAGGTCAATTCGCAACCGGACACAGCCGCGTTCGAGGCGTTGTTTTCCCGCAACGGCTGGACAGGGATCTGGCGCAACGGCGTATTCGACTACCACCATTACCACAGCGGCGCGCATGAGGTTCTCGGCGTCGGGCGTGGTCAGGCAACATTGCAGATCGGCGGGGCTGACGGACAGGCCCTGGAGGTCACTCAGGGAGACTGTCTGATTTTACCGGCAGGCACCGGTCATATGAGGCTGAAATCCTCCGCGGATTTTCAGGTCGTGGGCGCATATCCGCCCGGGCAGCAGGCTGACATTCAGACCTCAGCACCAACAGAAGAGATGCGCGCGCGAATAAAGTCCCTGCCCAAGCCCGAGACCGATCCAGTAAACGGTGTATCAGGCGGTCTGGTCGAACTGTGGTAACCCGTTGTCTGCCGCCCAATAGATCTCCGCTGGCAAAACGCGTGGTCGGGGCAGCGCCGTGCGTGGGAGCGCGAGACAGCTAGAACTTGCCCAACTGGCGCTCTATCGATTTATGCATGTCCTAAGAAGAGTTCAGGAAGCTCACTTTTTATGGCCTTCACGCGAAATACGGGATCGGCAAAAGCTGCATCATCGCGCTTTCCTCCGGGCCGTGGATAGTTCGGTGATCTAGGGACTATTGGCATTCCGGTTTCGAGCCTCAAGTCTTGTTCGGCTCTGCGGCTCGGGGACGCCTGCCGTTTGAGGATCAGCTGGGCTGGGAGCGCTGAAGGACAGGCTGATCAAAAAAGGCGGCCCGACCGGTGTCCTTTCGCGCATGGCCTGCTGCACGCGAGGCGCACGCGCCAGACCACTGCCGCGTCACCCGTTTTTGCATTCAGGCCTTCAGAGCCTGAACACCAGGGCGGCCTCGCTCATGCATTGCGCACGAGTTGCGCCGGAGAGCCTTCCCACGATGTTCCGGCCGGCAGCGTCTCGCCTTTCATGACCACGGAAAGATCGCCAAGCTGGGCGTCCTCCCCGATTTCGGCATCGTAGAGCACGATGGCATAGGAGCCGATCACGGCGCGGTCACCGACCGTCACGCCGCTCACTTTCATGACGCGGTCTTCAAACAGGTGGGTTTGCAGACCGGAGAATTCATTGAGCGCCACTTCGTCGCCAATTCGCACCAGATCATGTTCGGTAATGTCAGTCGTGTCGATAAAGCAGTCACGGCCGATCTTGCAGCCCAGAAGGCGAAGAAAAAACGCCAGCCAGGGCGTGCCCCGCAGCGGTTGCAGCAGGTTCGGCACCGCCAGGTTTTCATAGGTCGCCGTCACCAGTTCCGTTCGCCAGACGAAGGTGCTCCAGAGCGGCTTTGTCGTCGGTTTATACCGCCCCATCACCAGCCATTTGAGCGCAACGACGCTGAGGCCGCAGGCGAGCGCAAAGCCAATGTAAAGGAAGGGGAAAATCACGGCGATCAGCAAGTGGCTGTCGTCATAATCCTGGATATCGCCCACAACAGAGAAAAGCAGGCTAAAAAATGCCAGAAACAATGTCAGCGGCAGGATCACCCGGATGGCCTCGATGGCCAGCCGCATCGCGACAAGGCGCGGCCGCGGATTAAAGCGCGCGCCCTCATCGAACAGGCCGACGGCTTGCCGCACGGGCAGCGAAATCGGCGGGGAACCGAACCAGGTTCCGTCCGGCTGCTCGGCACCGCCATCTGCTGGCGGCTTGGAAAGCACACCGATCAGGACGCCGTCGGCAATGGTTGCACCTGTTGGCAACACGGCCGAGTTGCCGATGAAGGACCGTCGCCCGATCCGGGTATGCGCCAGCTCGATAATGCCCGGCTCATGGCGCGCCGCACCGAAGACAACCGCGTCCGCAATGAAGCTTTCCGGCCCGATATCGACGAGATCGGGCACGATTTTCGCAGCCGTCGAGATTTCGGCGCGCTTGCCGATCCGCACGCCGAGCGCACGATACCAGGGGATGACGTAGAGCGTCGCGTAGATCGGATGAAGCAGCGCCAGCGCCAGATCGGTCACCTGCTGGACGAACCAGAACCGCAGATAGAACCAGCTATGGATCGAATATCGCCCGGGCCGGACCGGCCCGAGGATCAGGCGTTTGGCGGCAACGGTCAAAACACACATCAGGATGATGTAGGTAAGCGCGAGGAACGGCGAAATCAGCAGGTAGGAATAACCATCGGTATTCCAGTCGATTTCGATCATCGCGATCAGACCCGGCGCAATCGGCAGGATCGCGACCAGAGGAAGAATGACCGCAGCGATGAACAGTCCGAAGCCAACCAGCAGACGACGCAGAAAGCCCGCCTCCCCGTCCCGCTGGGCGATACGCCCGGTTGCGATGCACTTGGCGGGAGAGCCGCTCCAGCTTTCCCCTGAAGGGATCGACTGGTTCATAGGCAGGGAAGAGAGATCGTCAAGCGCGGCCGCATCACCAATCGCGCTGTTGCGTCCAACCACCGACATGGTGCCGATGAAAGCGCTGTTGCCGATCCTGACCGAGCCGATGCGCAGCAGACCCCGCTCAACCGAACTGGTCGCCAGCATGGCATAATCGCTGACGATGGCGTCATCGCCGATGGTGACGAGATCGGCGGTATCGATGCTGACCGTGCCGATAAAGGCGCGACGACCGATCCGGGCGCCCAGCAGCCGGTAATAAAAACGGATCATCGGCGTGCCGCTGAGATAAGGCGTGGCGATGATGTCGGAGAGGCGCCGCACCAGCCACCAGCGCAGATAATAGCTGCCCCATAATGGATAATCGCCGGGCTTGTAGCGGCCGATGATCAGCCATTTGACGATAATGGCGAACACCATTCCCAATGGCGGAATGAAAACGAAGCTGAGGCCGCCGAGAAGGAGGGCGGAGACACGACCAAAATCTTCGACCA
The DNA here is from genome assembly GCF_000092025.1 of Agrobacterium fabrum str. C58. Classification (NCBI taxonomy): domain Bacteria; kingdom Pseudomonadati; phylum Pseudomonadota; class Alphaproteobacteria; order Hyphomicrobiales; family Rhizobiaceae; genus Agrobacterium; species Agrobacterium fabrum. The sequence continues at coordinate 76,690 of NC_003063.2, forward strand.
GATAGGTATAGGCGAGGTAGGGGAAGAACCACTGCAATCCCGCCACCGCATAGATCGGCACCAGAGCGATCGTCTGGAGCGCCCAGCACAGGCGTTTCTGGAATTCGCTGACGCGGTGGAAAGGTTCCAGCACCGCCGTATCTGCCGTCACGCGGTCGCGCAGCCGTTCGGCAAGCCGCCGGATCGTGGGTGCGGCATAGAGATCCTGAATGGAAACGCCGGAAAGGCCCGACGATTTGCGGATTGCCGAGGCGAGACGGGCAGCCTTCAGCGAATGGCCACCGAGATCCTCGAACAGATCGTCTTCCACCGAAACTTTCTGCGGTGCGAAAGCCTCGGACCAGATGGCATGGAGCTGGATTTCAAGCGGCGTTTCGGGCGCGACGGTTTCCCGATCCGTGACGGCAACGACGACCGGCCGCTGCAGCGCCTTTCGATCCACCTTGCCGGAGGCCGGCAGGGTCGGCAGGGCGTCCAGCACCTGATAAACGACCGGCCGCATATAGTTCGGCAGACGATCATTCACCCGTTTCCGGGCGGCTTCCATGTCGATTGCGGCGTTGCCGCGCGCAACAAGGAATGCAGCCAGCAGTTCCGATCCGTCATTATCGCGGAAAAGATGGACGACGGCCTGCGCGACCGACGCATCTTCGGCAATGACCGCTTCGATTTCCGCGAGTTCGACGCGAAAACCGCGGATTTTCACCTGCGTATCGATGCGCCCCATGAACTCGATGTCGCCGACCGCATCGAGACGCACGAGGTCCCCAGAGCGATAAATCCGGGCAGGAAGCCCGTCCGGGCCATAAAACGGCGTGTTGACGAACTTGTCCGCGGTGAGATCGGGACGGTTCACATAACCGCCGCTGAGACCGGGGCCGCCGATGACAAGTTCACCTTCAGCGCCGGCAGCGACCGGCCAAAGTTTTTCGTCGACGATCCAGGCCGTATATCCCGGCAGGGGCCGGCCGATGGTGACACGCCGGCCGGGCTGCACCTCGGTCCAGGTGGCCGTCACAGTCGTCTCGGTCGGTCCATAGGTGTTGAGAATCCGAAGCCCCGGTCGCGCCCAGCGCTCGACGAGATCAGGCGGACATGCCTCTCCGCCCAGGTTGACGATGCGGAGCGTGGGTATTTCCGCCTCAACGAGGGTGAAGAGCGACGGCACCACATGCCAGACGGTAACGCTTTCAGCCGCCAGAGTGATACCCACATCAGGCCCCGCCTTATGCAGCGCCTCAGTGGCGACGAGCAACTCCGCACCGGCGGAAAAAGCACTCCACATCGTCTCGATCGACATGTCGAAGGCGATGCTGAAGCCGCCGAAAACCCTGTCGCTTTCTTCAATGGCGAGGATCGCCCCTTCGGAGCGCAGGAAATGGCAGGCGCTGCGGTGGGAAATCATCACGCCCTTCGGGCGACCGGTAGTTCCCGACGTGTAGATGATATAGGCGAGGTCATCGGGAGACGCGCCGCTTTCGGCGCGGGTGATCGGCACGGCATCCTGGGCGGCCAGATCACCGAGCGTCTCGTTGACCACAAGCGTTGTTACCCGCATGCCGCCGGCCCGTTCCGCATCCGTGACGATGAGGGTGGCACCGCTATCCTCGGCAATGAAATCGATCCGATCCTGCGGATAGCTCCAGTCAACCGGCACATAACAGGCGCCGGCCCAGAGGGTGCCGAGGATGGCCATATATTGATCAAGGCCGCGCGGCAGGCAGATGACGACGCGATCCCCCCGCTGAACCCCCATCGCGCGAAGCTGGCGGGCAAACCGGGTGGCACGCTCGGCCAGCTGCGCGTAGCTGAGCCGGGTGCGGCGGCTGTTTTCGGGATCGTGGCCAAGCAGCCTGACGGCGCATTTGGCCTGAAATCGTTTGGCTGTCTGCTCGAATATTTCGTGCAGCATCTCGTCGCGGGCGTAAGGCTCATCCTCTCGGACTGGTAGCGACGGAGCAATCGGCGCGAATACTGTAGGTTCCAACTGCCTTTCGGCGGTCACATTGCGATCCATAGGGGCACCAGGCATGTAAAAGTGATGCCCCTATACATGATTTGGAATTGCGCCGAAAGGAGGGGCAATCAGGCACCGGGAGCTGTCATTTTGCGGTGACGCGGGACTAGCTCGGCGGCCATTCACGGCGGACGGGCCGGCCTCTCCGAATTCGGATCGGCGAGACGAGCACCATGCCCTCAGGTTGCCAGAGCAAGATCGATAGCCGCCTCGCAATGAATGAGCGTGGTATCGAAGACGGGGACCGAAACATTGTTTTGATTGAGGAGCATACCGACTTCGGTACAGCCGAGAATCATGCAATCGGCGCCCGCATCGACCAGTCGACGGGCGACATCTTCATAGGTCGAACGGCTTTCATCCCGGATAATTTCCCTGCAGAGTTCGTCGTAGATGATGCGGTGCACCGTCCTGCGGTCGTCAGCGTCTGGAAGGACGGGGTGGAGCGACGCCGCAACCAGCCTGTCCTTGTAGAAGCTCTGCTCCATGGTGAAGGCAGTTGCTATCAGGCCCGGCCGGCTGAGCCCTGCGCTTAATATACGATCAGCGGTAGCGTCAGCGATATGCAGCAGTGGAATATCGACACCCTCCATCATGTCCCGGGCGAGCTTGTGCATCGTGTTGGTCGCAAGCAGGATGAAGTCCGCGCCGCCCCGCTGCAGGGCTTTAGCTTCGGCGTTCAATATGGCTGCGGCGGCACCCCATTCGCCGCGCGCCTGCAATGTCTCGATCTTCGCAAAATCAAGCGAGCGGATCAAAAGCTCGGGGGAATGAAGGCCGCCAAGGCGATCACGGGTGATCTCGCAGAGCTTGCGATAATAGATCTGCGTCGATGCGGCCGACATGCCGCCGAGAATTCCGATAGTTTTCATCTGCTGATCATCAATGCGTTTAGGTGGAATAGGAGACGGACGCCCGGTTGAACTGTCGCAACATTCTGGCACAGGCCGAGTGCGGGTCTCAAGCCCACATATCAAAGCAACCGAGCAGCCATGGCTCACGGTGACCTTTCGTCATTCCACAAGCCGCGAAGTGCCCCGAACATTGTGCTGTGCGGGGCCACCTGATGACCTTAAATCAAATCCGCGCACCACCCGTCGCGTCAATCATCTGCCCGGTCGTCCAGCGGGCATCATCGGAGGCGAGGAACGTAATGACGTCAGCGATGTCCTCGGCGCGGCCGATCCGTGAGAAGACCGACAGGGCTTCGGCACCGGCACGCGCTTCAGGCGCTGCCAGCCATCCGGCGTTCATGTCGGTTTCAGTCACGCCCGGAAGCACCGAATTAACAGTAATTCCGCGCCGGCCGAATTCCGGTGCAAGCGCCAGCGTCAATGTTTCAAGCGCCCCCTTGGAAGCGGCATAAGCCGGATGGGTCGGTGCCGCGATGCGGGTGAAACCGGTCGAGATATTGATGATACGGCCATTGTCGCGGAGATGATCGGCGACAGCCTGGATGAGGAAGAAGGGCGCTTTGAAGTTGATCGTCATCAACTCGTCGAACGCGGCCTCGGTCATGTCTTTCAACGGTGTCGCCGGCGCGATGCCCGCATTATTGACGAGAATGTCGAGCGATGGCGTGCCGGTGAAAGCGATGGACGCTTGCTTGAACTGATCCCACAGGTTGTCTGTTGCCGCTTTCCCATCGCGTAGATCGGCCTTGAGGGCGATCGCCTTCGAGCCGAGGGCTTCGATCTCGCGGATCGTCGCCTGCGCGGCATCGGGGTTTGCGCCATAATGGACGCCGATAAGACCTGCGCCCTCCTTGGCAAATGCCAGGGCGGCGGCACGGCCGATGCCCCTTGAACTTCCCGTTATGAGGGCGACTTTGTTCGACAGTTTCTGAGACATGGATCTCTCCGTTGCGATTTAACTAGCGATCGATATAATAAAAGCCGAACATGATCTGTCAACATTTTTATAGTGATCGATATAATAATGACTGAAACGACGCGAAAACGCGGCAGGCCGCGCCTGCTCGATCGGAATACCGGGCTCGACATCGCGGCCCGGCTGTTCTGGGAGCGGGGATATGAGGGAACCTCGATAGCGGATCTCACCCATGCGATGGGGATCACGCCGCCATCTCTTTATGCGACCTTCGGTTCGAAGGAAGAACTGTTCCGGCTGGCGCTCGATCATCATATCGCGCAACAAAGCGAGCGCCGTGCCGGACTATTGCAGGCGAAAATACCGGCCCACGAGGCGCTTGCCGCGTACCTTTACGATATTGCAGAAGGCGACACCCAGCCGGACAAGCCGCGCGGATGCATCGTTTCGACCGCCGTTCTCCAGCATTCGGAAGAAAACGCCTCCGTCGCCCGTGCCACGGCAGCATTGCGCGAGGGGGCGATACAGATTCTCAAGGCGCGGTTCGATCGCGCCATCCATGACGGTGAGCTACCGGAACAAACCGATACGGACACCCTTGCGCGCTTTTATGGCGCAATTATTCAGGGCATGTCTGCCCAGGCTTGCGACGGTGCATGTACGGAGACATTAAAGGCCGTCGTCGACGTGGCGCTGATGGCGTGGCCGGGAAAGCAAGGCGCTAGCGGCCGATGGAGCGGCCTCAACAAGTGATCCTTGTTGAGGCCTCGTTTCACATGGCTGCTAGTGATCCCCAATAGTCCTGATTACGCGCCCATGCTTTCCATACCTATCGCCTGGGCTGCTCAGCGTCACCTGCCCTGCGCCGGTCTGCCGAGACCCAAAAGGTGGTAAAACGCAATCGCGCCGATTGTCGCCGTGCCGATGCCATCCAGCGTGAAACCGGCGACATTGAGCTTGAAATTGCCGGCGCCCAGAACCAGCGCGATGCCCACGGTGATGAGGTTGCGCGGTTCGGAGAAATCGACCTTGTTTTCCACCCAGATGCGCCCTGCGGTCGCCGCGATCAGGCCGAAGACCACAACCGACAGGCCGCCGATGACGGGTCCCGGTATCGTCTGGATGAGGGCGCCAAATTTCGGTGAGAAGCCGAGGATGATGGCAACCAGTGCTGCGACGATGAAGACGAGCGTCGAGAAGATACGGGTGATCGCCATCACGCCCATGTTTTCGGCATAGGTCGTCATGCCGGTGCCGCCGAAGGCGCCGGAAAAGATCGTCGCGATGCCGTCACCAATAAAGGCACGGCCGAGATAGGGGTCGAGATTACGGCCGGTCATCGCGCCGATCGCCTTGATATGCCCGAGATTTTCCGCCACCAGAATGACGACGACCGGGGCGATCAGGGCAATCGCCGGTGCGGAAAACACCGGCGTGGTGAAGGCCGGCAATCCGAACCAGGCTGCGGCCGCAACACCTGCAAAATCAACGGGCTTGCCGAGACCGAAACCGTTTGCGAGCACGAGATAGGCGAGATAGGCAATCGCGCCGCCGAGAAGAATGGGCAGCCGGCGCGTCATGCCGGGCGCATAGACCGCGATCGCACCGACCGACGTCACCGTCAAAATCGCAATCCAGCGCGACAACTGGTCGCCATCGGGATTACCCGGCCCTGTGCCGGAGGCGCTTGCGATCGCGATTGGTGCCAGCACGAGACCGATTGCGGCGACGATCGCGCCGGTTAGAACCGGCGGCATCAGCTTTTCGATCCAGTTATGGCCGACAATCATGACGATGACGCCAATCAGCGCATAAAGCACGCCGGCCGCGATGATGCCGCCGAGTGCCAGCGCGATATCAGGGCTGGCCGCACCCGCAGCCGCCCCCGTTGCCACCAGCACGGGACCGATAAAAGCGAAGGACGAGCCGAGATAACTCGGCACACGCCCACCGACGGCGATGAAGAAGATCAGCGTCGAGATGCCTGAAAACAGGATGGAGACGTTGGGATCGAAACCCATGATCAGCGGCGCCAGCACTGTAGAACCGAACATGGCCACGACATGCTGCAGGCCAAGCACGGCGGTCTGCCCGGCGGGCAGCCGCTCATCCGGCATGATGCGCCCTTCGGTTTTCAGCCGCCAGCGAGGAAAATAACCACCGGTATCGCTCATCGTCGTCCCCCCAGGAAATGCCCGGCATGCATCTTCCGGGCTTTCCCATCCCGGTTCATCGCCGTGCAAAAAAATCTGCTCTTTGTGATTTGCGCCCGTCGCCCGAGACCGAATCGGTTGCCGGCGCATCTTTTCCCGGTTAGCGCGATTGCCCGCCGCTGTCATCGGGATTGGATTATTTCCCACCGTTACGCGTTTTGGCGCAGGAGCAATCAGCTCCCGCGCCGGGATAAAAACATCAAACGGCGGACAGGGTTATTGCGCCTTTTCGAGCGCCGTCAAAATCTCATAGGCCGCAGAGACGCGTTCCTCATTGGGATAGTTTTTATTGGCCAGAATGACGATGCCCAATTTCTCCTTCGGTATGAACGCCACATAAGCGCCGAAACCATTGGTGGAGCCGGTCTTGTTGATGAAAACGTCTTCGCGCGGTTTCATCGGCGGCGATATTTCGGAGACCGGCACGGTCTTCAGAAGCGCACCGCCGTTCAACTCCCTCAGTGTCTTCAGGGGAGCCGGGTGTGTATATTGCTCCCAGACCATGTCCTGCGTCATGGCGCCGACGCTGAAATATCCCGCATGGGTGTTGGTGATCGCCTGCTGGATTTTTCCGTCCAGTTGTTCGAGACCCATATTGGCATTGACGAAGCGGATCATGTCCTCCGCCGTCGATTTGACGCCATAGGCCTCCGAGGAAAGGACGCCCGGTGTTACGCGAGCCGGTTCACCTGTTCTTTTATAACCCTGCGCATAATCATCCATCTTCGCCTTCGGCACCACGGTGAAGGTGTTCTTCAGCCCAAGCGCCGGGAAAAGCGTGTCCTGCATGGCACCGTCGAAACCCTGGCCCATCGCCTTTGCAGTGATATAGCCGAGCATGCCGATGCTGGGATTGGCATAACTTCTGTGGGTGCCGGCCTTGTATGTAGGCTTCCAGGCCTTGAGATAGGCCATCAGCTGCTGTTCCGTCTTGACGTCGTCAGGCACCTGAATGGGAAAGCCGCCAGCGGTGTGGGTGCCGAGATGCATCAGCGCGACATCGCCGAAGGGTTTTCCCTTCATGGACGGAAGATACTCGCTGACCTTGCCCGACAGTGACAGCTGGCCATTCAGTTCCGCATAGGTGCTGAGGGTGACCGTGAAGGTCTTGGAGATGGAGCCGAGTTCGAACAGCGTCTGCGGGGTGACGGGCTTTTCCGTGCTCTTGGACAGAACGCCATAGGTGAAGATGTGGTTTTCGCCGTTGATGCTGATACCGACGGCCAGACCCGGAATGCCGTTTTTCTCCATGACGGGCTTGATTGCAGCATCCGTTATCGCCTTCAGCCTCGCATCATCAGCGGCAGAAGCCTGCGTGACCAGGCCCGTCGAGACCAAAGCGGCCAGTGCGATATGTCTGCGATTAAATTTCATCTTTCGTGTTCTCCAAAACCTAAGGTGGATTGTCGGCTTCTCCGCCATCCCCAGCGAAAAGACGTTTAGCCGCCCTACATTGCACGAACAAACCATGATATCTCGGAGGAGACACAAGAAAATCTAGGTCTTGAATGGTTCGGCAATTTCTTCCCTTAAACGGTCTGCGGGCCTTCGAGGCATCCGCTCGGCATCTGAGCTTCACCCGCGCTGCCATTGAACTGTGCGTGACGCAGGCAGCTGTGAGCCAGCAGGTGAAAGGGCTGGAAAAGCGGCTGGGTGTCGCCCTTTTCCAGCGGCTTCCGCGCGGCTTGAAGATCACCGCCGAAGGTGAGGCCCTGTTGCCGACGGTGACCAGTTCCTTCGACCAGATGGCGACGACGCTCGACCGGATCGAGGCCGGACAGGTGCGCGAATTGCTGTTTCTCGGGGTCGTGGGCACCTTCGCCGTCGGCTGGCTGCTGCCGCGGCTCGCGGCATTTCAAAAGCGGCATCCGTTTATCGATGTCAGGGTTTCCACCAACAACAACCGGGTGGACATGGCCGCGGAGGGGCTGGATTTCGCCATTCGTTTCGGCCAGGGCTCCTGGCATGGCACGGATGCCTTCCGTCTGTTCGAGGCGCCGCTTTCGCCGCTCTGCACGCCGAAACTGGCGGAAATGCTGAAAGAGCCCGCCGACCTGATGGATGCAACATTGCTGCGCAGCTACCGCGCCGATGAGTGGAGCACATGGTTTGCCGCGGCGGGCGTTTCACCGGCGGCGCAGGTGAATGCCGGCATCGTCTTCGACACGTCGCTCGGCATGATGGAAGCGGCGCTTCAGGGGCTGGGCGTGGCGCTCGCGCCGCCATCGATGTTTTCGCGGCATCTGACGTCGGGCGCGGTCATGCAGCCCTTTCCCGTCACCATCTCGCTTGGAAGCTACTGGCTGACCCGCCTGCAATCGAAACCGCAGACATCAGCCATGCAGGCCTTTTCCGACTGGCTGCTCGAGACCATCGGAACGGCGTGACCGGCCCTATCACATCAAGGCAAGCAGAACGCCGCCGACCGCGCAGAGCAGAACCACGGCCCATGGTGGCGTTTTCCACACCGCCAGCAGGATGAAGCCGGTGAACGCAAGGGTAAAATCCTTCGGCGTGAAGATCGCGCTCGTCCACACCGGGTCATAAAGGGCGGCGCCGAGAATGCCGACGACGGCGGCGTGTGCCCCGCGCATGGCGGCCTGCACCGTCAGGTGTTTGCGGAAACCTTCCCAGAAGGGAAGCGCGCCGACGAGCAGCAGCATGCCCGGCAAGAAGATCGCGACAAGAGCGATCGCCGCACCCACAATGCCGTTAGGCTGCGGGCCCACCACCGCGCCGAGATAGGCGGCGAAGGTGAAGAGCGGGCCGGGCACCGCCTGTGTTGCGCCATAACCGGCAATAAAAGCGTCTTTTGTGACCCAGCCGGTCGCGACGACTTCTGATTGCAGCAGCGGCAACACCACATGGCCGCCGCCAAAGACCAGCGCGCCGGCGCGATAAAAAGCATCAAACAGGGAGATGCCCTGCGACGATGCCCCTGCTGCAAGCAGCGGCAAAAGGCCGAGAAGCAGGGCGAAGGTGGCGAGCGCACCATATCCGACGCTTTTCGACACCCGGAAGCTGAGGTGGGTGGCCTGTCCCGCGGCACCGGAGCGACAGAAGACAAGCCCGGCGAATGCGCCGAGGCCAAGCGCCAGAACCTGCCCGAATGCACCCGCGACGAACACCACGCAGACGATGCCGGCAAGCGCAATGCTGGCACGCTGACGATCCGGCGCGAGGCTTTTCGCCATGCCCCACACGGCCTGCGCCACCACGGCGACAGCGACGATCTTCAAACCGTGCAACAGACCGGTGCCGACCGGCCCTTCGATCGAGGCGGCGACCATGGCGAAAAGAATGAGGAGAATGGCCGATGGCAAAGTGAATGCCGCCCAGGCCGCCAGCGCACCGAACGGCCCTGCCCTGAGCAGCCCCAACGCAAACCCCACCTGGCTGGAGGCCGGGCCCGGCAGAAACTGGCAGAGCGCCACGAGATCGGCATAACCAGCCTCGTCGATCCATTTGCGCCGCACGACAAGCTCGTCGCGGAAATAACCGAGATGGGCGATGGGGCCGCCGAAGGAGGTGACGCCAAGCTTCAGAAAGGCTGCGAAAACCTCCCCCGGTGTGCCCTGCGGCGCTCTATTACCTTCACGTTCCTGCGATGCCACATCTCTCTCCACACAGTGCCGCGGCGACTCGTCGGCACTGGGTGGATATCAGACACTATTGCAACAGGAACATGAAGGGCCCGTCCCCAAGACGACCAGGTCTCAGGCGATCAGGCCCTTCAGAGGGCGAATGAGATCAGATCCGGGAAACACAAGCTTGTCCAGGGCTCCGGCGCTCGCGCCGAGATGATCGATGGCGAGCCCCTTGATGACGGCGCGTAGATCGGTGGTCGCGGCAAGGTCGCGGCCGTCACGTAGCTGCGCTTCCTTCAGGCCCGGCCAATCGGCGATGACACGGCCGCCGCGGATGCTGCCACCGGCCAGAAAGGCGGTGGTGGCGGTGCCGTGGTCGGTGCCATCAGTGCCGTTGATACGCGCGGTGCGGCCAAATTCCGTGGCCACGAGTATCACAGTATCCTTCCAGACCGGCCCCAGCTCCTGTTCGAAGGCCGCAAGGGCATTATCCAGACCGGACAAGAGCTTGGCTAGGCGATCGACCTCCTGCGCATGGGTATCCCAGCCCTCGAAAGCCAGCGCCGCCACGCGGGGGCCTTCCGGATGGGCAATCAGCCGTGCTGCGCCACGCGCCATCTGCTCCATTCCCTGCGGATCACCGGGGCCGCCGCGCGCCTTGATGTCGACACCCGATGCGATCCTGCCGGTCTCCACACCTTCGGCCAGTAGGGCGGCAAGCATCGGGTCCGTCTGGCCGTAGAGATCGGCAAGCCGGGGTGCGAGATCGCCATCGGCAGGCCGCAGCACGGATGGCGCCCATCCAAGGATGGGTGCCTTGCCGCGAATGACGAGCGGTGCGCTGGCCCCGATGGCAAGCCCGCTCACCCGGTCGCCGGCGGCAGGATTGATCGTTTCTCCCGCCGGCATCTGCTCCAGCAGCCGGTTGAGCCAGCCGCTTTCGACATGGCCTGGTGTCGCAAAACCGGATTCAAGAACATCCTGCCCGTCAAAGTGGGATCGGTCGCGATAACCGGTGGCGCTGGCATGCACCACGGCCGCCTCACCCTTGCGGTAAAGCCGCTGGAAATTGCGTAGCGAAGGATGCAGCGCGAAATACCCATCCAGCGCCAGCGCCGGGTTTTCGCCTTCCGTTCGCAGCGTCAATTGCTGTCTTAGCGCTTCGTAATCGGGATCGCCGACCGGTGGCACGGCGGTCAGCCCGTCAAGCGCGCCACGCAGGATGATCGTCACGAAACGCGGATCACGCCCGGAGGCCGCATGGGCAAAACGTGGCATGAAGGCCCAGGCAAAAAGAGCGCCGGTTGCACCGAGAACGGCGCGGCGGGTGGGAGAGAAATCTTCGCACAGCATGGTTAGCGCCTCTGAAATTCGGGGGAAAGGAAAGCGATGGTCAGCCCTTGCGGCTTGGTTTCCGCGCGCTGAACGGCCTGGGCGGTCTCACGCGTGAGAAGCGGGCCGAACCGATCGGCAACAAAGTCACGGGGGTCGATACCGCCGGCAACCTGATGGGCAAAAAGGCTCGCGGCATCGATCCGCGTTGCCAGCCCCTCGGAGGAACCCCAACTATCGCTCACATCGGAAAAACCGTTCGGTCCGGAGGGGTCCCAGAAAGGCTGCCCGAGCGCCTTCAGCACCGAAACGATCTGTTCAGGTTTCGGCTTGACATCGCCGCTGCGCAGCACGGCGGTGACGAAATCGAGCGGTGGCCGCAACTTCTTGAGAGTGGGATCCCAGGCTTCTTCCGCATCCAGCATGGCAAGATAGGTGGCGGCGAGATCGCCGTGGGATTTGGTGTAGGCAGCGGCGATCTTGGTCACCAGCGCCACAGGCGGCTGGTCGCTGACGAAGTGCCTTGCCAGTTTGAAGGCAAGGTGGCGGGCGGTGGATGGGTGATGGGCGAGATCGCGCAGCGCCCGCCGCCCCTGCTCCATCCCGGCATCGGCATAGGTGATGCCCATCACCGCGTGATCACCCGGCTCGTGGCTGTTGGCATTGAAGCTGAAGCGCCCGACCGGCCCCGGCCTGTTCTCGTCACGATAAACGGTCCAGCCGGTGATGATGCGCGCAAGCTCCGTCACGTCAGCCTGATTGTAACCGCCATCCACGCCCAGCGTGTGAAGTTCCATGATCTCGCGGGCCAGATTTTCGTTCAGGCCGCGCTTGCCGTTTTTGTTGGCCGGTGAGTTGGGACCGATCGATTGCTGGTTGTCGAGAAAGAACAACATGGCAGGATGGGTTTCCACGGCAAGCAGCATGTCCTCGAAATTGCCGAATATATGCGGGCGGATCGCTTCGCGCTCGAAGGCGCCGGCGAGGATGTGCACATCGCCACCCTTACCGATGGCGACGGAGAAGTGGTTTGCCCAGAACATCGCAAGACGTTCGCCAAACCCGATCAGAGGCTGGCGGACGGTGCCATTAAACCGCGCATCGACCTCCGCCAGCAATATCTGTTGGGGAAGATAGGGTCTCTTATTGGCCACGTCGGCCGGTTTGTCTTTTGACATGGGTGGCGGCATGGTCGGCGCGGCCGCCATTCCAGCCTTATCCATCCTGTTGTCCGTCTCAGTCATCGCCTTCTCAACAGAGACGGCGGTCACCGCCGGTTTTTCACGTTCGGCTTTCACCTGCCTGTTGAAGGCAATGAGCGAGACCATAAGATCGGCGCTGGAGTGCAATAGCGGGCCAACCGGAATCGGCACCGCATGTTCGGTTACTTCTGACCGCAAGAGATCGCGTGGATCATCCGCAATTGCCTGCAGGTCTCCCTGCCGGGCACCAAGACCGAAGCGCCAGAGGCACAGCGCGGCATCCACTTGACTGGAATTAGGCGTCGTATTTGACATGGCCGATACGAACTCCGTTTCGTTATCGGCCCTTTAACGGCGTGGATATCGCAAATCCGTCGCCGCCGAATTGTGATCATTTCGTGGCAGGCTTCGGCGCCTCGCGGGAGAGCAGGCCTTCCGCGAGACGCCGTCTTGCATCCAGCGAAAGCGTGCGGGCAAATTCTACCGCCTGAAGCTCGACGGCGGCGCGGACCGCATATTCCGCCTTGCGGGCGCGTTCCAGCGCGTCGGACAGCGCTTTTGTGTCCAGCGTGTCGGCGCCCATCAGTGAAGCAGCCTCGATGCGGGCCTGCCGCGCCTCGGCCGAGGTCTCGCGCAGGGGTTTGCGTGCATCGCTGAGCATCTGGCGAAAGGCCTCCCGCTCCGCCTTGGGCAGCTGCTCTCCGGCAAGCGGCATCCGTGATGCCGAGGCTGTGGTATCGTTGCGCAAATAAACGAAACCGGCGCCGGCAAGGGCGCAGACGAGGAATGTATTGACGACGAGCAGCACAACGACAATCCAGCGGAAATTCTGATCGGTCATTTCGCGTCCTCAGCCAACTCGTTTTCACTTTGCAAATTTCCGAATGCCGTCAGATTGTCGCCAAACGAGAAAGACGGCGGCGGGGTGAGATTGATGACGGCGACAGCACCGGTCAGGGCACCCGCAAGGCTGATGCCGACCATGCCGGCGCCGAGCCCGAAACGGACGAACCGCCGGTGGCGCGAAAGCCGGGATGTGCCTTCTGCAAGAATGCGTCCCTGAAGTGCGGCGGAGGGCGCAGCCTTGGGCCGGAAAGCGGCCAAGGCGCGGTCCAGCTGCGCCGCGTCGCTGAGCAGACGCTGACCATCGGCTGTTTCGGAATAAAGCTCGGCTTTCGCGCGACGATCCTCGGGCCAGCGTCTTGGATCGGCGCCATATGCCGAAACGAGGGCGGAAAATGCCTGCCCGTCCATGCCGTCTTCCCTCGACCCGCTCATGTCTCATCCTCGTTCAAGATTTTCTGCAACGCTCTGCGCCCGCGCGACAGAAGACTTTCCAGTGCGTCGACGCTGACATGCATGATGTCGGCGGCCTCCCGGTTCGACATTTCCTGATAATAGACCAGAATGATCGCCTCCCGTTGCCGCTCGGGAATAAGGGAGAGCGCCCGCCCGACAGCCTCGCCCTCGTCGATATCAGCGCCGCCGTTTTCCGACGACGTGCGCGCATCGGCAAGGTCGGACGGCTGGGCGACGGATATTTCACGTCGCTTCCGCAGCCGGTCATAACACAGGTTCAGCGCTACACGGTGTATCCACGTATCAAACCGCGCAGCGCCCTGCCTCCATGTTCCCGCGTGTTTCCATATCCGCAGAAAGGTCTCCTGCGCGACATCCTCCGCCTCGACCGGATCTCCCAGCATGCGGGTTGCCAGCGCCATGATCCTCGGCAATTTTGCCTCAACCAGTGTCCGCATCGCCCTGATATCTCCTGCCGCGACATCTGCCACGAGCTTTGCATCGGGGTCGCTCACCATGCTCCGGTCGAATCTCCGTTGCGGTCCTGCAAAGCTGGACAAGGAATGTCGATAAATGACGTTTTACACGCAATTTTCGACTTTAACGGGGAAAGGCGCGAAAATCCGTCGCGGCGTTTCGAAATTTTTTTCAGCAACGATGAAGGCGGATTCACGCCGTCATGCGGTCCGGCCGAAATGCCTCCAGCAGGCCGTGATAGGGCTTGGCGACCGGCTTGGCATAAGCACCGCTTTTGGCGGTGGAAAGCCCCATGGAAACAAGGGATTCGGCCTGTTTAACGGCGGCTGCGACACCATCAACGACCGGCACGCCGAATTCGGCGCGCAGCTCGGCGGTCAGGTCTGCCATGCCGGCGCAGCCGAGAACGATTGCCTCCGCCCGGTCTTCCTTCAGAGCCAGCGCAATCTCCTGCCGCAGCCTTTCGCGGGCGTTCGAAGCGGGATCTTCGAGCGACAGGACGGGAATATCGGCGGCGCGCACATTGCAGCGGGCGGACATGCCATAACGATGAACCAGGTGTTCGAGCGGCAACCGGGAACGCTCCATCGTCGTCACGATGGTGAATTTCTGCGCGATGAAGGCAGTGGCGGAGACCGCCGCCTCGCAGAGGCCGATGACCGGTATATCGCAAAATGCGCGCGCCGCATCGAGCCCGGTATCGTCGAAACAGGCGATGACGGCCGCGTCAACGCCAAGCGCCGGAGCCTTGGCAAGTTCAAGCAGCAGGCCGGGCACGGCAAAAACCTCGTCATAATAACCTTCGATGGAGACAGGCCCCATGGAGGATGTCACGCCAAGAATTTCGGTATCCCGGCCGACCACCCGCATGGCGGCGTCAGCGATCGTTGCGGTCATGGATCGGGTGGTATTGGGATTGACGACGAGGATGCGCATTGGACGTTTCTTTATCCGCGTGAATGGCGGCGGTTGAGGGTGACGATCAGGCCGAGCGTGGCCGCAATCACCAGAAGGGAAAACAGCGTCGTGACGGCACCCAGCGCATAAAGCACCGGCGTCGTGACATTGGTGGTCATGCCGTAGATTTCCAGCGGCAGCGTGTTGTAGGTGCCTGATGTCATCAGCGTGCGGGCGAACTCGTCATAAGAAAGCGTGAAACCGAAGAGGCCGACACCGATCAGGCTCGGTGCAATCATCGGCAGCACCACATGGGCGAAGGTCTGCCAGGAGGACGCGCCGAGATCGCGGGCCGCCTCCTCATAGGAAGGCGAAAAGCGATTGAAGACGGCGAGCATGATGAGCACGCCGAAAGGAAGCGTCCAGGTGAGATGCGCGCCGAAAGCTGATGTATACCATGAAGGTTCCAGCCCAAGCTGCTGGAAAAGAACACCAATGCCAAGCGAGATGATGATCGATGGCACCACCAGGCTCGCGACCGAGAGGTAAAAAAGCGGCGTCGCGCCGATGAATTTGCGCCTGAAGGCAAGGCCTGCCAGCAGCGAGACGAAGACGGTGACGGTCATGACCATCAGCCCGAGACCGAAAGACCGGCGGAACGAGCCGCCGAAATCGCCGACCGCCTGCTGTTCGAAGAGATTGCCGAACCAGTGCAGCGAAACGCCGTTCAGCGGAAAGGTCAGCCCGCCATTCGGCCCCTGAAAGGCAAGGATGAGGATGGCCGATAGCGGGCCGTAGAGAAACAGCACGAAGAGGACGAAGAAGAAGGCGAGAATGTAGAATTCGCGGCCGCGTTTTTCCTGATGCATGGATCAAAGCTCCTTGCGGATATCGACGATGCGCAGGATGCCCGCGACCATCAGCAGAACGAGGATGAGCAGGATGACGGCGTTCGCGGCTGCCGCCGGATATTGCAGTAGCGACATCTGGTTCTTCATCATCAGCGCCACCGACGCGCTCTGGCCACCGGACATGACCTGAACGGTGGAGAAATCCGCCATGACCAGCGTCACGACGAAGATGCTGCCGATAGCCATGCCGGGTTTGGCAAGCGGAATAATGACATTGCTGAGTGTCTGCCATCCCGTCGCGCCGGCGTCACGCGCCGCCTCGATCAGCGATTTGTCGATGCGCATCAGCGTGTTGAAGATCGGCGTGACCATGAACAGCGTATAAAGATGCACCATGGCCAGCACCACGGCGAAATCGGAATAAAGCAGCCACTCGACCGGCTCGGGAAGGATGCCGGTGCCGACCAGCGCGCTGTTGACGAGACCGTTTCGTCCGAGAACGGGAATCCAGGAAATCATGCGGATGATGTTCGATGTCAGGAACGGCACGGTGCAGACGAGGAACAGCACCATCTGCATGGTGGTGGTGCGAATGTGGAAGGCGAGGAAATAGGCAACCCAGAAACCGCAGAACAGCGTGATCGCCCAGACGATGGCCGCGTATTTCAGCGTGTTGAGATAGGTCTGCCAGATCACCCAGGAACCGAGCGTCTCCAGGTAGTTGAAGGTGACGAAATCGGGATACATCTGGGCGAAGTCGTAGTCCCAAAAGCTGACAACGGCGATCATGAGGATCGGCAGGGCCAGGAAAAAGCCGAGGATCAGGAAAAGCGGCGTGGCCTGAATATAGGACACAAGCTTCTGCGGCAGGGCGAAGCTGCGGGACAGCTTCTCCTTTTTTTCACTGACGCCGATGAGCCTAACCGTCACCATGGGGGAGCCTTTCGTTGGATTTGCAGAAGTACCGGCGGCTTTCGCACCGGGTAGTGTGTCAGGCAAAGCTCTCTTCAAACGCGACGTCATCCTCGGGCTTGTCCCGAGGATCCAACCACGTTTGATGTGGTGGTTCGTTAGATCCTCGGGTCAAGCCCGAGGATGACGGAGAGTTTAGAGGCTCTGTTACTATCGAGATCGGCGGCCAACGCTACCGATCTCGTCTGTCTCGGAGTACTAAGCAGCGATGAACTCGTTCCAGCGGCGGACCATGTAGCGGTCTTCGTCCATGACGGAGTTCCAGCAGGCGACCTTGCCCATGCGCTCCTGGAAGGAGCCGCCGTCGCGCACCGCACCGGCCTTTTCCATGACCTTGCCATCGGGCGCGATGATATCGCCCTGCGCGGGCTTGCCTTCGACCCAGTAACCCCACTCATCGGCGGACATGTGTTCTTTCGCCGTATCCATGGCGGCGGAATAATAACCCTGACGGTTGAGATAGGCGCCAACCCAGCCGGAGGTGTACCAGTTGATATATTCATAGGCCGCGTCGAGCTTCGCACCGGAGAGGTGCTTGGCAAGGCCAAGACCACCGCCCCAGGAGCGATAGCCTTCCTTCAGCGGCTGGTATTTGCAGGCGATGCCCTTGGAACGGACGGCTGCAACAGCGGGCGACCACATGGACTGGATGATGACTTCACCCGAGGCCATGAGGTTGACGCTTTCATCGAAGCTCTTCCAGAAGGCACGGAACTGGCCGTCCTTCTTGGCCTTGATGAGGAAATCGATGGTCTTGTCGATCTCCTCCTTCGTCATGTTGCCCTTGTCGGCATATTTGATGTTGCCCATGGCTTCCATGATCATCGCGGCATCCATGATGCCGATGGAAGGAATGTTGAGGATCGAGGTTTTGCCCTTGAACTTCGGGTCCATGATATCGGCCCAGCTGGTGATATCGCGGCCGACGAGATCAGGACGGATGCCGAGCGTATCGGCATTGTAGATGGTCGGAACCATGGTGAAATATTCGGTCTCGCTCTTCGCAAATTTCTTGTCGCCGGGCTTTTCGACGAAACCGACCGTGTGCGGAGCGGTGCCCTGCGCCACGACGCTATCAGGCGTCAGCTTGCCGTTTTTGAACAGCGGCACGATCTTGTCGTAATATTTGAGCTTCTTGATTTCCATCGGCTGGATGACGCCGGCGGGATAGACCTTTTTCAGGATCCAGTATTCGATATCGGCGATGTCGTAGGAATTTGGCTGGGTGACGGCGCGCTGGGCGGCCGCATCCGAATCCGTCGCCGTCATTTCGAGCGTGATGCCGAGATCGGCCTTGCACTTCTCGGCGATGGCATTGAGGTTCGAGACGCCGGTGCCGAACTGGCGGATGGTGATCGGGTTCTGCGCCCAGATGGTCGGGAAGCCGGTGATGAGGCCGGAGCCGATCGCCGCACCTGTGGCGGCCGCGCCTGCCTTCAGAAGGCCGCGGCGGGACAGTCCCTTATTGCTGTTGGTGATATCGGTCATTTCAAAGTTCTCCTCTGGTTATTTTTGGGGTCACTTCTCTACCCGGCCGAGCACGATGGCATCGGCCGCATTCCATGAAAGCGGTATGGCGTCGCCGGTCCTGACCGGATTTTCGAAAAAGGCGGCATCGCTGAGGATGACGTTGAAATCCTCGATACCCGCGCCCGTCACCGCGATCTTCACGCTCGCACCGCGATATTCGACGTTCGAGACGATGCCGGTGAAACCGAGGCCCGGCTGCTCGGCCTCGCCGACGCGGACCCGGTCGGTACGCACGGCGATGTCGACCGCGCCGTCATCCGGGGCCATGCCACTGGCGACAAATGTGCCACCGCCCGCCACTTCGAGCGTCACGAGATCGCCCGATTTTTCGCGGTAGCGGCCGGAGATGACGTTATGATCCCCCATGAAACGGGCAACGAAAGCGGTGGCCGGGCGCTCGAACACCTCACGCGGTGTGGCTGCCTGTTCGATGCGGCCGTCATTCATGACGACGACGATATCAGCAAGCGCCATCGCCTCTTCCTGGCTGTGGGTGACGTGCACGAAGGTGATGCCGAGCAAGGTCTGCAGCTTCTTTAGCTCGGCGCGCATGCGGATCTTGAGAAATGGATCGAGTGCCGACAGCGGCTCATCCAGCAACAGCGCCTCCGGATCGGTAATCAGCGCCCGGGCCAGTGCCACACGTTGCTGCTGGCCGCCGGAAAGCTGGGCCGGACGGCGGTTGGCATAGGGCTCGAGCTGCATCAGCTGCAACATCTCGAGCGCCTTGGCCCGCCGGGTCTCCTTATCCGCACCCTTCATCTTGAGGCTGAAGGCGACATTGTCGACGAGATCGAGATGCGGAAACAGCGCATAGGACTGGAACATCATCGCCGTGCCGCGCCGCGCCGGCGGCAGATCGGTGACCACCATATTACCGAGCCTGATATCGCCGCTGGAAATGCTCTCGTGCCCGGCAATCATTCGAAGCGTCGAGGTCTTACCGCAGCCCGAAGGACCAAGCAGGCAGCAATAACTTCCAGCCGGTATCTTGAGGCTGATCGCATGCACGGCGGTGGTGGTGCCGTAAATCTTGGATACGGACGCGATGTCGATTGCGGCGGCTTTGCTCATAACACTCTCCTGCGACATCTTTGTCATGCAGGAGGCGTGCCAATCGGCTTAGCCGTTGATATAAAACGGAGTTTTTAACACAACCGCATCGCCATCCAACCGACTGCTTAAATTTGCAGCGATTGTTTTCGATTGATTGGCAAAATTGTATTCAATCTGGCGCCAGATTGTAGATAGTCTCCGCTGGCAAACACTTGTCGCGGCAGCGCCGGCAAACCGGCTTGCCTATCCCGCCCTGAAGCGGTCGAAGGCGGTGAGATGTTTGACGGTCGGATCGGCATCCCAGCGATAGATTTCGGTGCGCAGGAAATGCAGTTCCTCTTCGAGCTTCTCTCCCGGCAGTTCCACCCACCAGGATTTCGGCCGGCCATCGGAACCATCGGACCAGCGATAACCCCGCTTCTTCAGGTGATCCTTCATATCGAAAGGGCTGTTTTCCGCGTAAATCCGCACGCGCGAACGCCCGCTTGCTTCGTAGAGCTCTGCAAAAGGCGTGATATTCTGACCGGAGCGCCTCTGTTCCAGCACCTCCAGCAGGGCGAAACAATCATCCACCGCACGATGGCCGTCATGGAAATAGCCTGACTGACCGATCAGATAACCGAGCTTGTTGCCCTCAAAACCACGCACCCGCCAGTCAATTTCCGAAACGGAACAAGCCCAGGCCTTGTCACGGAAAATCGGCGAGAAGGCCTCGCAGAATGGACGATCAAAGCCGGCATTATGGGCGATGATCAGATCGGCATGGGCAATGAGCGAAGTCAGGCGCATCATGTCGATCGACTGTCCGGCCACCATCTCGTCGGTAATCCCCGTCAGGCGGGTTATGTCTTCGGGAATGGCAACGCCCGGCTGCCGCAACCCGCCATAGATGCCGGTGACATCGCCGATCGCACCCTGGTCATCAAAGGTGAAGGTGATGACGCCGATTTCGATGATCTCGTCGGTGCGATGATCAAGGCCCGTCGTTTCCGTATCGAGGATCACGCCCTGGCGCGGGAATTCCGGTCTCGGGCGATCGACGACCGGACGCGGCTGCAGCCTTCGCAGGACACGATAATTGCCGGTGGCTTCAAGATGCGTGGCAAGTGCTTCATCATCCGTGCCGGCCTTTGGCACCGCTTCGCGACCACCCGACTTTCGTCCCCTTTCAGCCTGAGGAAGCCGCGCGGCCGCGGGGGCAAAAAAATCCATCTGGGAGGTCATTATGCGCGTGTCCGTCGTTCCCGGAAATCAAGATTGAGTACTCCAACATATGCGCAGAGGCTCACAGTAACAACAGCGTCCAGCCTCATCCACAGGAACGGGATATTTCATAGGGTACAGTTGAGGGTTGCGACTTCAATTTACGATGGTAAAAAAAGCGCACCGTTCCCGTGTTTCAGGAGAGAAGAAGAATGCCGCTTCCATCACCTTCCAACCCGAAAACGCTTGCCGACCAGAGCCAATTGAAGCTGTTTCCGCTGCAAAGTGGCCCGCATTTCGCCAATGTAGGTCTCAGCAACGGGGCGAGCGGCATTGTTTTCACGGGGTATACGCGAGATGCGAACGTGGACAATGAAGCCTTCTCCTGCTGCGGCAGCTACACCCTGCGCAACTCCGTGCATGCCGCCATTGCCGGCATGACCAGCGACAATTGCACGGTCTTTGCCCTGAAAAGCATCATTAACCAGCGCCCATGCCTGGCGGTCGGAAAGTTCGACCCGGATGGCAAACCGCTGGAATTGTCGAAGTCGGAGTTCGATCAGGTTACGAAACCGCTGTTCCAGTTTGCGGACAAGGTCTCACCGATCCTCGGCAGCGAACCGGCGCCGGGCATTCAGATCCGCAGTGGCGACGCCTCCTATAATTATCAGGTCGATGCGCGCAGCGGCCGCTTCCGCTTCACCTATAAGGACAGCATGAGCGGCGGTCGTTACGGACCTTCGGCCGACGGCAATGTCTCTCTCGAGCACGACGGCCATCGCCTCGCCAAAATAAGTGCGGGCGGCAGCTATAGCAGTTCAGACAATTCGATTGCCGCCTCAGCCTATCGGGACATTGATTCCCGCGGTTTCGAGACGACGGTGCGCAGCGGCCAGGCTTCGGCGATGTTCGGAAGAACCTACACGGAAAACGCCATCACTCGCAAAATGGGCGTCGGTTACGGCAACACCTCGTTCCGACGCGAGGATACGCCGGGCGGATCGATCAAGGAAAGCCTCGGGCACAAGCTGGACAAGGTCACACTTGAAGTATCCCGCACGCGCGACCGGGCGAAGGGCACCGAATATATGCTGACCATCAAGATGGAGCTTTGAGACATCTGGCAACCGGGGCGGTCGCGACCGACCGCCTCACGAAGCCGCACGATCGAGAAGATCCGCGCAATTGGCGGGATTGCCGATGACCTCGCTCGTCTTGATGGTGGAGGCGGCATTCGCGGTGATCTTGATGATGCAATCGCGACGATGTTCCTTGATCTTCATGCCCTCCGTTTCCGAAATCCGCGCCTGCCCGTCCACGGTCCTGATTTCGCGCCGGTTGCTGAGCCCGGCATAGGTCTCCACATCGACCTTCAGCCAGTAGGATTCGGTTTCGCCGTTTTCGATGATGACCTTGTTAGGGCGGCCGAGCCTTGCGATTGCGGCATCGCGCGGTTGCCCCACGAAGCCCGCAACGGTGCGGGAAATCTCCGTCTCCCCGGTGCTGGTGCACGCCGCAACGACGACCAGAACGGCCACAAGACATCCGGTTTCAAACCATTTCATTTCCAGATCATTCCCCACACCTGCGGCCGGACCCCGTTGGCCAGTATTGGCGGCAAATCTATGCACGATCATGCCGCCCCGAAAGGTGGGACAGCCGCAAAGCCGATCAACTTGTTATGATCGACGTGCCTGCGGAGCGAAGACATATCGGTCCGGCGCCCGCCGCTGCTAACGGTTGCGGAACACGGTGCAGGGAACTCCCGCCCGCCTGATCTCGCCACAAAGCATGTTGGCTTCGGTGCGGGTTTCACGGCCGATACGGGCGGCATAACGCGGCCGCGAGCCGAAGTTCCCGCCCCGCTGCCGCACGATCAGGGCTCGTTCGGCATTCAGCGGTTGTGAAAGCTGCAATATCGCCCGGGTGAAAAGCCGGTTCGCCACACCAGGACTATAATGCGCAGCAAGCTGCACGCCCCAGGGCGCCCAGTCGGCCGAGGCAATGAGGACGGGATCGTTCATGGTGCGGGTATCGGCCAGACGCACGCAGGCATCGAGGAAGGATCGGTTGTCATCCAGCGCCGGTGCCGCCTTTTCTGGCGGATTGTCCTTCCAGTTCTCCACGGGATATCCGGTGATCGCAAACACATAGTCGCGGGTCTCCGTCGGCAGGCGGCCGGTGGCGATGAAATTCCGCAGGCCCGCCTCACCCGCATTATAGGCTGCGGCGGCAAGACCGAAATTGCCGAACTGCACGTTCAGTTCCGAGAGGTAACGCGACGAGGCCTCAAGGGCGGCAATGATGTTGAAACTGTCTTCGAGACCACGCAGCCGTGCGGTGCCGGGCATGAACTGGGCAATGCCCTCCGCCCCTTTCGGGCTGACCGCACTGGCCCGGAACAGGCTTTCCCGCCAGATCAACCGGGCGAAATAGTCCGGCGGAACGGCGTGGCGGGCGGCGAGAACCTCGATGGCGCGGCAAAGATCATTATTGTAACTGCCGGCGTTGATGCACAGTTCCGGTGAGACATCATGGGAATAGGCGCAGGCGGTGTTTTTCCGGGCGGGCTCTTCGGCTTTCGCCGCGCCGGAGGCTGAGAAAAGCAAATAGAAGGCAAGAGCCATGCGGCTTGTTGATATTCCTGCCAAGCGAGTGTCCTCGAAAACTCCAACCGTGACGTGCCGATTATCCGTCAATGGGGAAGATATGCCCCGCTTTCGGGCTTGTCATCACATATCGAACACCGAGAAAGACCAAACCAATCATGCCAACTTCATCCTCGGGCCTGCCCACTGCTGTCCGGTTTTTTGATAGAGGCCTGAAGCCGGTTGGGAAGAGTAAACATCCCCTCGGCCCCTGTGCCGAGGATCTAATCACGTCGAATAAAATCAATCGGTTGCAGATCCTCGGGACAAGCCCGAGGATGACGTTGGAGAGTTTGGTACGATCTGTCATCCCACATCCACCGCTATGCTTCAGTGCGAGGATGACGTCGAGAGCATGTGCGCCCTCAGTATCGACTTCAGGGCGACTTAGCCTGCCTTAAAAGTCCTGCCACTCTTCATGCTTGACCGCAACAGCGGCCGAACCGCGTGCCGCAAGCGGACGAGATGGGCTGTGGCGCGGACTAACGGGCGCGGCCTGCTGCTCGAAGCGGTTGCGAGAGGAGGAGGTCGATCGCGGCGCATCCTCGAACCGGAATTGCCCGAGAAGCTCAAACAGCGCCGCCGCTTCCCTTGCAAGGCTATGGCTTGCGGCAGTCTGCTCTTCGACCATCGCCGCATTCTGCTGGGTGCCCTGATCGACGGTGTTGACCGCCTGGTTGATCTCGGCAAGCGCCGTGGACTGTTCGCGGGCAGCCTCAACGATCGCAACGACATTGGTGTTGATGTCACGCACCTGCTCGGCGATTTCCTGCAGGGCCGAACCAGCCCTGGTGACAAGGCCGACGCCATTTTCCACCTGCGCGCCCGAGGCATTGATCAGGCTCTTGATTTCCTTCGCCGCGGTTGCCGAACGCTGGGCGAGTTCGCGAACCTCCTGTGCCACGACGGCAAAACCCTTGCCCGCCTCCCCCGCACGCGCCGCTTCGACACCCGCATTCAGCGCCAGAAGATTGGTCTGGAAGGCGATTTCGTCGATCACGCCAATGATGTTGGAAATCTCGCGGGACGATTTTTCGATCTGATCCATGGCGCTGATCGCATCGCGCACCACCTGGCCGGAATGTTCCGCATGATCGCGGGCACGGGCGACGATCTTGCCGGCCTCGTCCGCCCGGCGGCTGGAATCATTGACCGCCGTGGTGATCTCCTCGAGGGCGGCGGCCGTTTCCTCGATCGAGGCGGCCTGCTGTTCGGTGCGTTTGGCCAGATCATCGGCAGCGGAGCGTATCTCGTTCGAACCCGAGGAAATCGCACCGGCATTTTCGGAGACCAGCGTCATGGCCCTCTTCAGCTTTTCCGAAGCCGCGTTGAAATCCGTGCGCAGTCTTTCAAGAGAAGGAATGAAAGGCTTGTCGATGCTCTGCGCCAGATCGCCCTCGGCGAGATCGTTGAGGCATTGCGCCAGTGTCTCGACATTCTCGACGCGACCGGTCACGTCAGTCGCGAATTTGACGACCTTGAACACCTTGCCGTTCATATCGAAGATCGGATTATAGGAGGCCTGGATGAACACCTTGCGGCCGCCCTTGCCGAGCCGCATGAACTCATCCGCAACCAGATCGCCGCCGGCAAGCCTCTGCCAGAACTGCTTATATTCCGACGATTGTGTATAGGCCGGATCGCAGAACATGGAATGATGT
The DNA here is from genome assembly GCF_000092025.1 of Agrobacterium fabrum str. C58. Taxonomy (NCBI): domain Bacteria; kingdom Pseudomonadati; phylum Pseudomonadota; class Alphaproteobacteria; order Hyphomicrobiales; family Rhizobiaceae; genus Agrobacterium; species Agrobacterium fabrum. The sequence goes on from NC_003063.2 coordinate 101,465, forward strand.
CTGCCCTGCACTTCACTGAGCGAATACCCCAGCGCCGCCAGGAAATTGTCGTTGGCGGTCAGAACCTCGCCCTCGGGGGAAAATTCGATGATGGCCTGCGCCCGCGACAGGGCATCGATCTTGCCCGCATCTTCCGCCGCCCTCAGTTTGCGTTCGGTGATATCGGTGGCGATCTTGACCACTTTCACCGGCCTGCCGCGGCGGAACACCGGATTATAGGAGGCCTCGATCCACACTTCGCGGCCTCCCTTGCCGATGCGCTTATATTGCCGCTGATCGAACTGGCCGGATGCAAGCTTGGACCAGAAGGCCTTGTAGTCCGGTGACGACACGACGGAGGGCTCGACGAACAGGCTGTGATGCCGGCCGACGATTTCGGCAAGCTCATAACCGATCGCCCGACAGAAACTTTCATTGGCCGTCAGAATCTTTCCGGAGAGGTCAAATTCTATGATGGCCTGGGATTTGGAAAGTGCGGCGAGAACCGCGACAGCATTGGCACCACGATCAAGAATAGTCACGCGCAGTCCTCCGATGAAATAAGTTCATATCGAAAATTATTCATGAATATTATGATTGCATTATTAAATAATATTTAAGGATAATATTGACTTTCGCCATCAGGATTGGGACGGCGGGGCCCGGAATTTTCGGAACGTTTTTCGCACGGTCGCATTTTATGCCTGATGAGGAATGGGCAATCGGCCATTGAATTCCACCGGCCGGGAAAGATTTCAACTTTGGGAGGATCATGCACATGGAAAAGAACACGATCTGTATCTGGTACGACAAGGACGCGGAGGCTGCCGCCAGATTTTATGCCGAGACCTTTCCCGATAGCGCCGTGACCGCCGTGCATCATGCGCCGAGCGATTTTCACTCCGGCAAGAAGGGCGATGTGCTGACCGTGCAATTCACCGTAGCCGGCGTTTCCTGCATCGGCCTCAACGGCGGACCGACCTTCAAGCACAGCGAGGCTTTCTCGTTCCAGATATCGACCGAAGACCAGGAAGAAACCGACCGTTACTGGAACGCCATCGTCGGCAATGGCGGTGAAGAAAGCGCCTGCGGATGGTGCAAGGACAAATGGGGGGTCTCCTGGCAGATCACGCCACGCGTGCTGATGGACGCCATGGCTGCCGGTGGCGCAGAGGCCAAACGCGCCTTCGACGCGATGATGGATATGAAGAAAATCGACGTCGCCGCCATCGAGGCCGCACGTCGCGGTTGACGCGGACGACCGACTCAGCAGCAAGTAGCGAAGTTAAGCAAAAATCGCAAGTGACTGAAAACTAAATAAAAAATTCTATTTCTAGGATTTAAGGCACATTTGCAGCCGCGCAGAATGCCCTGCGCGGCCAGTCATCACAAAACGTTCAACAAAATGTAAGCGAGCCGTCAAAGACGGCTGTTAGCAGAGCCCGTGGCGTCGTGCCGGGGACGTGATGTCCTTGCCGAGCAGGCCATCATTCCATTAACGGGGCTCAACTCATGAAATCTTCCGCTCTGACTTCCTTCGTGGCCGGCATTGCCGTCGCCGCCGCTTTCGGCGCAACGGCTGCCCACGCAGAAAAGACCAAGTTCGAATTCTGGTACGGCCTTTCCGGCGATCTCGGCGAGCGCGTTCAGGAAACCTGCAAGAAGTTCAACGATGCCCAGGCCGATTTCGAGATCGTCTGCACCTCGCAGAACGATTACGAATCCACCCTGCAGAACACCATTGCTGCCTATCGCGCCAAGAAACAGCCCGCCATCACCCAGATTTACGACGCCGGCACGTTGGATATGATGCTGTCCAAGGCCTTCGTTCCCGCCAAAAAGCTGATGGCCGACAATGGCTACAAGATCGACTGGAACAATTATTTCCCCGGCATCGCCAATTATTACGCCACGGCCTCGGGCGAGCTGAATTCCTTCCCCTATAATTCCTCCACCGCCGTCTTTTATTATAATGTCGATGCCTTCGAAAAAGCTGGCATCACCTTCAAGCCCGACACCTGGGAAGAGGTTGAGGAGGCTTCGAAGAAGCTTAAAGCCGCTGGTTTCGAATGCCCGCTCGCCTTCAACTTCGACACCTGGATGCTGATGGAGCAGTTCTCCGCCATCCACAATCAGCCGATCGCCACCAAGGCCAACGGCTATCAGGGTCTCGACGCCGAACTGACGATCAACAAGACCAAGTTCGTCGACCAGGTCAAATTCTTCAAGAAGATGCAGGACGAGAAGCTGTTCGTCGTCAAGACCAAGCAGCTCGGCATGGATATTCTGCCCGCCTTCACGTCGCAGACCTGCCAGATGTTCATGACCTCGATCGCCAACCACGGCACCGTCGGCAAAGGCATGCCAGCCGGCGTAAAGTGGGACGTCGTCATGCTGCCGATCTGGAAGGGCACAGAGCGTCACAATTCGCTGGTCGGCGGCGCTTCGCTGTGGGTCATGGCCGGTCGTCCGGATGCCGAATACAAGGGTGCCGCCGCATTCCTGAACTTCATCGCCCAGCCTGACATGGTTGAGTGGTGGTCAACGGTCACCGGCTACATCCCCGTCACCAAGACCGGTTTCGACGCCATGAAGGCCAACGGTTTTTACGACAAGGCTCCCTACAAAGGTCGCGAAAAGGCAATCGAAAGCCTGACCTTTACACCGCCTTCCGAATATACCCGCGGTATCCGCCTCGGCGGCTTCACGCAGATCCGCAAGGAAGTCGCGACCTCGCTTGAAGCCATCTTCATGCAGAACGCCGATATTCAGGCCGAACTCGACAAGGCCGTCGAGCGCTCCAATGCCGGTCTGCGCCGCTTCGAAAAGACCTATGAAGGCGCCAAGCTGAACTAAGCCCGTTTTCATTGCCGTCATAAGGCCTGTCCGGACATCCTCCGGGCAGGCCCGCCTCAATCTCGAACATTGCCGGTCTCCAATGGAAAAACGTACCGTTTTCAAAAGCACATGGCTGCCTGTGCTCTTCGCCCTACCGCAGTTCCTGCTCATCCTTCTGTTCTTCTATTGGCCGGTTGTCGCGGTACTGAACTGGGCATTCACCCTCGAACCGCCCTTCGGCGGCCCGGCGGAATTTGTGGGCCTCGCCAATTTCGTGGAGACCTTCGGCGATCCGATTTACTGGCAATCGATCGTCACGAGCCTGACCTTCGCCATCGTCGGACCGTTTTTTGCCATTCTCATCGGCCTCGTGCTGGCCCTTGCAGTCGATCGCCAGCTTCCCGGTTCAGGTTTCTTCCGGGTACTTTATATCCTGCCCTATGCGATTGCCGGTCCCGCCGCGGGCATGGCCTTCCGCTTCATCCTGTCACCGGAACGCGGTCTCGCCGCCTCGCTGAACGCCTGGTGGCCCGATATCTGGAACCCGGCCAAATATAATGAACATGCGCTGGCCCTCATCATTGTCATCTTCATCTGGAAATGGGCGGGCTACACCTTCATCTTCCTGTTCGCCGGCCTGCAATCGGTGCCGCGCTCGCTGACCGAGGCCGCTGCCATGGATGGTTCCGGGCCGATCCGCCGCGCCATCGACATCCAGGTGCCGCTGCTTGCGCCCACCCTGTTCTTCCTGACCGTTATCATGATGACCGAGGGTTTCGTCGGCGCCGATACATTCGGCATCGTCGCCTCCACGACCGAGGGTGGTCCAAACCACGCCACGGAAGTGATGGTCTATCGCATCGTCAGCGAGGCCTTCGAGGGGCTGAACTACTCCGGCGCCTCGGCCCAGAGCCTCGTCCTCATCGGCCTCATCATGGTCTTCACCTTCATTCAGTTCCGCTTCGTCGAGCGGCAAGTCCATTACAAGTGAGGCGGCGATGATCCAGCGCACACCCTATGCCGACGCCCTGACCTACGCGATCATGGTGGCGGGCTTTCTCCTGCTCATCGGCCCCTTCCTCGTCGTCATTTCCGGCGCGAGCCAGTCTGTTCAGCAGGTCAACAGCGTGCCGTTCAGCTTCATGCCGCAAGGCGAATTCCTCGCCAATGCGCAGACCGCCTGGGCACGCGCGAATCTTGGCAACGCCCTCTGGAACAGCCTGATCATGGCGACGCTGGTGACCATCGGCAAGGTGGCGCTTTCCGCCTTCACCGCCTTCGCCATCGTCTTCTTCCGCTCGCCGCTGAAGCATCTGTTCTTCTGGACGGTCTTCATCACCCTGATGCTGCCGCTCGAAGTGCGCGTGGTCCCGACCTATTCGGTCGCCGCCGATCTTTTCCAGCCGCTCCGCTCCATTCTCGGCCTGTTCGGCATCGAGATGACGCTGGAATGGAACCTCCTGAACTCCTATGCCGGCCTGACCCTGCCGCTTGTCGCCACAGCCACCGGCACCTTTCTCTACCGGCAGTTCTTCATGACGATCCCGGACGAGCTGGCCGAAGCGGCCCGCATGGATGGTTCGGGCGCCGCACGTTTCTTCGTCGACATGCTGCTGCCGCTCTCGCGCACCAACATGCTGGCACTCACCACCATCATGTTCGTTTATGCCTGGAACCAGTATCTGTGGCCGCTGCTGATGGTCACGGACCCTTCCTACAAGACGGTGATGATGTCGCTCAGGGCGCTGTTGCCCGCCGATGACGGCACCCCGGACTGGAACGTGACGCTGGCCGGTTCCCTCATCATCATCCTGCCGCCGCTTTTCGTCGTGGCCTTCCTGCAACGCTGGTTCGTCCGTGGCCTCGTCTCGTCCGACAAGTGACGCGCGGCTTTCAACAACAAGGTTTTCTATCATGGCTCAGATCGATATTCGTCAGGTCCGCAAATCCTATGGCAAGACGCCGACCCTGCACGGGGTGGATCTTTCTTTCGACTCCGGCGAATTCGTCGTCATCCTCGGCCCTTCGGGCTGCGGCAAATCCACGCTTCTGCGCATGATCGCCGGCCTGGAGGAGATCACCTCGGGCGAGATCGCCATCGGCGGGCGCGTGGTCAACACGCTGGAGCCGCGTGAGCGCGGCTGTGCCATGGTGTTCCAGAATTATGCGCTTTATCCGCATATGTCGGTGGCCGCCAATATCGGTTATGCGCTGAAGGTCGCCGGCGTTCCAAAGGCCGAGCGCCAGCGCCGCATCGAGGAGACCGCCAAGATTGTCGGCCTGTCCGACTATCTGGAACGCAAGCCGGCCGCCCTTTCCGGCGGCCAGCGCCAGCGCGTGGCCATGGCCCGCGCCATCATCCGCGAACCCGCCGTGTTTCTGTTCGACGAGCCGCTGTCCAACCTCGATGCCAAGCTGCGCGTATCCATGCGCGCTGAAATCCGCAAGCTGCACCAGCGCCTCTCGGCCACCTCCATTTTCGTCACCCACGACCAGGTGGAAGCCATGACGCTGGCCGACCGGCTGGTGGTGATGAACAAGGGCAATGTCGAGCAGGTCGGCCATCCGCTCGATATCTATCACCGCCCGGCCAGCACCTTTGTCGCCTCCTTCATCGGCTCACCCGCCATGAACCTTTTTACCACAAAGGTGGAAGTGGAGACCCCTGCCGTGATACTCTCCGGTACCCCGGTGAAACTCTTCCCGGAAACCGCGCTGGAACTGCGCGGCCGCAATGTGACGGTCGGCATCCGCCCGGAACAATGCGTGGTGAGCATGGATGGCCCCGGCGTGCCTGCTATCGTGGATTTCGTCGAAGAACTTGGCTCCGGTCGCATCGTGCATGCGGACATAGCCGGCGAAACCTTCTCTGCCGCCATCGGTGAGGATCTCCTGGTAAAACCCGGCCAGCGCATCCATCTCGATCTTCCCACCGCCCATCTCCATTTCTTCGACCCGGCCACCGGCAAGCGGATCGAAACGGAGGGAACGGCGGAGACTGCCCGAAGCAAGAACGAGACGCTGCTCGCGGTTTGAGGCGGGTGCAAGATATGTCCGTCGCGGTTTAGAAAATTCTCTGCCCGCGCCGGACAAGCAATCGAGTGACCGTCACCCTTTCACGCCTGACGAAATCATGATCGCTTCCGTGACGCGTCGCTGGAAGACGACATAGGCGATGATGACCGGTAGCGCCGCCAGCATGGCGATAGCCATCAGCCGCGCATAAGCGACGCCGAAGGTGTCGTTTACCTGGGTGATGCCAACAGGGATCGTCATCATGTCTTCCGAGGTGACGACGAGGAATGGCCAGAAGAAGGCGTTCCAGACCGTGATGAACGTCACGATTGCCATGGCGGTGGTAATGCCCCAGTTCAAGGGTAGATAGACCTTGAAAAGAATGGTGTATTCGCCGCCACCATCCAGAACCACAGCCTCGCGCATCTCCTTCGGCACGCTGTCGAAGAACTGTTTGTAGACGATGATGACGATGGGCGTGATGAGTTGCGGCAGGATGATGCCCGCCCAGGTGTTGATGAGGTTGAGGTTCTTCATCAGGATGAACTGGGTGACCACAAGCGTTTGCGCCGGCACCATGAAACTCGCCAGCACGATACCGTAAAGCAGTCGCCTGCCCGGAAAGCGGATTTGCGACAGCGCATAGGCACACAACATCGAAATCAGCAGCACCGATACGGTGACGATCGCCGCCGTGCCGACGGAATTGATATACCAGTTCATCAACTTCGTATTGAAGATGGCGCTGACATAGGCGCTCAGCCGGAATTCATCGGGGATCAGCGATGTATTGCCCGCGACATTCTCATCCGAACGGATGGACGTCACAAATGTCCAGTAGAGCGGGAAAATCCAGACCAGTGCCGCAGAAAAGGTCAGCACGGTCAGGATAATGTTTTCTAGTCTTCTAGTGAGGCTCATGAGTTCCTCCGGATGCGCAGCAACTGGAACTGGAGAATGGAAACGATGACGATCAGCAGGAACAGCACGGTGGAAACGGCGGAAGCGTAACCACCATTGTTCAACTGGAACGCCTCGCGATAGACCTTCAGCAGAAGCACAAAACTGGAATTGAAGGGCCCACCGCCGCTCAGGAGATAGATCTGATCGAATATCTTCAGCTGCAGAATCAGTTGCAGGGTGAGAACCAGTGCCGTGACGGGCCAGAGAAGCGGCCATGTCACCCGCCAGAAGCGCTGCCAGGTCGTTGCGCCATCGAGAGACGCAGCCTCATAAAGCTCGGTCGGAATATTGCGCAATCCGGCTATGAAGAGCAGCACATTAAAGCCGTTCGTCCACCAGATGGTGACCACGGCGACCATCGGCATCACCCAATAGGGATTCTTGAAGACCGCGACCGGCTTTCCGGCAATCAGCGAGATCACTGGCTGGAGAATACCGAACTGCAGATCGAGCATCCACGCCCAGATTTCAGTGACGACAGAAACCGGCAGCACATAGGGCAGGAAGAAGAGGCTCATGGCGATCGTCTGCTTCACGCCCGACAGGCGGCTGACGGCGAGCGCGATCGTCAGGGCGATGACGGTCGTCGGAACAACGGTCAAAAGCACGAAATAGCCGTTGTTTTTCAAAGAGGTCACAAAGAGGCGGTCGCTTAGCAGCTTTGTGTAGTTCGCAAACCCCACCCAGTTGCCCTCACCGATCAAGGGTGCATCGGTGAAGCTGATGCGCACCATCTCGATCAGCGGATAAAGGAAAAAAGTGGCGAAGACCACGATGAACGGCGTCACCATCGACAGCGCGATCAGCGATTTCTTGCGCCGGTTTTCAATCATAGCCATGAACGGTCTCCGGGACATTACGCATTGCAGGGCAACCCTCCGGCCAGAGACCGGAGGGTTGGTTTCCTGTTACTTCAGCTTGCTTTGGAGCTCTTCCTTGATCTGCTCCACCGCATCCGTGCCGCTCATGAAGCCCTGAATCGCCGGAGCGATGACATTGAGAGCGGCATCATAGGCGGGCGAGGCAACACCGGTGATCGTGGTTTTCGGATCGAACTCCGCCGCTTCCGCGAGCGACGCATAGGTGGCATTCGGCTGCATCGCCTTGTAGTCACTGCTTTCAGTGATCGATTTATAGGCCGGGATATGACCGGCATCGGCCCAGCTGATGGCGTGTTTTTCCATCCAGCCGATCACTTTCATCACGGCAGCGCGCTTCTCGCCGGAAACGGTCTTGTCACCCTGGTTGGGAATGGCAAAGGCGTGCGAATCCGCCCAGGTGGCGCGTTTGCCCATGAAGGGCGGCACCTCGACCGCGCTCCACTTGAAGCCCAGCTTGCCGTTTTTCTCGAGATCCTTGTAAGTCGGCACTTCCCAGACGCCGTTCAGCTGGAAGGCGGATTTTCCGGCGGAGAAGAGTGCAACGGAGGCCGGATATTCGGCCTGTTCCGGCGCCCAGCTGTTTTCGCGCCATTTCGACATGGTGTCGATCGCTTTTGCGGCTTTCTCGGCATTGTCGCCGGCCAGCACCTCGCCATTGGTGACCAGTTCGCCGCCCTGTTGCGAGAACAACGTATAGAAGACGCGCCAGACACCGGCTTCGCCGCCGGACTGATAGGTGACCGGCGTCTGGACGCCCTTTTCTTTCGCCCAGGCCAGCGCCTTTTCGAAATCATCCATTGACTTGATGCCGGTGAGCTTGCCTTCGGCATCGAGATAGGGCGAGCCTTTGAGAAGATCGGCGTTGTAATAAAGAACAAGCGCGTGAATATCGAAAGGCACGGCATAAAGCTTGCCATCATGAGTGGCCGCCTCGAGCGGCGCGCTGAAGAAATCGTCCTTCTTCAGGCCGGCCTCCTCAAGGTCCTTGTCGGTAATCTCGCTCAGCACCTTTTCCTGCAGGGCAAGCGGCGCGCGCGACAGGTGGTAGGTCATGACATCGGGGCCCTCCCCGACGGCAGAGGCGGTCCGCACCTTGGTATAGAAGGGCACGCCCCATTCCAGCGTTGTTCCCTTGACCTGGATATCCGGGTGCTCCTTGTTGAAGGCATCGATCAGCGCCTTCATGCGCACGCCGTCACCGCCGGACAGAAAATCCCACCAGACGATATCCTGTTTGGCCAGCGCCGGCAGGGCGGTCAAACCCAGAACCGTGCCCACAAGCAATGTCTTGATCAGTCGCATCGTTCACTCCTCCCGTTTATGTGGAAACACCCCTGGGGGCGGTCTGCTGCATCGAAAGGCGCCTCCTCGCGCCTATCGCAATCTTTTACCGTCGCTATCGAAAACCATGATGTGGTCGGGCGAGGCGCTCAGCAGGACGGACCGGCCATCGAGACTTTCGCGCGAGCCCTGTCGTTGCACGATGATTTCCTTGCCGGAGGTCGCGCGTGTGTAGAGATAGGAAACATCCCCCAGCTCCTCCGCCACCTCGACATTGACAGGCAGGGCGCCCTCCTGCGCGATCGTCAGATGCTCTGGCCGAACGCCGATTTCGACCCGCTGGCCAACGGAAACAGGCTGCGAAAGCCGCGCTTCGAGATGTCTCTGGCCGCCATCGAGTGAAAGCGTCACGACACCATTTCGCTGTTCGACAATCTCCGCCTGCAGGAAGTTCATCGCCGGCGAGCCGATGAAGCCGGCCACGAACCGGTTATCCGGATCGTCATAAAGGGTGAGCGGCGCACCCGCCTGCTGCACGACGCCGCCCTTCAGCACGAAAATCTTGTCCGCAAGCGTCATGGCCTCCACCTGGTCATGCGTGACATAGATCATCGTGGCGCCGAGCTTGCGGTGAAGACGCGTCAGTTCCAACCGCATCTGGACGCGCAGCTCCGCATCGAGGTTGGACAGCGGCTCGTCGAAAAGGAAGACCTTCGGCTGCCGCACGATGGCGCGGCCGATCGCCACGCGCTGCCGCTGCCCGCCCGAAAGCTGCGACGGTTTTTTATGCAGATGGTCTTCAAGCTGCAGGATGCGCGCAGCTTCGCCCACCCTTTCATTCACCTCGGCTTTCGGCCTGCGGGCAAGCCGCAGGCTGAAAGCCATGTTCTCGAACACGCTGAGATGTGGATAAAGCGCATAGTTCTGGAACACCATGGCGACGCCGCGTTCGGCCGGTTCGACGGCCGTGACATCGCGGTCGTCGATGGCGATGCGGCCGCCGCTGGTCTCTTCAAGACCGGCGATCATCCGCAGCAGCGTGGATTTGCCGCAACCGGAAGGCCCGACAAAGACCGCAAAGCTGCCGGTCGGGATTTCCATCGAGACATCCCGGATCGCTGCGAAAGATCCGAAGGACTTGGCTATATTGTTGAGACGGACACCCATGGCCGCCTCACTGAACCTTCAGCCGCAGCACGTGATAGGACAGTGCCGACACGGAACCCTTCAGCGCCCCATCCTCGACACCAACGCCGCTGCCCGGCACCGGCACGACGCGATCCGGCTGATCCGGGCCGTTGCCGACGCGCAGATCATATCCCGCCATGGCAAGATGCAGGTCGAGCGTGGCCGACGAGAACCCGGTGAGGCCGACATTGATATCGGCCGCCTCGGTGAGATGCCGGTTGAGGACGAACAGCGTCACCATACCTTCGGCTTCATCATAAACACCGGCGACGTCGAGATATTTGACGTCATCGGCCGCGTTGCAATCATAAGTCGGGCAATCGACCGCGACATTCAGCGCAACGCCACGGCCATAAAGCGAGGCGAACTGATAGGGGTAATAGATCGTCTGGCGCCAGGCGGGCCCGTTCTTTTCCGCCCGGATGGGAGCGATGACATTGACGAGCTGGGCGATGCAGGCGATGCGCACGCGATCCGAACGGCGGATGAATTCGTTGAGCAGGCCGGCGACAAACAGCGCATCCTCGAAGTTGTAAGTCTCTTCCAGCAGCGCCGGCGCTTCCGGCCAGTCCCAGCTCTTGATGCGTTTGCCGTCGTCTTCGCGGATGTGATACCAGACATTCCATTCGTCAAAGCAGATGGACACGTCGTTCTTGGCGCGCTTCTTCGCCTTCACGTAATCGATGACACCGGCAATGGTCTGGATGTAACGCCCGGTTTCCTCGATCTTGCCGAAATAATTCAGCGTGTCGCGGCTGTTATTGCCGAAATATTTGTGCAGCGAGATGTGATCGACATTCTCGTAGCACTCCTCCAGCACCTCGCGCTCCCATTCGGGATAGGTCGGCATGCCGTCATTGGAACTGCCGCAGACAATCGCTTCAATGGTGGGATCGAAGCCCTTGAAGGCCTTGGCGGTTTCGTTGGCCAGACGGCCATATTCCACTGCCGTCTTGTGGCCGATCTGCCAGGGGCCGTCCATCTCGTTGCCGAGGCACCACATTTTCACGCCATGCGGCTTTTCGGTGCCGTGGCTGCGGCGCAGATCGCTGAGCGCCGTACCGCCTGGAAAATTCACATATTCGAGAAAGTTGCGGGCATCATCCAGGCCACGGGAACCGAGATTGACGGCAAGCATCATCTCGATGCCGGCCATCTGCGCCCAGTCGGCAAACTCATTGATGCCGATCTGGTTGGTTTCCTTCGAGCGCCAGGCAAGGTCGAGACGGATGGGACGCTGGTCGCGCGGGCCGATGCCGTCTTCCCAGCGATAGGCAGAGACGAAGTTGCCGCCGGGATAACGGATGGCCGGGATTTTCAGGTCCTGCACGAATTTCAGGACGTCCTTGCGAAAGCCGTTCGCATCCGCCTGCGGATGGCCGGGCTCGTAAATCCCGCCATAGATCGCACGCCCCATATGTTCGATGAAGGCGGAATATAGGCGATCGTCGATACGCCCAATCCGGAAGTCCCGGTGGACTGAAACCCGCGCTTTCATAGGCTCTCCTCCCTGCGCATTTATATCTTAGAATATGATATAAACCATATTTCGTAATATAGTTGCCGAGAGAATCCGCGCCTGTCAACCGCTAAAATCATACTTATTAAATTTGCTGGATCAGACGGCCGTTCGCAGACGCAGGACGATGTCCTGATCGTAATTGCCGAAACCGCGACCGAATATATTCAACCCGCCGGGATGTTTTGCATCGGCCTTGACCTCAATGCGCAAGCGAATGGAACGGTGGCTTGCTAGATCAATATCCGCAAGCGTGACATCCGAAATCCGCGTTCCGTCGACATAGGTTCCCTGCGGTGTGATACGCCATGTTTTCAGCATGCCATATTGGGAACCGGACAGTTTCCACCAGTCCGGCGTAAAGACGCCCCGCTTGTCGCCGAAGTCGCCCGGCGAGGTCCAGACACCGATTTCCTTGCCGTTCACGGACAGCGTGATATCGGACGGCCAATTGCTGTGGGTTCCCGGCACCTCGGAACTCACTTCCATCGAAAATTCGATTTCCTCGACGTTCCGGCCCTGAATCTTGGCATTATTGGGGAATTGATACTCCACGAAACCCGAGGTCAGCCACAGCAGCGCCGTCTTCATGCGGTCCGGATCCATGAATGTATCGGGCACATCCAGCAGCCCGATGATACCCTCCGGCGAGCAGATGCCGCAGGGCGCGGTGACCGAACTCTGCGTATAAAGACCGAGCGGCATCGCCACTGCGATATAGTTGGAAGCTGCTGGCGTCTCCGGTTTTCGGAAAGAAACGATGAGCTCGTCGCAGGTGGCAAAGCAGATTTTCTGACTGCCCTTGCGCGCCTTGCGCGTCTCCGTTCGCAACAACCCCGCCTCTTCGAGAACCGCCACGCCGGCCGATACGGTGGATTGCGGCAGCGCCAGCCTCTGGGCGATCTCGTTGACGTTCAGGCCATTGGCCTCATGCAGCAACTTCAATATCTGCACGCGGATCAGCGACGCAGCCGCCTTCAGCACATCGAATTCTTTTTCAGCATCAACGAGGAGGAAATTGGGCGCCATGGTCTAATCTTCAGATTTATCGATCCAGATCAGAATTTCTGGCTTAAATGCCCTGCCCTTGTCCAGCCCTGTTTGTCATAAAGCCGTAGCAGAGGGCGTAAAGCGCCGCTCATCTCGTCGCGGTCCTCTCGCGATCAATGAAAAAAGCAACGCCACACGGCTGCGAGGCCGTGTGGCGGTGCCCTTTTTGTCGTCAACCGCGCTTGCGCAGGGTCCGCGTGCCGGTGTCGACAAGATTCTGCGCCGCCTCATCGACGCTGGCGCGACCGAAGGCAAGCGAATCGGCAATCGGCCGCATCACACCACGGTCGAATTCATTGGCGCCGATCGGGGCAGGTTCCGGATAGGGATCGAGCTTGCCGGACAGGCCCTCGATATAATCCACCGTCTTGCGTTCGGTCTCGTTGAGGCTTGGCAACACCGCCTCGCGCACCTTTTTCGCCGGCGGCACACCGCGCTCGACACCGAGAACCTTGCCGGCGTCGACATCGTTGACGAAGAAGTTGATGAACTTGGCCGCCGCTTCCGGATTGGTGGAGGTGGAGGAAATGCACCAGATAAGGCCCGGCCGGTAATAATGTCCGGTCGGTTTGCCCTCGCCCTCACCGGGCAGCATGCCGATGGACAGCGTCTTCTTGTTGAGCGCCTGGTAACCCACGAGCTGGTTGGAATAAGCAAAACCGATGGCCGAATTTCCAAGCGTCAAAGCGTTGGATTCGATGGTATTGTCATCACGCGTCTGGATATCGGCGGAAACGCAGAGCTTGTCCTCGCGCAGTTTCTCCCAATAGGCGAACCATTCCTTGGCGTCTTCCTTGTTGAAACCGATGGTGCCATCCTGGAACAGGAGTTTGCCGCGCTGGCGCAGCCAGACGTCGAAAACATAATGATACCGCGCGCCATAGGGCACCGCCCAGTAGTTTCTTTTTGCCGGGCCATTCTTCTTGAAATCGCGTGCCAGTTCCGCCAGCGCCGTCCAGGTGATCTGGCCCGCCGGCATGGAGACGCCCGCTTCTTTCAGCGCCTCGGCATCATACATCATGCAGAAGGAGTTGAGCCCGAGGCCAACGCCATAAAGCTTGCCATCGATACGACAAAGATCGATCTCGCTTTTGCCGAAGTTGGAAAGATCAAGCGCCGAGCCGACGAACTGGTCGAGTTCCATGCAGGCGCCACGACCGGAATAATCAGCAATCGTGGAAGGCTCGAGCTGGAAGATATCGGCGACATTGCGCCCGGCCATGGAGGTGGCTAGCTTGGTCCAGTAGTCAGAACCGGCAATCATCTCGCCGCTCACCACCGTTTGCGGATCGGCCTTCTGGTAAAGCGAAATCACCTCATTGGTGCGCTTGTTGCGATCTGCTGACCCCCACCATACGCAACGAAGCCGGGTTTCCGCCGCCATAGCGCGAAAACCACCCGCCGCAGCCCCCAGGCCGGCCAGCGCCGCCGTCACCAGAAATCCACGTCTATCGATCATTTGCATCTGCTCCTCCCGCGTTTTGCAAATTTTTCATATTCCACTTAAATTCTTGCAAATTTTCTTAGTTTGCAATATTTGCATCATATTAGTTTTTTATGCAAGCGCAGGAGACGACATGAACGATACGCCCGACATCAGCCGCCCGCGCCAGTCGGATATCGCCCAACGCGCCGGTGTCTCCATCAGCACGGTTTCTCGCGTTCTAGCGGGGGAAAAAGGCATCAGCGCTTCGATCCAGACAAAGGTGCTGGGTGTGGCCGCCGAGCTTGGTTATCCGTTGCGCGCGACCGGAAACCAGGCGAGCGGCGTGACGCTGGAGGGCAAAAAAATTCTTGCGCTGATGGCTGCGGAAAGAGCGACCGGCGACATCGGTGCCTTCTATCACGATATTTTCGACACGCTGCGCAGCCTTGCCCAGACAGATGGCTTCGAACTCGATATCCGGCTCCTGCACCAGAAGCAGATCGACGAGGCGCTCACGCAGCGCGTCTGCGAAGTAGACGGCCTTCTCGCCATCGGTCTCGACCCCGAAGACGAAATCATTCACCGCATCACGCAGGGTGTGGTGCAGCCGGTTCTGGTCAACAGCGCCGATCCTGCGATGCTGCTGGACTGCATTTCACCCTCCAACTTTTACGGCGGCGCGATGGCGGCGCGGCGGCTTCTGGAACTCGGCCACCGCAAGGTCGCCTATATCGGCCCGCATCATCGCCACACCATCCGGGAGCGCATGCGCGGTTTCCGGCAAACGATCGAGGAAGAGGGAGCAACCTATGAAGAATGCCTGCTTTCAACGGTGGAGAGCGGTTTCGGACAGGCCGGCGATGCGGTTCGCCAGCTGCTTGCCAAAGACCCTGGGACAACAGGCATTTTCTGCATGAACGACGCGATTGCGCTCGGCGCGCTGGGTGCTGCGCAGGAGCTTGGCCTCAGCGTTCCGGACGATCTTTCCATCATCGGCTTCGACGACCTGCCCTTTGCCGAACTCTCCACCCCGAGGCTCAGCACGATCAGGGTTGATCGCCGTGAAATTGCCCGCGAAGCGGTGGAGCTGCTGCGGCGCCGGATGACGGAACCTTCCGCCAATGCCCGACACATACAGCTCGGCGTGCAGCTAGTGGAAGGGCAGACCGCCGGGCAGGCAAAAAACACCGGAAAGGCAGCAGGCGATGCATGACAAAATGCATGACACGGGGACCAGAAGCGATATGGCAAGATTTAACCCGTTGCATGGCAATCCGCTCAAGAGCCGCGCCGATGTCCGGCGCGCACTCGACGACAGTTTCGCGCCGCTGCTCCCTTATTTTTCACCGGGCGGAGCAAGAGTGGCACTAAGCGGCACCGCCGCGCATTTCGACCGGGCCGCAGCCGATCTCGAAGGTTTCGCCCGGCCGCTCTGGGGCATCGCGCCGCTTGCGTTGAGCGGCGATACATTCGCCCATTGGCCACTTCTGGCAAAGGGAATCGCCAACGGCACCGACCCCGCCCACCCCGATTATTGGGGCGATGTGCGCCAGAAAGATCAGCGGCTGGTCGAGCTTGCAGCAATTGGTTTTGCGCTGCGCCTCGCGCCGCAACACCTCTGGGAGCCGCTGTCCGACGCGCAGAAGGAGAATGTCAGCCGCTATCTGTTGGCGGCACGCGAGCGCAATTATGCCGACAATAACTGGAAGTTCTTCCGGGTGATGGTCGACATGGCGCTCGACCATCTCGGTATCGGTTTCGACCGCAGCCTGACCGAGACATTCCAGAAGGAACTGGACGATTTCTACATTGCCGACGGCTGGTATCGCGACGGCAACTATCGCCGCATCGATCACTATATCGCCTTCGCCATGCATTTTTACGGCTTGATCTATGCCAGGCTCAGCAAGCCTGACGATGCCTACGCCAAACGTTATCGCGAGCGCGCCCGTCTCTTCGCCGGCGATTTCGCCAGCTGGTTCGATGAGGATGGCGGCGCGCTCGCATTCGGTCGTTCCATGACCTATCGTTTCGCCTGCGGCGGCTTCTGGGCCGGCCTTGCCTTTGCAGATGAGGAAGCACTGCCCTGGGGCGAGATCAAGGGGCTTTATCTCAGTCATCTGCGCTGGTGGGCGGAAAAGCCGATTGCGGACCGCGACGGTGTGCTCTCCATCGGTTACGCCTATCCGCAGCTGACCATGTCGGAAAGCTACAATTCGGCCGGTTCGCCCTATTGGGCCTTCAAGGCCTTTCTGCCGCTGGCTTTACCGGAGAGCCACCCCTTCTGGCAGGCGCAGGAGACATTGCCCAAGGTGTCCACCAACCCGCACCCACTCGTCCATCCCGGCATGGTAATGATGCGGGCGAAGGGCAACGTCACCGCGCTTTCGAGCGGCCAGGAAAACCTCGCCATGCGCGGCGGGCCCGAGAAATACGCCAAATTCGCCTATTCCTCCCGTTACGGCTTTGGCGTCGAGGTGGACGAGCGCGGCTTCAGGACCAATGGTTTTGACAATATACTGGCCTTCTCCGACGACGGCCTGCATTACCGCGTGCGAGAGACCAACCGGAAGGTCCTGATGGCCGGGGCAAATCTGCGCGCGACGTGGAAGCCCTTCCCGGATGTGACGGTTGAAACGACACTGGTTGCGGCCGAAAACTGGCATGTCAGGCTGCACCGTATCACCTCCGCGCGTGCTCTTGCCGTTGCCGAAGGCGGCTTTGCGATCAACCGCAACGATGGCGAACGCGATGTCGTCAGCGAAACAGGTGGAAAAGCGACGGCCGATTGCGGCACCGACATATCCGCCATCGTCGATCTCGGCTCGACGATAAGCCGTCACGGCGTGGCGCTGAAGGCGCTGCCCAATACCAATCTCATCAACGCCAAAACAACCGTGCCGCAATTGCGCGGCGAGATTCCGGCTGGCGAAACCATGCTCGCCTGCGCCGTCTTTGCGGGCGTGGCGGGAGCAGAGAGTGAACGGGCGCTTGCCGCCGTTCCCGCATGCCCGGACCTTGAGGCGCTAGACCGCCTGTTTGCGGATAGGGGCGTTCCCGTCAGCGCCATGGCGGGAGAACCGCAATGACGAGCCCGCTTCCGCGTCTCAGCCTTGCCATGGACCCGGAGCGGACGCAGCACGTGCTGACACCTCAGGCGCTCGAGAGGTTGTCGCACAGCGTTGAAATCCTCGATATGGCCCGGATCTACGATTTTCACGATCCATCCGTGCAGGATCGGCTGGAACACACGGATATTCTCCTGACCGGCTGGGGTTGTCCTGAGGTAGGCGCAAGGGAACTGGCACGGATGCCACGACTGAAGCTGATCTCCCATGCCGCCGGCACGGTCAAATATTTCCTGTCGCAAGCGGTCTTCGAACGCGGCATCACCGTGTGCAGCGCGGCGGAGGCAAATGCGCAGCCGGTCGCCGAATTTACGCTGGCGATGATCCTGCTGGCTGGCAAACGCGCCTTCGGCTTCAGGCGCCTCTACAAAAATGATCGCGGGCGGAGCAATGTCGAACGACTGCAATCCGAGCCTATCGGCAATCTCGGCCTTACCGTCGGCATCGTTGGGGCGTCGCGGATCGGACGGCGCGTCATCGCGCTCCTGCGCCCCTTCGATCTCGATCTTGTTCTCTTTGACCCTTTTCTAAACCCGGCGGAGGCGGAACGGCTCGGCGTGCGCCTCGTGTCGCTTGATGCGCTGATGGCGATAAGCGATGTCATATCCCTGCATGCGCCCTCCCTGCCGCAAACGCGGCATATGATCGGCGCGCAGGAAATCGCCCGGATGAAGGATGGCGCGACACTCATCAACACGGCACGCGGCGCGCTGGTGGATGAAAATGCGCTTCTGAGCGAACTGAAGACCGGCCGCATCGAAGCCGTCATCGACGTGACCGATCCGGAAGTGCCGCCGCCGGATTCGCTCTTCTACAGCCTACCGAATGTATTTCTGACACCGCATATCGCCGGCGCCACCGGTCTGGAGCGTGCGCGCCTCGGCGACATGGCGATAGCCGAGATCGAACGTTTCTGTCTCGGCCGGGCGCTTGAGCAGGAGGTGCGGCCTGAACATCTGGAACTGATCGCATGAGGATTTTCGAGCCGGGCCTCTGCTCCGTCACCTTCCGCTCTCTGTCGCCGCAGGCCGTCATCGACCTTGCCGTCGCAAACGGCATCAGGGCAATCGAATGGGGCGCGGATATCCACGTTCCCGCCGGCGACCTCGAAAATGCAAGGGATGTGGCCGAGCGGACCGCTAAAGCGGGCCTCGCCGTCTCCTCCTACGGCTCCTACATCTTCGCGCCGGATTTTACGCGGAAAGATCTGACCGCCGTGCTGGAAACCGCCAAAGCGCTCGGCACCGGCCATATCCGTATCTGGCCGGGCCAACGTAAAAGGCCTTCCACGGACTACTCTCCCGCCGAGCGCCGCACGGCCACCGAGGCGCTGGCAGAGATCGCCCGCCAAGCGCAGGATTACGACATGACGATCGGCCTCGAATATCACCCCAATTCACTGACAGACACCCTGCCCTCGGCCCTGCAACTGGCGCAGGATTTGGCCCTACCCAACCTCTTTTTCTACTGGCAGCCGGCACCCGGCCTGCCGCTCGAAAAGGCTCTCGCTGAAATATCGAAAATCGGCTCACGCGTCTGCCATCTGCACATCTTTGCATGGCTTGCCGACACCAACCGTCTGCCGCTTGCCGACCGAGTGGATTATTGGCAGTCGTGTGTCGAGGCGTTGCCGGAGAGCGAATGGACGAAACCGGCTTATGCGATGCTGGAATTCGTCAAAGGTGACGATGTCGGCCAGTTTGCGGAAGATGCGGTGACGCTAAGCGAGATACTCGCTGGCCACAGAGTGGCCGATTAGTGCACGATTGCAACCTCACACGCGACGTCATCCTCGGCCCTGTGCCGAGGATCTAATCACGTTGAACAAAATCAACAGGTTGCAGATCCTAGGGACAAACTCGGGGATGACGAACGCAAGCTTTGCGGACTTCGTTAGCCGCCCTACGGTGAGACAGCTCCCACACACTCATTCTCATATCCGCCGTCCATCCGCCCCGAACAGATGCGTTTTCGCCAGATCAAATGCAAAAGGAATGGTCTCGCCAATGCGGATATGGCGCTGGCCGTCCAGCAGCACGGTGGCGGGCTGACCATCGGGTGTACTGGTGTAAACCACCGTCGAGCCACCGAGATGTTCCACTAGCTGGATCGACGCTTCACCGAGCGAGGACTGCGCCTGCGGGTTGACGTGTTCGGGGCGCACGCCGAAGGTCAGAGTTTCGCCCTGCTGAGCCGCGACCGGTTTTTCCAGCACGATTCGCTGACCGGCCACCTCTATTGTGCGGTTGGAACTGTCGCCTGAAACCACTTTGGCGGAGAGGAAGTTCATCTTCGGCGAGCCGATGAAGCCGGCCACGAACTGGTTGGCCGGATTGTTGTAGAGATCGAGCGGGCGGCCGACCTGCATGATGCGGCCGTCGCGCAGGACGACGATCTTGTCAGCCATGGTCATGGCCTCCACCTGGTCGTGCGTTACATAGATCATGGTGCTGCCGAGCGTCTGGTGCAGCTTGGCGATTTCGACACGCATCTGCACGCGCAGTTCGGCATCGAGGTTGGACAGAGGCTCATCGAACAGGAAGATTTTCGGCTCGCGCACGATGGCGCGGCCGATGGCGACGCGCTGGCGCTGGCCGCCGGAAAGCGCCTTCGGCTTGCGCTGCAACAACGGGCCGATCTGCAGGATATCGGCGGCTTTCTGCACCCGCGCCTCGACTTCCGGTTTCTTGTAACCCGCCGTTTCCAGCCCGAAAGCGAGGTTTTTGTAAACGCTCATATGCGGATAGAGCGCATAGGACTGGAAAACCATGGCAATGCCGCGCTTGGAGGCGGCTGTTTCGTTCACCCTTTCGCCATCGATGCGAAGATCACCCTCGGAGATTTCTTCGAGACCGGCGATCATGCGCAGAAGCGTGGATTTGCCGCAGCCCGAAGGGCCGACGAACACCGTGAATTCACCCGGCTCGATCTTGAGATCGATACCGTGAACGACCGGAAAAGCGCCGAACCGCTTGACGATTTTTTCCAGAGTAATGCTGCTTGCCATGCTGTTTCTCCCGACTGTCGCACCGCGCAAACGGCGGCGGCGACAGTGTTGATGGTCTTATAAAATGCATTCTCGGTCCGGCTTCCCCGGTTCAGCGTTTCATTCCCGTCGTGGCGATGCCTTCGATCAGCAGCCGCTGGAAAAACAGGAAAAACAGGAAGACCGGCACCAGCGACAGGTTGGACATGGCGAAAAGCGAGGTCCAGTCCGAGCTGCCGGTGGAATCCACGAAGGATCGGAGACCGAGCTGTACGGTGTAGGTGTTGATGTCGTTCAGATAGATCAGCGGGCCGAAGAAATCGTCCCAGGTCCAGATGAAGGAAAAAATGGCGGCCGTGGCCAGTACCGGCATCGACAGCGGCAGCATGATCTTCCAGTAGATGCGGAAGGGCGAGCAGCCATCCATGACAGCCGCCTCGTCCAGTTCACGCGGAATACCGCGGAAGAACTGCACCATCAGGAAGATGAAGAAGGCATCCGTCGCGAGGTACTTCGGCACTATCAGCGGCAGCGAGGTGTTCACCCAGCCCATTTCCAGAAACAGGATATATTGCGGGATGAGCACGACATGATAGGGCAACATCAGGGTGCCGAGCATCAGCGCGAACCAGAAATTGCGCCCACCGAACCGAAGCCTTGCAAAAGCAAAGGCGGTGAGCGAGCAGCCGACCACATTGCCAATGGTAGCGAGCACCGAGATGAAGAAGGAGTTCCAGAAGAACTGCCCGAAGCTCACCTGTAGCCCCGTCCAGCCTCTGATATAACCGCCGACATCGACTGCCGAGGGGATAAGCGACGACGAGCCGAACAACTCGTCCTGCGGCCGGAAGGAGCCTGAAATCATCCACAGGATCGGGTAGAGCATCGCAAAGGAGGCGATGATCAGCGCCGTGTGGAGCATCACCGATTTCAGCGGCGAGCGTTGCGGGCCTTGTCCCGGCCGGGGAGCGGTAACAGCGTCAGTCATCGTAATGCACCCAGTATTTCGCGCTGAGGAACGAGAAGGCCGTGAACAGCGAGATGATGATCACCAAAATCCAGGCAAGTGCGGAAGCATAGCCCATGCGGAAGAAACCGAAGGCTTCCTGATAGAGATAGAGCGTGTAGAACAGCGTCGAATTGATCGGCCCGCCGGTGCCTTCGGAGATGATGAAGGCGGGGGTGAAAGCCTTGAAGGCATCGATCGTCTGGATCACCGCGTTGAAGAAGATCACCGGGGTCAAAAGCGGCAGGGTAATGCGGAAGAACTGCCGCACCTTGCTGGCACCATCTATTTCGGCAGCCTCATACATATCCTGCGGAATTTGTCTAAGGCCAGCGAGGAAGATGATCATCGGCGAGCCGAACTGCCAGACGGACAGGATGACCAGCGTGTAGATCGAATAATCCGGATTGGAAATCCAGCTTGGCCCTTCATAACCGAAAGCCTGCCACAGGATCATGTTGACAAGACCATCCGACGCAAAAAGCTGGCGCCAGAGAACGGCGATCGCCACGCTGGAACCGAGCAGCGACGGCAGGTAAAAAATCGCCCGGTAAAGCGTAAGACCACGGATGCCGCGATTAAAGGCAAGCGCCACCAGCAGCGCGAAGATCAGCTTCAGCGGCACCGAAAGCAGCACATAGGTAAAAGTCACCTGCATGGCCGCGGCGAATTTTGGGTCGGCGGTGGCGATGCGCACATAATTGGCCGCCCCCACCCAGTCCGGCGACTGCAACAGGTCGTAATTGGTGAAAGACAGATAAAGCGAAGCAAGCGCCGGGCCCAGCGTGAGGCCGAAAAAGCCGATAAGCCAGGGCAGGAGAAACAGGTAGGCGTGAATGTTGCGGTCAAACATCCGCCTCATGCCGCCCCGCTTCGGGAGAGCCGCGCCACGGCTCTCCCCCACAAGAGTTTCAGATCGAAAGGCCATAAACCATCACTTCCGTTTGATAACGGTTTCGGATTCCTTGACGAGGCGGTCACCGCCCTCTTCCGGCGAAATCTTGCCGAAACCGACTTCTTCCGCCGTGCGTTTCAGGACGAAGGCGAACTCGCCCGCACCCGGAGGCGGCGCCGGCGGCAGATCGCCGACGCCGGGGGTAATCTCGGCAATATAGTCCACCATGATCTTGCTGACCTCGTCGAGCTTGCTGCTCAGGGCGTTGCGCATGGATTCCGAGGCCGGAACGCCGCGCTCGACACCGAGAATATCGATGCCCTCAGGTTCGGCGACGAGGAAGTTGATGAAACCAACCGCCTGCTCGATGCCTGCACTGCCATTGGCGACGCTGATGAGCATGGAGGGCTTCAGATAATGGCCGGAAGGCCCATCCTTCTTGCTCTTCGGATAGGAGCTTATCGCAAGCTTGGACTTGTTGAGCTTCTGATAACCGACGAACTGGTTGGAATGGGCAAAAGCGGTAGCCGCCTTGCCAGTCGTCAAAGGGTTGGTTTCGATATTGAGCTGGTCCAGCGCCTGCACATCGGCCGGCACGCAGGCGCCGCTCTTGCGCAGGTCGGCCCACAGGGAGAACCACTTGGTCGCGTCAGTAGGATCGAAGCCGATGGCGCCATCCTGCGTATAAAGCGACTTGCCGTTCTGGCGCAGCCAGTTTTCGAAGCTCGGTTCCACGCCGCTCGCATCGGCCGTGGCATAATAACCGGGTTTCGGCTTGTTCTTGCTGAGCCTGGCGGCGTTTTCGGCGAATTCCTCCCAGGTCTGCCCGGTCGCCGGCGGTGTGGCGCCGGATTTTTCCCACGCCGCCTTGTCAAAGAAGACAGCGCTGGAATTGACCCCGAGATTGATGCCGTAAAGCTTGCCATCGACCCTGCCGGAATCGATGTTCATCTTGCCGAAATCCTCGATTTTCAGGCCCTTGCCGATATAATCGTCCAGCGGCGCAAGCGCGCCGCGACGGCCATATTCGAAGATATAGCGATAATCCATCTGGATCAGATCGGGCGCATTGCGGCCCGCCACCTGCGTGGCAAGGCGCGGCCAATAATCGCTCCAGCCGGCAAATTCGCCGGCAATGTCGAGATCGGGCTTCACCTGCTTATAGGCCGATATCGCCTTGTTGGTGCGATCGGCACGCTCCTGCGACCCCCACCACAACATGCGAAGGCGCGCGGCCTGCGCCTGCGCCGACCCTCCCCCCAATGTTGCGAGCGACAGGGCCGCAAGCCCCGTCGAAAGCACAGTTCTCCTCTTAAGCATCATGGGCATTGGCAACTCCTCCCTATTGACTGCCAATTGATGATGAACGTAAACGACACTTGCCGTTTTATAACTAATTGGTTACATGGGAACACCGATCACCAACATTGTCAAGCGGGTGCTGAAATGGAAAAAACGACAAAAAACCAGCCACTCGATGCGGCCCCGGAAGAAACGCTACCGCCCAAGCGCAAACGCGCGACAACACAGGTACGGAACCCTGAAAGAACCCGGGCCGCGATCCTTGAAGCGGCCCGCCGCGAAGTGGCAGCGAAAGGTCTGGCCGGCGCTCGAATCGATGTCGTCGCCCGCCGCGCCGGCACCAACAAGCGGATGATCTATCATTATTTCGGCGACAAGGATGCGCTTTATCTTGCCGTTCTGGAGGATGCCTATCGCCATATCCGCCACACCGAAAGGCGTCTTGACCTGACACGCAAACCCCCAGCGGAAGGGTTGCGGGAGCTTGCGCTTTTCACCTGGCATTATTTCCTCGACCATCCCGAATTCCTGAGCATTCTCGCCACGGAAAACCTCAATAAAGCCCGCTATCTCAGGCAATCCCCGACAATTGCCGCGATGCATTCGAATTTCATTTCGGAGCTTGAAGACGTGCTGCGGCGAGGCAGCGATGCAGGCGAATTTCGCGACGGGCTGGATCCGATCGACGTCTATCTGACCATCGCTTCACTCGGCGCCTTTTATCTGTCGAACCGGTTCACGCTGTCCACCATTTTCCAGCGCGACCTGACCGACCCGGCCGAACTTGAACGCTGGGGTCAGCACATCGTCAGCACCCTGCTTGCTGCGGTGCGGCCGGTCTGATCCGGCTGAACCGAATTCTCCTTTAACAACAGTGACGACGTGCCATTCGCAACCGCGAAGCGCGTCGTTTTCTGTTGCGGCGCGGCGAAGATGCACTATGGCGGCGGCACACGAAATCCAGTTTTTTCCTGCCAAAAACACCTTGACAGATCGCATTCTTCACGATCACAAATAACCAAATGGTTACAAATTGCCATGTTTGACGGAAGCGGCCTTCGGGAAAAGGCCGCCTTGGGAGGAAATTCATGAAACGTATCGGCGTCATCATGCACGGCATTACCGGCCGCATGGGTTACAACCAGCATCTCGTGCGCTCCGTTCTCGCCATTCGCGATCAGGGCGGCGTGCTTTTGAAGAATGGTGAAAGGGTGATGCTCGACCCCATTCTGGTCGGCCGCAACGGTGCGAAGATCGAGGAAATCGCCAGAAAGCACAATGTCGCCCGCTGGACGACCGATATCGATGCGGCGCTCGCAAACCCTGACGACACGCTGTTCTTCGATGCCGGCACGACGCAGATGCGCGGCAGCCTGCTGGAGAAAGCCATCAAGGCCGGCAAGAACGTTTATTGCGAAAAGCCGATTTCCGACACGATGGAAGAGGCGCTGGCGATTGCCCGGCTGGCCGAAAGTGCGGGCATCAAGCACGGCGTCGTGCAGGACAAGCTGTTCCTTCCGGGCCTTCGCAAGCTTGCCATGCTGCGCGATAGCGGCTTTTTCGGCAAAATCCTCTCGGTGCGCGGCGAGTTCGGCTATTGGGTGTTCGAGGGCGACTGGCAGCCGGCGCAGCGCCCCTCATGGAACTACCGCCTGAAGGATGGCGGCGGTATCATTCTCGATATGCTGTGCCATTGGCGGTATGTGCTCGACAATCTGTTCGGCCCGGTGAAATCGGTAAGCTGCCTCGGCGCCACCCATATTCCGGAACGTTTCGACGAGCAGGGCAAAGCT
The DNA here is from genome assembly GCF_000092025.1 of Agrobacterium fabrum str. C58. Lineage (NCBI taxonomy): Bacteria > Pseudomonadati > Pseudomonadota > Alphaproteobacteria > Hyphomicrobiales > Rhizobiaceae > Agrobacterium > Agrobacterium fabrum. Next base: position 126,715 of record NC_003063.2, read on the forward strand.
TATAAGGCAGATGCGGACGATGCGGCCTATGCCACCTTCGAGCTGGAAGGCGGCGCCATCGCCCATATCAACTCCTCATGGGCGGTGCGGGTGCGCCGCGATGACCTCGTGACCTTCCAGGTGGATGGCACCCATGGTTCGGCGGTGGCGGGCCTGACCAAATGCTTTACCCAGCATCGCACCAACACACCAAAGCCGGTATGGAACCCCGACCAGCCGCAGACTATCGATTTCTACAAGACCTGGCAGGAAGTGCCGGACAATATCGTCTATGACAACGGCTTCAAGGCGCAGTGGGAAATGTTCGTTCGCCACCTCGTCGACAACGAGCCGTGGCCCTATGGGCTGATGGAAGGCGTGAAGGGCGTGCAGCTTGCCGAACTGGGGTTGAGATCGTGGAAGGAACGCCGCTGGCTCGACGTTCCCGCTATTTCCTAAGGAGGCAGATGTGAGCGAACTCAAGCTTCCAAAGGACGACCGCAGTATCGAGGTCTACCGGCTATCAGGCACGCCCGTCGCCGTTGAAAAACGAAGTGCCGCGGATTTCAACCGCGTCGCTTTCGCCGCCGCCCATGTGGTGGCCGATCCTTTTGCCGATAACGACCCGTGGCTGACGCCCGCCATTGACTGGGAGGCGACGCTGCGTTTCCGCCACCGTCTGTGGGACCTCGGTCTTGGCGTTGCCGAGGCGATGGATACGGCGCAGCGCGGCATGGGGCTGGCCTGGCCGCAGGCGCAGGAATTGATCTCCCGTTCGCTGAAGGAAGCGGCCAGCCGCAAGGATGCGCTGATTGCCTGCGGCGTCGGCACAGACCATCTTGATAGTGGCGGTTATGATCTAAACCAGATTATTGACTCTTATCTGGAACAGCTTGATTTTGTTCAGGGAGAAGGCGGTCGCGTTATCCTGATGGCGAGTCGCGCGTTGGCCGCTGCTGCCCGTTCCCCGGACGATTATCTCAAGGCTTATGCCAGGGTACTTTCCCGCGCCGAGCAGAAAGTGGTGATCCACTGGCTGGGCGAAATGTTCGACCCGGCGCTCAAGGGTTATTGGGGTTCCGGTGACCACATGGCCGCCATGGAAACCTGCCTCGCCATGATCGAGGAAAATGCCGAAAAGATCGACGGCATCAAGATTTCGCTTCTCTCCAAGGACAAGGAAATCGTCATGCGCCGCCGCCTGCCAGCAGGCGTGCGCATGTATACCGGCGACGACTTCAACTATGCCGAACTGATCGCCGGTGACGAACAGGGCCATTCGGACGCCCTGCTCGGCATCTTCGACGCCATCGCGCCGGCCGCTTCAAAGGCGCTCGCCAGCCTGAAGCGCGGTGCGGACAATGAGTTTTTCGATATTCTGGAACCGACGGTGGCGCTGTCGCGCCATATCTTCAAGGCCCCGACCCGCTTTTATAAGACCGGCGTGGTGTTCCTCGCCTATCTCAACGGGTTGCAGGACCATTTCACCATGGTCGGCGGGCAGGAAAGCACCCGCTCCACCCAGCATTTCACTGAGCTTTTCCGGCTGGCGGACAAGGCCAATGTGCTGGCCGAGCCGGATCTCGCCACCCACCGCATGAAGGCGTTTCTGGCCGTCCGCGGCATCGGCTGAAAAAGAACGAGGGGAGATAATGACATGAGCCTTGAAGGCCTTTCCATCAATTTCGCCACCGTGCGCCAGGGCGGCAATTTCGGCGCCATTGTCGATGCCTGCCTTGCGCATGGCATCACCGCCATTTCGCCCTGGCGCGAACAGGTGCACGGTGTCGGTCTCGCGGAAGCCGCCCGCATCGTCGAGCAGAATGGCCTGCGCCTCAGCGGCCATTGCCGCGGCGGCTTTTTCCCCGCCATCGATGCCGATGGCCGCCGCCGCGCCATCGAGGATAATAAACGCGCCGTCGATGAAGCCGCCGCCATGAAGGCGGATTGTCTCGTGCTTGTCGTGGGTGGCCTGCCCGCCGGCTCGCGTGATCTGAAGGGCGCACGGCAGATGGTGGAAGACGGCATGGCCAAGCTTCTGCCCTATGCCCGCGCCGCCGGCGTGCCGCTGGCCATCGAACCGCTTCACCCCTTTTACGCCGCCGAGCGAGCCTGCTTCAACACATTGAAACAGTCGCTTGATCTCTGCGACCGGCTGGGTGCCGGCACCGGTGTCGCCATCGATGTCTACCATGTCTGGTGGGACCCGGAACTGGAGGAGCAGGTGGCGCGGGCCGGCCGGAACGGGCAAATCCTTGCCCACCACATCTGCGACTGGCTGGTGCCGACCACCGATCCCCTCAATGATCGCGGCATGATGGGTGACGGTGTGATTGACCTCAAGGCATTTCGCGCCATGATCGAGGCCGCCGGCTTCCACGGCCCGCAGGAAGTAGAAATCTTTTCGCATCGCTGGCAGGCACGGCCGATGGACGAGGTTCTCGCCACCGTGGTCGAGCGTTTCAAGACTGTTTGTTGATTATCCGGGAGAGAGACAATGCCTGAAAGGGTGAAACGCAAACGTTATGCGCTGGTTGGCACCGGCAATCGCGGCACCACCATGTGGGGCCGCGAACTTTTGGCCGGCTGGAGCGATTATGTCGAGCTGGTCGGCATTTGCGACCTGAACCTGATGCGCGCCGAACGCGCCCGCGCCATGATGGGATCGAACGCGCCGCTTTACGACGATTTCGACCGGATGATGGTGGAGCAACGCCCGGAACTGGTGATCGTCTGCACCCCTGACGATACCCATGACGACATCATCATCCGCGCGCTGGAAGGCGGGGCTGATGTCATCAGCGAAAAACCCATGACCACCACCCCGGAAAAGATCGACCGTATTCGCGCGGCGGAGGCCAAAAGCGGCCGCCGGGTCGATGTGTCCTTCAATTACCGTTTCTCTCCCACCGCCGCGCGGATCAAGGAACTGATCGACGACGGGGCCATCGGCACCGTCACGTCAGTCGATTTCCACTGGTATCTGGATAACCAGCACGGCGCGGACTACTTCCGCCGCTGGCACGCCTTCACCGAACATTCCGGCAGCCTGTTCGTGCACAAGGCCACCCACCATTTCGATCTTCTGAACTGGTATCTCGATTCCGATCCCGTGGAAGTGAAGGGCTTCGGGCAATTGCTGCACTACGGCAAGAACGGCCCGTTCCGCGGAACGCGCTGTCGCACCTGTCCGCACAAGGATGAGTGCGATTATTTCATGGATCTCGGCGCAGATCCCTTCCTCGACGCCCTCTATGAAGATCCGTCGAGCATTGACGGTTATATGCGCGACGCCTGCGTTTTCCGCGAAGAGATCGATATTCCCGATACGATGAGCGCCTCGATCCGTTATGCCAGCGGCGTGCAGGTTTCCTATTCGCTCAATACCTATATGCCGATCGAGGGTCATCACATTGCCTTTAACGGCCATAAGGGCCGAATCGAGATGCGCCAATATGAAAAGCAGCCATGGGCGGAACCGCCGGCCGACGAAATCCTTGTCGTGAAGAGCTTCGGTGGTGGTGTCGAACGCATCTGGGTGCCGCATGAGCCGGGCGGCCATTATGGTGGCGATAACCGCATGCGCGACATGATCTTCAAGCCGGGCTCCAACGACCGGCTGCGGCAGCGGGCGGGATCACGCGCCGGCGCCATGTCTGTCCTCTGTGGTGTGGCAGCGCTGAAAAGCGCCCGCGACGGCGGCTCCCAGCCGATAAAATCACTGCCGCTCTGACCGATTCTGGCCCGTGGCGTGTCAAACCGCGGGCCACAGACGGCAACTGCCAAAAAGAACAGACGATATTCCGCAGATTACGCGCTTCTTCCATACCGGTAAAATGCTCTCCGGGGGGAAGAAAGAGTGAATCATGTCCAGTTTTGAATCCTTTGTTCCGCTCGTCATCATCGGCGTCAGCCTCTTCCTGTTTTTCAAATGGGTGGGACGCGATATGAACCGCGAAGAAAAGAAGCCGCGCACCCGTCGCTGACGCTGCCGCGCCGTGACCAGCCTGCGTGTTTGCGGAACTTCACCCCCTTTTCGGCGTTTCCTGCCAAAGGAGAACGCCCATGACACAGCAGCAAGAACCGAAAACCGCCGACAAAAAACCTTCGAAGGCAAGTGAGATTCCGCCCGCCGGTCCGCACGCCAAACCCTCACTGACCGACCACGAAAAGACCCCGGGCGCCGGTAGCCTGCCGGACGATGACAGCCGGGAGGTGACCCCTGGCGCGGGCTGAAAAACAGCTGCGCCAGACCATCTTTAAGCAAGATATTTTACTTATAAAACAATCGGTTAAACCATCAAATGGGGAACGAACCCTATTTTCCGGGCCCGGTCATTGCAAAATCGAAAATTGTGCCTATATTTATCTCCATCGACCATTGCTTGTGACGTCGTTACCGGAACCTCGTGTTCCCCGTCGGATTTCCTCTCAAAAATCGATCTAATCCCGCAAGGTATCGCGGGAACCACAACGATTCTAAAAAGGAGATCGTTATGAACACTGGTACTGTAAAGTGGTTTAACGCCACCAAGGGCTTCGGCTTCATTCAGCCTGACAACGGCGGCACGGACGTTTTCGTTCACATTTCTGCTGTTGAGCGCGCTGGCATGCGTTCGCTGAACGACGGCCAGAAGATCAGCTATGAGATCGTTCAGGACCGCCGGTCCGGAAAAAGCTCTGCCGATAACCTTCAGGCAGCTTGATATTCGTCATTTTGGCCCCGCAGACCACGGATGTACTGGCTGCAGGTGCAAATGACTGTGAGAGGTCGGGTAAAAGCCCGGCCTTTTGTTTTTGGGCCATGGAGGTCCTTAATGCGCAAAAATCCCTATCGTTGTGGCGATGACGTGTTTTTGAAGTCAGGGGTCCTCGGCAATACCCAACCCGACGGCCCAGGCCGGATCACGTCAGTCATGCCCGAAGCGCAGGGAACGGTTCGTTACAGGGTACGTTTCCAGCACGAGAATTTCGAGCGCAGCGTCGCGCTCGATGACATTGATGCGCAGATGTCGACGGCATCGCGGCCAGGCAAGGGCGAAAGCCATGCGCCACGCGAAACCGGATCGAGCTGGATCAATCTGAATACGATCAAAATCAGAAAATAGCGGCATCGGCTGCTTAAAGGAGATATTCTTGCAAGTACTCGTCAGAGACAACAATGTAGAGCAAGCCCTTCGCGTCCTGAAAAAGAGAATGCAGCGTGAAGGCATTTTCCGCGAGATGCGCGCCCGGGAATCCTATGAAAAGCCGTCGGAAAAGCGCGTTCGCGAACAGGCCGAGGCCGTGCGCCGCCACCGCAAGCTGGAAAAGAAGAAAATGCAGCGCGAAGGCCTGCTGCCAGCGCCCAAAAAGGCCGTCCGTACCCGGTAATTGTTCGATACCGCTCTTCCGTGAAGGAGAACTGCCATGGCCGCGACAAAAGAAGCTTTTTTCAAGCCCGGCAAACTATCCGCGCAGGACAAAGCATCATTGACCGATAGCGCGGCAAAGCAGATCATCAACGCCGAAGCCGACCTGCGCGCTCGCAAGACAGAGCGCCTTCGCCAGCTTCGCGAGGCACAGGAAGCGACTATTGTCGTCGCCGAACCGGTGCCCGCGAAGAAGCGATCCGGCAAGAAATAGCGGGCGGTTTTTTACCGCCCCCCCGGTTAACTCAGGAGGACGATATCATGGCTAAGGGTCAAGTACGCAGTAACAAGGAAGTCCGCAAACCGAAGAAGGACAAGACGAAAACACCTGCCGCGGCGCCAGCCGGTTCGCAGGTGAAGTTCGCAAACGCCACGGCAGCGGATGGCAAAAAGAAGTAGGGCACGGCATCGGCCGGCAAGTCACGACGATAAAAGTATCATTATGGATGCCGGACTTGTTTTGGCCACATTGCCCTACTAGATAGTTCTTATAGCAACTGCTGGTGAGCGCGAATGAAATTGTCGTTCGCAGTTGTTTTGTCGCTTCAGACTTTTGACCACGGATGTACTGGCACTGGTGTTAAGAGCGATATGAGGAAGGTCGGTGCAATATTGCCCCGGCCTTTTTTGTTGTCTTCAGCGGTGACATTTTAGATATCCCTTTTGCATGCGCCACCTTCGGAATTGCCTTGCCTATTCCACCCAAAGGGCGCACTCTTCCTCATCGATCATTGACTGGCGTTGCCGCTGTCAGGCCTCTATGGCGTATCCCAGCCCCGGCCCTGTGCATTTTCGTCGACCGGCAGCAACTTCCGGCATTTACACGACATTGCGTTACGGCACGGACAGGGAATCGTTCCTAGTCGACGTCTGTCTTTTGAAGCGTTGAAGCGTCACGGCACACCTGCCCGGCGCTGCGGCTTTTGTGAACCCCACAAGAAAGGAGGGCGTCATGTCTTCCACTTTTCAAAACTGCATCATCACGTCGCAGGACCTCAATATGCTCCAGTGCGTGCTGGAAGGTCTCGGCTACGAGCGCGACAGCATGGATGACGATGCCATGCTCTATAACAATGCCGCCCGCAAGGTGATTGAGCTTTTTCAGGATGGTTTGACAAACCCCGCGGATATTTCAGAGGAAATGCTGTTTCTGTTCGGCGTTCACAAACATGAGCGTGTCAGAGCGTGGAAACCGCTACCGCGTTACGCCATCCAGGGCCTGCCGCCCCTGTACCGGTGATTGTGGTGCCAGACGCTCGCGGCCAACCCGCGATTGAGCCGTCAAAATCACCGATGAAAATAGCGGCTTGGCAAAAGCCGTATATCAGGCAACACTGAAGTTGGGCGTCCCGCGCGCGATCAGGCGCGCCAGGGGTGCCTGGGAATGGACCAATGCTTCAGGCTGATTGCGCAACCATGACCGGTCTGCGCCAAGCCCGAACGGTTCCATACCGGCGTAGCGTCTGCGTGGAGGGTGAGTATGACGTATGACTGGAGCGGCCGCCGAATGCGGCGCATGCGAGCGGCAAAACTGACGATCATCAGCCTCGTGGCAGCCTTCGTGCTGACGGCTCCGATTTTCGCGCATATTTGAGATCGCCATATTTGAGATCGACAGTCCGCCCGCTGGACTAGACCGGCTGGCGGATTTCCGCGCGTTTTCTCAGACGCTTCTTCAGCCATTTCTGAACGGGTTGATCATAATAGACCGTCAGCCACCATGACAGGCAGGTTACGGTAACGAGGAAAACCATCCCGGCCGGCAGGGCGATCGTTTCCCGCGTGGCCGCCGGGACCAGAAACTCCGTCCAGGCCAGAAGCGGAATATGCAGCACATAGACCGCGTAGGATGCCGTGGCGAGAAACACCGACACCGCCCCTATCTTTGGGCCCGGTACGGTCTTGCTGGCCACAAACAGCAGCAGCGGCCAGACGATCAGCACAACAGCGAGATCGAAAAACGGCCGCAACGCGCTTGACATGGGCACTGCGAGGATGAAGCAGACCAGCAGTAGACAAAGACCGGCCTGCACCGGCTTCAACACCGGCACGCGGTTGCGGAAACGGTAGATCAGCACACCGGCAAAAAACGAGAAAAATACCCGACCCATGCCAGCATACATTTCATGCCAGCGGAAACCCGCATGCAGCTTGCCGAATTCCGCCGCCGCCACCATCAGCACGACGGCGCTGACGGCGAGCACCAAAACCGTCTGTTTCATTGTCGCGCGCGCACCCCAGCGGGCATAAACCGCATTCACCACCAGTTCGTTGAACAGCGACCATGCCGGGCTGACCAGAAACAGCGCGCCGTTCAGGGTGAGTGTGAAGGGCGCGGGCAGGAACAGAAGTCCTGTGACAAGAGCGAAAGCCAGCTCGCCGGGATCAATGAGACGATGCAGATCATCGATCGGCGTCGGCAGGCCCAGCACGTAAAGGCAGATGAAATAGGCCGCCATCAGCGCCAGCGCCAGCACATAGAGTGGATAAAGACGGGCAAAGCGAGCCTTCAGGAAAAAGCCCGGCGTGATTGTCCCCTCATAAAGTTTCTTGCCATAGGCATGGGCCAGCACGAAGCCGCTGAGCGCAAAAAACAGGTCCACGGCAAGATAGCTCGAGGCCGGGTCCCGTCCGAAAAACTGTTCGGCATGGCGGTGAACGATAAAAAGCGCAGCCACACCCCTTATGCCGTCCAGCAGGATGAAACGTTCCGGGGGTGACTGGCTCATGGCATTGGGGCTCGGTGACACTGGATTCCGGTTATATCGCAAAAACGAGGTTTATCCCGCAGCGGTTCATTTCTTCCAGTCACAAACCGTTCAGCGCAACCCGGATTCTATCGGCGCCGCGTTTATATCACCATTTCCGGCAAGTATCCGGCTTCAGCGGGCCAGAAGCAGGCTTTCCGCATAGGCCATCATCAGCGGCCCGACACCCTTTGCATCGTCGGATACGACCGGCTCCGTCAGATAATAGTCCGGCGTTCCATCTCGATAATTACCGTCGAAACCGCCGAGCCCGGCGACATGCACGATGCCGGTTAGCCGCGCGACGCCCTGCTCATCCAGCTCGAGGCGCGTTTCCAGAAGTGCGGCAAGCGCCTGGCGACCAGCAGAAAGGGCAGCCTTCGCCTCTTCACCCCGCAAGAGCCCCAGCCGGGCCGCACGCAGCAGGGCATAAGCGAACATGGCGGAGGCGGATGTTTCCGCATAATTGCCGGCAAGGCCCTGATTGTCGAGCACCTGCATCCATAGACCGGCCTGCGTCTGCCGGGCAATGATACCAGCCAGAAGACGTCGCGTCCTCTCGCGAAGCTCGGCCGTCGCACTGTCGTCCGGCAAGATGACCAGCGCATCCACCAGCGCCATGGCAAGCCAGCCCACCGCCCGCGCCCAGATGGCCGGTGATTTGCCGCTCGCAGGATTAGCCCAGCGCTGGTTGCGGCTCTCGTCATAACCGTGAACGTATAGACCACCAGCATCCGCCGTCAGCGCAAGTGCCGCTGAAAACTGACGCAACGCATCCTCGATCAGCTCCGGGCGGCCCGTCGTCTGACCATATTCGATCTGGAATGGCAGCCCCATATAGAGGCCATCGAGCCAGACCTGATGCGGGTAACGCTTCTTGTGCCAATAATTGCCGGCATTGGTGCGTGGATGGCTTCGAAGTTGGCCTGCCAGATGCCCCGCTGCCGCCAGATAGCGTGCATCCCCGGTTTGCGCCGACAGGGGAAAGAGAATGCGTCCGGCAAGAATATGGTCGATATTATATTCCTGCGGATCATAACCGGCCAGCGTTCCATCCGCACCAATCTGGGGATCGGCGAGACGGTGCAAATGGTCATTCCAGCGGGCCTCGCCCGTCGCCTCGAGCAGCTGCTGCAGACCGCGATAGACACAACCATCCTCATAACACCAGCTGCCGCCTTTGTAATGTTTGTATCGGCGAGAGAATTGATCAAAATATTCAGTGGCTTTCATGGCTTTTCTCAATCGAAATATGACGAAATGGAAACGGGGGCGTCATTCAGAAGCGCCGGATCATCGCAGACGACATCCGCCTGCTCGAAGACGATCGCCTCATGGCGCATGGGGCGCACGCGGTCGGCCATGATCGGCGGCGTCGCAACAGCCGAAGGATCATGCGAGACGATGGTGAGGTTGCGGACAACGATGTTGCGGATGGGAGCCTCCGGCAGACCGAGAAAGACACCTGCCGCATGGGCGAGATTGCGGATTTCGACATCTTCCACGGTGATGCCGTCGACGAACGGCGTGCCGTCATTGACCGGCGCCGGGTTTCGCGACTGCACCCAGTCATCATGCCCATCGGCATCACAATGATAATGGGCGTTGGCGGAAAGTGCAGTCTGCACACCGTCCAGCAACACCCGGCGCATGGTGATGTTGCCGACCATACCGCCGCGACCGCGCCGCGTCTTGAGACGCAGGCCGCGATCCGTGCCGATCATGTCGCAATCTTCCACCGTCACATCATGGACCCCGCCGGACATTTCCGAACCGATGACCAGCCCGCCATGGCCGCGCTGCATCAGGCAATGGCGCACGCTGATACCGCGTGTCTCCGCCAAATGATCGTCCTCACCATCAGGCCCGCGTTTTCCCGCCTTCACCGCGATGCAGTCATCACCCACGGAAAAGCGCACGCCTGATATCATCACGTTACGGCAGCTTTCAGGGTTGAAACCATCGGTATTGGGACTGTCATGCGGCGCGATGATGGTGAGGCCGGCGGCCGTCAGATCCTCGCAGCCCTGCGGATGGATCGTCCACGAGGCGGCATTGCGGATCGTGAACCCCAAAAGCTGTGTTTTGTGGCAGGACACGAGATGCAGGCCGCGTGGCCGGCGCGCGCCCTCACGGGTTTCCTTCGGCCAGCTCCACCAGTCGCCCTTGTCGCCAGAGCCATCCAGGATACCCCTGCCCTCGATCACGAGATTATCCGCCCCGATCGCATGAACAGGCGCGGCGAAACAGGCATCCGGTAGTCCCTCCCAGCTGCCAAGCATGCGCCCGGCCTCATCGCGCGCGGGCAGGATCGGCCACCTGTTACGGACGGATGGCGCGCGCAGCACGGCACCTTCCGCAAGGTGCAGCGTCATGTCGCTTTTCAGCCGCACCGGAAAGGCCGTCCAGACACCGGGCCCCAGACGCAGGGTGCCGCCAGCCGGCACGGCGGCGACAGCGTTTTCGAGCGCCGTCGCATTGGCGCGCGCACCTTCTTCATCGTCAAGCGCAATATCCGGGCGTAGGGAAAACGCTGTGGCTTCGACGAGTCCGGCACAGGGCGCGGTTCTGAATTCCAGACTGCCGAACCCCTCGGCTTCGAAGACATAGCGCGTATCCGGGCGCAGATCATGCAGCAGCGTCACGACGGTCGTAGCTTCGCCGTGCTGACCATCGCCATCCGGCGAGGACAGATGCCATGCCGTTTGTGCCGGCAGGTGATAGCGCGCATCTGGTGCGGCAAGGCAAAGTGCTGCCGTTCGCGCCGAAAGCGCGATGATAAGGGGTTCGTTCATGCTCTCTTCTCGTCTTTCACGCCTGTCCGGCCAATCTGTTGCCGGACATGCAGCCTATCACCCGGCGGCCGGAAAATGGCCCCGCCGCAAGTTGCCGGCGGGACCGTTTGTTTCAGTCGAACTTGGCCAGAACATCGTTGGTCGTATCGATGATCTGCTCGGCCGCCTCTTCCGCCGTCAGCTGGCCATAGGCATATTCCTCCAGCGTATCGATGAAGCCCGAGCGGATTTCCGGATGTTCATTGAAGGGCGATACCACCGGCCCCGATGCCGCCATGACGATGGCATTGGCAGCGCGGACTTCCGGCTCACCCTTGTTGCCCAGACGCTCCGCCGCAGCCTTTGACGCAGGCAGGCCACGCGAGGTGCCGAGTGCATCGATACCCTCCGGTTCGTTCAGCAGGCAGTTCAGGATTTGCGCGGCCGCTTCCGGGTTCTTCGAGTTTTTCGAGATCGAAAACACCATGGAAGGTTTGCGATAGACGCCATCGGTTACCGCATCTGCGAGCTTCAGCATCGGCACGGGTTTCAGAACCTGCCCTTCCTTCAGTGGATCGGCGTATTTCGAATAGGTCGAATCCCATTCGTAGGAGCCGGCAATGCGGCCCTCGGACCATGACGGTTTTTCATAAAGGTTGACGTTGCCATCAGCCGCTTCCTCTTTCTGGGAGCGGATGGAGCCGGTCTCAACCAGCTTGCCGACGAAGGAGATGCCTTCAGCCAGTTCCGCCGGTGTCCAGGCGACACGGTTGGTCTTCGGGTCGACCAGATCCTTGCCGGTCTTCTGCACGACGGCCAGCGTCGCCAGAAGCTGGGCAGTCTCCTTCACGGCATTGAAGGTATAGTGGTCCTTGCCGAGCTTTTCCTTGATGGTCTTCGTTGCGGCGAAGAATTCGTCCCATGTCTTCGGAATTTCGACGCCCGCCTTTTCGAAGGTGGTGGCGTTGAAGAAAAAGACGCGGCCGGTGGTGGAGACGGAAAGCCCCTGCAGCACACCGTTCATCGACCCCGCCTCCAGATCGCTCTCGGCCCATTGCGAAAGATCGAGCGGCTTCAGCTGACGCAGATCGGCAAAACCCTCGCCGTTCTTGGAAAACAGCGGCAGCCACGGCCAGTTGACCTGAACGATATCGGCCTCCGTCTTGCCCGCCATCTGGGTGGTGAGCTTTTCAAGATACCCGTCGAAGCCGGTGAATTCGCCCTTGACTGTATGGCCATATTTCTCGCCGCAGGCGGCAATTGCCTTCTGGGTGGCGACATGACGGCTTTCACCGCCCCACCACGACATGCGCATTTCGGCAGCGCCGGCGGCCGGGGCAGTTGCCATCGCCACATAGGCGGCACCGGCAAGCATGGCCATCATTCTTGTCATCATCTTCATTGTTGTTCTCCTCCTCGAAAAATCAGGCACGCCCGTCCCCTCCTCACAGCGAGACGTTGCGGCCATCGGCCTTGTCGAAAATATGCAGCTTCTCCGGGTCCGGTTTCAGCCGCAGGATGCCGTCGCGCCCGAGCGCCTCGAATTCTGCCGCACCCACAACACTCACCAGCTTCTGGCCACCGAGATCGGCGTGCAGATAGACCTCGTGCCCCATGAACTCCGCATTGGTGAGTTTCGCCTCCAGCGCCGGACCACCGGCTTCCCCCGCCAGCGAAAGATGCTGCGGGCGGATACCGATGACAGCATCTGCGGGTCTCGCCGATAACCGCTGTTCCAGATGCCCACCGATCGGCAGACGCTGTCCGCCAATGACGAATTCCGCGCCATCAATGGCCACATCCACCAGGTTCATTTCCGGCATGCCGATGAAACCGGCCACGAACAGATTGGCAGGGCGGTTATACAGCTCCTTCGGAGTAGCAACCTGCATGATGCGGCCCGCCTGCATGACGCAGATACGGTCGCCCATGGTCATGGCTTCCGTCTGGTCGTGGGTGACGTAAATAACCGTCGAGGACAGGCCTTCCGCCTTCAGCTGACGATGCAGATCGGTGATCCGCACCCGCATGGAGGCACGCAGCTTGGCATCGAGATTGGACAGAGGCTCATCGAACAGGAACACGCCCGGCTTCTTGATGAGCGCGCGGCCCAGCGCCACACGCTGCGCCTGCCCACCGGATAGCTGCTTCGGCAATCGGTCGAGCAGCGGTTCGATTTCGAGAATGCGCGCGACATCGTCGATTGCCTTTTCGATCTCGGGTTTGGCGACACCGGCGATCTTCAGGCCGAAGGCCAGATTGCCGCGCACCTTCATATGCGGATAAAGCGCATAATTCTGGAACACCATGGCAATGGAGCGCTTGCCGGGTGGCAGGTCGTTGACGCGCTGGTCGCCGATCAGGATTTCACCACCGGTGATTTCCTCCAGCCCTGCCACCATGCGCAGCGTCGTGGATTTGGCGCAGCCGGAAGGACCGACGAACACCATGAACTCGCCATCCTCGACATCGAGATTGATGCCGTGCACAGCCTTGAAGCTGCCACCATAGACTTTTTCGAGATTTTTAAGTTGAACGCTTGCCATTTTCAGCCCTTGACCCCGCCAGACGAGATCCCTTCAATGAAATACCGTTGCGCCGCGAAGAACACGATCAGCGCGGGCGCGATCGTCAGCACCGACATCGCCAGGATGCGGTTCCATTCAAAGGCTTCGGTGGTGTCGATGGAGAGTTTGAGCGCAAGGCTCACCGGATATTTGTCGACCGAGGACAGGTAGATCAGCGGCCCGAGGAAATCGTTCATCGTCCACATGAACTGGAACAGGCAGACCGAAATCAGCGCTGGCGCCAGCATCGGTACGACGATGTAGATGAGTGCCTGCAGGCTATTGGCGCCATCCACCCGGGCCGCCTCTTCCATGTCCGATGGCAGCGAGCGCAGGAACTGCACCAGCATGAAGACGAAGAAGGCATCACCGGCAAAAGCCGAGGGCACCCAGAGCGGCAGGAAACTGTCCAGCCAGCCGAGATCGCGGAAAAGGATATATTGCGGAATGCGGGTGACGACATTCGGCAAAAGCAGAATGGCGATAACCGAGCCAAACAGGATTTTCTTCAGCGGAAAATCGAAGCGGGCAAAGGCATAGGCCGCCATGGTGCAGGAAATCGCCGTGCCGATGACCTTCGGCAGGATGATCAGAAAGGAATTCCAGAAGAACCGGCCAAATGTATAGGGCGTCGAGGTTTGCCAGCCGCGAATATAGCCGTCCAGTGTCGGGTTTTCGGGGATGAAGCCGGCACCGGAGAAGATTTCCGAATTGGTCTTGAAGCTCGCGCCCACCAGCCAGATCAGCGGATAAAGCATGACGAGGCCGACCGCGAAGAGAAGCACGTAGCGCACAGAGGTGGAGAGCAGCCTGAGCCTTGCCCGGCGGGCCGCCTGCATGTCGTTGAGGGTTGCGATATCGGTCATGGCATCAGTTCCGCTTGTCGCCGGCGTAATAGACCCACTTCTTCGACGACCAGAAGGCGACGAGGGTCAGCACGGTGATGATGGTGAAGAGCACCCAGGCAATGGCGGAGGCATAACCCATGTTGAACTTCTTGAAGGCCTCGTCGTAGATGTAGAGAGGCAAGAGGTAAGTGGACTTCAGCGGCCCGCCCTGGGTGATGATGTAAGGACCGTTAAACTCCTGAAACGCCTGTACCATCTGCATGATGAGGTTGAAGAAGATCACCGGTGTCAGCAGGGGAAGCGTGATGAAGAAGAAGGTCTTCACCTTGCCCGCGCCATCAATGGCGGCCGCTTCATAAAGCGACTTGTCGATGGATTGCAGCGCGGCGAGGAAGATCACCATGGCCGAACCGAACTGCCAGCAGCGCAGCAGCGTGATGGTGAAAAGCGCATTGCCCGGATCGCCGAACCAGTCGACGGGTGACAGGCCGATTGCCGCCAGCGCCATGTTGGCCAGCCCTTCGCTCGCGAAGATATAACGCCACAGAACGGCAATCGCAATCGAGCCTCCAAGGATGGATGGCACATAAAAGGCAGTGCGGAAGAAGTTGATGAATTGCAGCTTGTAATTGAGGATCGCCGCAATGAAGAGGGCAAAGGCAAGCTTCAGCGGCACCGTCAGGAACACGTAGAACAGGGTGACGTTCAGCGACTTCATGAAGGTACGGTCGCGGGTGAACAGCCGTTCGTAATTGGCAAGCCCCGCCCATGTGGGATCGCTCATCAGGTCGTAACGGGTAAAGCTGAGATAAAGGGAGCCAAGGAAAGGGATTGCGGTGAAGACCAGCAGCCCGACGATATAGGGCGTCAGATATCCCAGCCCCAGGAAGCGCTGAGATTTCATGATGCGCCTCCCCGCGCCCCGATGGGACGCGAATGACAGAATTCAATTTCGTACAAGTGATTCTCCCGGAACAATCGGCGACGGGCGCATAAAAGCGCAATGTCACGTCGCGACCGTTCTCCTCCCTCATTGATACGGCGCGTAAATGCGATTTATACGGTGACAAAACCAAATTTCCGCGCCAAGGTGAATTAACAAAGACGAGGAAAAAGATGGACGAAATCGAAGGTGGCATTCTGTCATCCGTTCCGCCCGCGGCGCTCAACCTCAATCTCACGCGTGCGACGATCAAGATGGAGCATTCGCGCACCTGGCAGATCGACAAATCCAACCCGGTGGACGATCTCATCATCTGCCTGGAAGGGCGCGGGCATTATCTCGTGGATGGTGAAGCACGGGTGCTGGAGCCGGGTGACGCCATGCTGATTTTCAGGGGGCAGCGCTTCGTCGGCTGGAACGAGCAGGCCGTGATCTATCGCGGCGTGGCGCAGCACTTCAACCTCGATATTTACGGCCGCCACAACCTGATCGCGCAGATGGACCTGAAACCAAAGGTGAGGCTTAGCCGCTGGTCGTTGCTGGAGCCACTCGTTCGCCACTACCGGCAGAGCGCCCCGCCCTCCTCCGTGACACTCGGCCAGCACCATCTTTTCATGGTGCTGCTGATTGCCTTTATTGACGATGCCTTTCTTGGATGGGTGGACCGCCCGAGTTTCCAGCCGGAGGGCACGGAAGGCCTCGACCTTGCGGTGATGAAGGCGATCACGATGATTTCGGCCAATCCGCTCGACCCTGAAATTGCCGGCAGGGCGACCGACGCAGCCCCCTATAATCGCGATTATTTCCTGCGGGAATTCCAGAAGCGGGTCGGTCGGACGCCGCGCAAATACCAGGAATTCAAGCGTATGGAACGCGCCATGCATTTTCTCGAGGCGGGGCTTTCGGTCTCGGCAGCCGCCGCCGAGGTGGGTTATGGCGACCCCTATTATTTCTCACGGATGTTCAAGCGTACATTGGGCTTAAGTCCGCGCGACCACATGAACCGGATACGCCGCAGCCGGCACGGCAATCTCATGGCGTTTGACGAACACGAACAGCAAAGGCTGCTTGCCGCTGAAATGGAAAAGGCCCCGGCATAGCGGGGCCTTCTCGTTTGCAAGCTCGGGAATTACCGGAACAGTGACGGCAACCACAGGGACAGAGACGGAATATAGGTAACAGCCAGCAGCACGGCGATACTGGCGCCGAAGAACGGCCAGATCGTCCGCATCGCCTCCCGTATCGTGATGCCGCCCACCGCGCAGCCGACAAAGAGCACCGTTCCCACCGGCGGCGTGTTGAGGCCGATACCGGCGTTCAGGATCATCACCACGCCGAAATGCACGGGGTCGATGCCGAAGGCCTTCACGACAGGCAGAAGCACCGGCGTGGAGATGATGACCATCGGCGCCATATCCATGAAGGTGCCGAGCAGCAGCAGGATGACGTTGATGACGAGCAGCACGATGATCGGATTGTCCGAAATCGCGCTGATTGCCGCAATCATCAACGTCTGAACCTGCAGAAAGGCCATCAGCCAGCCGAAGGATGCCGCCGTGCCGATGACCAGCAGAACCATGGCCGTGGTGCGGACCGCACCCATGACAGCTTCCACAAAACCGTCCCAGTTCAGCTCGCGATAAACCAGCATGGCGACGAGGAAAGCATAGAGCACGGCGATGCACGAGCTTTCCGTCGCGGTGAAGATGCCCGAACGCACACCGCCAAAGATGATGCCGATCAGCAGGATGCCGGGGAACGAGGCCAGCAGATAATACATCAGCTTGGAGAAACCCGGGAACGGCTCGGACGGATAGCCTTTGCGCCGGGCGACGATATAGGCCGTCACCATCAGCGCCGCAGCAAGCAGCAGACCCGGAATGATGCCGGCGGTGAAGAGATCGGCCACCGAGACATTGCCACCCGCCGCGATCGAATAGAGGATCATGTTGTGCGAAGGCGGGATCATCAGCGCGATGATGGCGGCATTGACGGTGACATTGACGGCATAGTCCTTGTCGTAACCGCGCTTGGCCATTTGCGGGATCATCAAACCGCCAACGGCGGAAGCATCGGCGACGGCCGAGCCGGAAATGCCGCCGAACAGGGTCGAGGCCACGATATTGACCTGGCCAAGACCGCCACGCAGGTGCCCGACGAGACCGGCGGCAAACCGGATGAGGCGATGGGCGATGCCGCCACGCACCATCAGGTCCCCTGCGAAAATGAAGAACGGGATCGCCATCATCGCAAAGACATTCATGCCGGAATTCATCTGCTGGAACACCACGATGGGCGGCAGGCCGAGATAAAGAACCGTGGCGAAGGAGGCGATGCCGAGGCAGAATGCGATCGGCGTTCCGATCAGCATCAGCAGGGTGAAGACACCGAAAAGAATGGTGTAAGCCATTTATGCGGCCTCCTGCACGATGACGTCAGCCGCGATGTCCTCGCCGATGGCAAGATCGGCGAAACGTTCCGCTGCAAACAGCGCGATGAGGAAACCACCACCGATCAGCGGGAAGAAATCCGTCCCGCCCGGCCAGCCGAGAACCGGAATGGTCGCCGTCCAGGTGCCCATGGAAAGTGAGGTGCCATACCAGGCCATGCCCGCGCCGAAGAAGAAGATCAGCGCAAGGCTCGTCAGGTCCATGCCCTTCTGCACGCGCGGCGGCATCATATAGCGCAGAATATCGAGCCCTAGATGCACGCTTTCGCGCACGCCAACGGCTGCCCCCAGCATGATGAACCAGGACATGAGATGCAGCGACAGCGGCTCCGACCAGCTCGGTGAATCATTGAGGATATAACGGGCAAAGACCTGCCAGCCGACGATGAGCGTCATGGCGATCATGCCGATACCGGCAATATAAAGCGACGCGTGGCTGAGCGCGCCGAGAAAAGGGCGAATTGCCCGCATGAAATTTCGCATTGTCTGTTCCTCCCGCATCAACGGCAACAAAAGAAAACCGGCCCTGTTTCCAGGGCCGGTTTTCCGCGCGTTACTTGACCGCTTTCACCCGTTCCAGAAGGTCTTTCATCTTCGGGTCGGTGACGAACTTGTCGTAGACCGGACCCATCGCCGCAGCGAATTCCTCCTTGTTGACCTTGATGACGTTGGCGCCACCGGCGCGGACTTTTTCTTCCGACGCTTTTTCGCGGGCACTCCAGAGTTCGCGCATCTTGCCGACCGAATCCTTGGCCGCCTGGCGCAGCAGCTTCTGGTCTTCCGGCGAGAGCTTGTCATAGGAGATCTTGGAAATGACGAGGATTTCCGGGTTGAGGGAATGTTCCGTCAGCGAGTAGTTTTTCGCGACCTCGTAATGGCGAGCGGATTCGTAGGACGGCCAGTTGTTTTCGGCACCGTCGACGACACCGGTTTCCAGCGAGGAATAGACCTCGCCCATCGGCATCGGTGTCGGGTTGGCGCCAAAGGCCTGCATCATCGAAATCCACAGATCCGACTGCTGCACGCGGATTTTAAGACCCTTCAGGTCCGCCAGTTTTTCAATCGGCTTTTTGGTGGTGTAGAAGGAACGTGCACCGGAATCGTAAAAGGCAAGACCGATGAGGCCGTGCGGTTCGAAGGCCGCCAGAACTTCATCACCGATCGGGCCATCAACGGTGTTATGCATGTGCTCCGTCGAACGGAACAGGAAAGGCAGGCCGAGAACGGTGGTTTCCTTGACCAGATTGTTGAAGGGGGCGGCGTTGACGCGGTTCATGTCGATGACGCCGAAGCGGGTCTGCTCGATGGTGTCCTTCTCGCCGCCGAGAACGGAATTGTTCATCACCTGTATCTTGATGCGGCCCTTGCTGCGCTCAGCCAGCAACTCGCCCATATATTTCACGGCCTCGACGGTCGGATAACCATCCGGGTGGATATCGGCGGAGCGCAGGGTGATTTCCTGTGCGCTGGCGGAAACACCTGACAGCGCGATCCCCATCGCGACGCACATCATGCTTGCAATCTTTTTCATGCTTTCCTCCTCCATTGTTGAAACGGCCCAGCCCCTCCAAGGCTATCGGACCGATTTTTTGACGCCCATCCGGGCCGGCATGCAAAGTCCTTTCACTTGAAAAGGATGATGGGGCCTCCCATTCCCAACCATCCCTTGTAAAACTAGGTCGCCTTGACCGGCGACAGCTTGAACAGCGCTTCCGGGTTTTCGACCAGCGCCCGATGACGCGCCGCCTCATCCGGCAGCCAGCCGAGCGTCAGTTCCGCAAGACGGGCATCGTCGGGATAGGCCGCCGTCTCGCGCACCGAATTATGCGGCCAGTTGGTGCCCCAGACGATGCGCTCCGGCGCATGGGCGGCGATCACCCGCGAAAAGGCGGCGACATCGGCATAGGGCCAGCTTTTGCGGGAGCTTTCATAAACGCCAGCGAATTTGAACCAGAGATTGCCTCGGTCGATGAGCTTCAGAAGGGCCGCCATTTCCGGCCCATCCGTCCTGATGCCCTTGAAAAACTTGCCGTGATGATCAAACACCCAGCGGGAGCGGATTTTCTGAAGGCGCGGCAGATGATCGAGAAGACCGTTGCCGTCGAACTGCACTGCCACCATCCAGTCGGCCGCATGTGCCCGCTCGTCCACCGCGTCCAATTCGGACAGGTTCACCGCGCCGCCCGGCAAATCCATGATACGCGCGCCGACCGTACCGGCGGCGGTGAGCTTTTCCATGTCCTTTTCGGTCGTGGTCGCATCGATGATGACAACGGCGTGGGCCGCCTCGCCCATTTCGGCAACGCAAGCCAGTGTGTTGCCATTATCGCGCTGATGGGCGTTGCCCTGCGTGATGATGACCCGGTCTATGCCGAGCCATTGCATGAGGCGACGATAATCCTCCGGCCCCGGCAGAGCGCCCGGCGGCAGGCCAGGACCACCCGGCAAGGCAGGATAGCCGGGCAGATACATGTGCATCTGCGTATCCACCGCGCCTCTCGGAAAGGCGGGGTTCGGCGCTGTGCCGCTCAGTTTTCTGACGAGTTCGCTCATGGGTCTGGCATCCTGAATTCAGTCAATGCATCGCGGTTGATCTCGATGCCGAGACCGGGCCCGTCGGGAATGGTAACGACGCCGTTCACCGCTTCGAGAGGCTCACGCAGCACGGCCTGGCGGAACGGATTATGAGTGCGGTCAAATTCCATGATCGGCTCAATGGGGTTCACGCGCACCGGGTCAGGCGTCATCGCTGCCATGAATTGCAACGCGGCGGCAATCTGCACGCCGGTGCCCCAGACATGCGGCACGATGCGCACGCCGTGAAGTGTCGCCAGCGTGGCGATCTTCTGTATTTCGGAAAATCCGCCGCAGCCGCAGAGATCGGGCTGGAGAATATCCACGGCACCGGCGGAAAGCGCCTGCCACATGCCATAACGCCCGTGCCAGGTCTCGCCACCCGCAACCGGGATCGGCTGGCCGGCCCGCACCCGGGCATAGGCATCAAGCTGTTCCGGGACAACCGGCTCCTCGAACCAGTCGATGCCGAATCCGGCGGCACGGTCGCCGAGCGTGATGGCCTCGGTGACGGTATAACCGTGATTGGCGTCGATCATCAGCCGCATATCCGGCCCGATCGCCTCACGCACCGCGGCAATGACCCTGAGGTCTTCTTCGACACCGAAACCGATCTTGATCTTGCAGGCGTGAAAACCCTCCGCCCGGCGCTCCGCCATCTCGGAGGCATTGTCGGAGACGCGATCCACGTTGTCGCGCTTGAAGCTGCCGGTGGCATAGGCGCGCACGCTTTCGCGCCAGCGCCCGCCAAGCAGCATCGAGATGGAAGCGCCGTAATGCTTGCCCTTGATATCCCAGAGCGCGATATCGATACCGGACAAGGCCGTGAGGCTGAGGCCGCGCTGGCCCTGATCGCGCAGGGCATTATAAAGCACGGCCCAGATCTTTTCGGTCTGGCGCGGATCCTGGCCGATGAGCCAGCCTGAGTAAGCCTGAACCACGGCCGCGTTGGGCCTCGCCGGGCCGAGGCATTCGCCCCAGCCGACGGTCCCGTCATCACATTCGATCTCCACCAGAACATGGGCCCGCCGGTCGAAGCGCATGGATGCGCTTTCAAACGGCGTGTCCAGCCGGTGTTCGAGCAGATGCGTGCGCACCGCCGTGATTTTCATGGCTCCCCTCCCGTTTTTCCCTTAATCAGGCTTTGCGCTTGTGTGTGCCGATCAGGGCTTCGAGCATGCCGATTTCCTCATTCGTCAGATCCTTCAGCGGCGCGCGCACCGGACCGGCGTTGAAGCCCTGCAGGCGAACACCGGCCTTGACGGCGGAGACGGCATAACCCTTGGCGCGGTTACGGATCGCCATGAACGGATAGAAGAAATCAACGAGAATGCGTTCGCAGGTGGCGCGCTCGCCGGCACGCAGGGCGGCGTAGAACTCATTGGCAAGACCCGGCACGAAGTTGAACACGGCCGAGGAATAGGTGGTGAAACCAGCGCCGAGATAGGCTTCGGCAAACAATTCCGCCGTCGGCATGCCACCGAGATACATCAGACGGTCACCCATCTTGGCGGTGATCTGGCGCACGAGGCCGATATCGCCGGTGCCATCCTTGAAGCCGACGAGGTTCGGGCATTCGTCGCAAAGACGCGCCAGCGTATCGGCCTGCAGCACGGAATTGTCACGGTTATAAACCATCACGCCGATGCCGACCGACTGACAAACCTTCTTGATGTGGGCGTAAAGCCCTTCCTGCGGCGCATCGATGAGGTAATGCGGCAGAAGCAGGATACCATCGGCACCGACCTTTTCGACGGAGCGGGCGATATCGACGGCGATCTCGGTGCCGTAACCACAGCCGGACACGATGGCCGTTTCGCCGGCCACTTCCTTGGCGGCGGCAACGATCGTTGGGATTTCATCCGGCTTCAGCGAGAAGAACTCGCCCGTGCCGCCAGCGGCAAACAGCACCGGAGCCTTGTAACCGGCGAGCCATTCGACATGCTCCCTGTAGCTATCTGCCGCAAAACGACCCTCGGCATCGAAATGGGTGACCGGGAAAGACAAAAGACCGGAGCCGAGCGCCGTCTTGATTTGTTCAGGGTTCATCATCGAAATTCCTCTGCAAGTTCACTGACTGAAAGCCACCTAAACCGCTTGCCGTATATTTGTCAACAAGTCATCATACAAGTTATATGATGAATTTTAGAAACTGGCGCAAATCAGCGCGCCAGCCAGCCGCCATCGACGTTGAGAATAGCGCCATGCACATAATCTGCCGCCGCAGATGACAGGAAAACCGCCGCCCCGGCAATGTCTTCCGAATGCCCCCAGCGGCCGGCCGGAATACGCTCCAGAATGGCCTTGTTGCGGGCTGCATCGGCGCGCAGCGCCTCGGTATTGTTGGTTTCGATGTAACCGGGTGCAATAGCGTTCACATTGATGCCCTTTGCCGCCCATTCATTCGCCAGAAGCTTGGTGAGACCTGCAACGCCATGTTTCGCCGCGGTGTAGGACGGCACACGAATGCCGCCCTGAAACGACAGGAGCGAGGCTATATTGACCACCTTGCCGGACCGACCTTTCGCCAAAAGCTCCTTCGCGAAGGCCTGCGTGGTGAAAAACAGCGCCTTGAGATTGACGTCCATCACCTCGTCCCAGTCGAGTTCGGAAAACTCGACGGAATCGGCGCGGCGGATGATGCCGGCATTGTTGACGAGAATATCGAAACCGGCGTCGGTAAAGCTATCCTTCGCCGCCAGCGGATCGGCAAAATCGATGAGCAGCGCACTCGCATTGCCGCCGTCTTTTGCGATGATATCAAGCGTTTCGTCCGGCGCACGGCGAGCGGCGCAGACCACCTCCGCACCGGCAGCGGCAAGACCCACCGCAATCGCCTGGCCAAGCCCCGTATTCGCGCCCGTTACGAGCGCCTTGCGGCCCTCAAGCGAAAAGGGATTTTTCATTTCAGATCCCCCGGCTGGATGAAGTCCATGTCGGTATAATCAACATTGTCGCCGGCCATCGCCCAGATGAAGGTGTAAGAGCCGATGCCAGCACCGGAATGGATCGACCAGGGCGGCGAAATGGCGCCTTCTTCATTGGAAATGAACAGATGGCGGGTTTCCTGCGGTTCGCCCATCAGATGCAGCACGCGCGACTTTTCATCCATACCGAAATAGAGATAGGCCTCCATGCGGCGATCATGAATATGCGAAGGAATGGTGTTCCAGACCGAGCCATCCTCCAGCATCGTATAACCCAGCACCAGCTGGCAGCTTTCCATGACCAGCGGATGGATGAACTGGTTGATGGTGCGCTTGTTGGAGGTCTCGGTCGCGCCGAGCTTGACCTCCTTGCTGTCAGCGAGGCTGACAAGCTTTGCCGGCAGGCTGCGATGGGCCGGGCAGGACGTGATGTAGAACCGGCCAGCACCATCGAAGGTGACAGCCCTGCTGCCCGCACCGAGATAAAGCACGTCGCCGCGATTGAGCGTGTAGGTCTCGTCGCCGGCGCTGACGGTGCCGGTTTCTCCTATATTGACGATGCCCATCTCGCGCCGGTCGAGGAAGGATGGCGTCTTGGTTTCTTCCACCTTGTCCAGCGTCAGTGGCGCGCCATTGGGCACCGCACCGCCCATGACGAAACGATCGTAATGGGTATAGATCAGCCTGATTTCACCGGAACGGAACATGTCGTTGGCGAGGAAATGCCGGCGGAGCCCTTCGGTATCCAGCGTTTTTGCATAGTCCGGGTTCACGGCCTGCCTGGTTTCGACGGTCAGCATCAAACTCATCCTTCATGATTGTTGCGCATGGCACATAATATATGTTATCCGCTTTTTGTACGATCTGTATGACAAGGTCAAGAGGTGAAGGTACTCTCGACCACAGCAAAGACGCAGAAAAGGCTTGGAAGAATGGCGATGAAACGGCTTCTTGTTACCGGTGCGGCGGGCCAGCTTGGCCGCGTCATGCGCGAGCGTCTCGCACCGATGGCGGAGATACTGCGCCTTGCCGATCTCTCCCCGCTCGACCCGGCAGGGCCGAACGAAGAATGCGTGCAATGCGACCTTGCCGATGCCAATGCCGTGAATGCCATGGTCGCCGGTTGCGACGGTATTGTTCATCTCGGCGGCATCTCGGTGGAGAAGCCCTTCGAACAAATCCTTCAGGGCAATATCATCGGGCTTTATAATCTCTACGAGGCCGCCCGCGCCCATGGACAGCCACGCATCGTCTTTGCCAGCTCCAACCACACGATCGGCTATTATCCGCAGACCGAACGGCTCGGTCCGGATGTTCCGGCGCGGCCGGACGGTCTTTACGGCGTCTCCAAATGTTTCGGCGAAAACCTCGCCCGCATGTATTTCGATAAATTCGGGCAGGAGACGGCGCTGGTGCGCATCGGCTCCTGTACGCCGGAACCCAACAATTACCGCATGCTGTCCACCTGGTTTTCGCACGATGATTTCGTGTCGCTGATCGAGGCGGTGTTTCGCGCGCCGGTGCTCGGCTGCCCGGTCGTCTGGGGGGCATCGGCCAATGATGCGGGCTGGTGGGACAATTCGCATCTTGGCTTTCTGGGCTGGAAACCGAAGGATAATGCCGAGGCCTTCCGGCGGCATATAACCGAGACGACACCGCCACCGGACCCGAATGACGCGTTGGTGCGGTTCCAGGGCGGTACGTTTGTCGACAACCCGATCTTCAAACAGAGCTGAATGATCAGCGGGATTGCAAGCCGGGCCGCGAATGACGTATCGAGGACTTCCGGACGCAACCCCGCACCCATTTTAGAACGGCGACACAGATGACAAAAGCGACCACCTCCGAACCGGCAGCTCCACAGGGCAGAACGCTTGTGGTGAAGGTTTCGGAGGAACTCCGCAGCCAGATCGCCAAGGGCCGCTACAAAACCGGCGACCGCCTGCCCTCCGAAGCGCAGATGACGCAGGAATTCGGCGTGAGCCGCACGGTGGTGCGCGAGGCGGTTGCCTCGCTGCGCTCCGACGGTCTGGTTGAGCCCCGTCAGGGCGCCGGCGTCTTCGTCCTGGAGCCCGCCCCCGTGGAGCGGCGGCCGTTCCACAATGTCGATCTTGCGCGTGTTTCCTCGCTGATCGAGATGCTGGAACTGCGCACCGCCGTGGAAGGCGATGCCGCCGGCCTTGCCGCCATTCGCCGTTCGCCGGCACAGGAAGAAAAGATCATCGAGGCCTTCGATGCCTTCCGCGCCAGCGCCGCCAGGGGCATGCCAACGGCCGAGGCCGATTTCGCCTTTCACATCGCGGTCGCCGAAGCGACCAACAATCCCCGCTTCAGCGAATTCCTGCAGGTGCTTGGCCCGACCGTCATTCCGCGCCGTGCGGTCGCCGAAAATGGTGCCGAAACCGTGCTTTCACCCGCCGATCTCAGCCGTCTCGTCGGCGAGCACGAGGCGATCCTGATCGCCATACAGGATGGTAACGAGGATGCGGCGCGAAGCGCCATGCGCAGCCACCTGAAAAGCAGCCAGACGCGTTACCGCGCCATGTTGCGCGCGCCGCGCTGAGACTGCCCGCCTGAACGCCCTGAACCGCATTAAAGACTGAGGAGAAACCCATGCAGCAGCTTCCGACATTCCCCACCGTTTCGCCCGACGATGGCGTCGAACGCACCGTGCTTTCCGAAGCACCCGAGCTGATGGTCGTGTCCTTCCGCTTCAAGACCGGCGCCGAAGGCAAGCTGCACAGCCATCCGCATGTGCAGTCCACCTATGTCGCCAGCGGCAGTTTCCGCTTTTACCGCGATGGCGACGCCTATGACCTTCAGAAAGGCGATAGCCTGGTCGTTCCCGGCCATATTGAACATGGTTGCCTCTGTCTGGAAGAGGGTGAGCTGATCGACTGCTTCACCCCGCGCCGCGACGATTTTCTCTAAGGCAGCAGACGGCCGCGAGCCATCATTCCCGTGACAAATCCCGCAGAGTGCGTGGCAGCTTGTTCATGCATTCTGTGCCTGACGATGTGACGAGGAACTGATCCTCGATCATCAGCGCACCCAGCCCCTCGCCGTAAAATGGCGCTTCGAGCGCAACCACCATACCGGGAAGAATAATTTCCGCGTTGTCATGGGAAAAGAACGGCCACTCCTCGATGCCCACCCCGCCGCCGACGGAGTGGCCGAAATGGCCGCGATAATACTCACTGAAACCATCCCTGCGCATCGAGGCCAGCATGGCTGCGTGCACCGCGCCGAAGCTGCTGCCGGGACGAAGCGCGTCCAGCCCGCTTTCGAAGGCCGCTTCCAGCGCCTTGAAGATATCCACCGCCAGAGGCAAGACCAGGCCCCATGAGAAGGTTCTTGCACCGTCAGACGAATAACCATCGACCAACGTGCCGACATCGCCCTTGATCAATGCGCCCGGCGTCACCACAGCCGCCATATCCGACAAGGCGGGCCCGACGGATATGTAGTCCCAATGTCCGCTCAGCGAAAAACCTGACGTCGCGGCATGCGCCTGCGCGCCAGCCTTCCAGGCGGCAGAAAGCCCACCAAGCGCCGCGCCCGGCCTGGCGGCTGCCGCCATCGCGACCAGCCCCGCCTCAGCCGCCGCCGCCGCGCGCCGCAGAAGTTCGATCTCGCGTTCGGATTTCACCGCGCGCAGACGCCGCAGCACGGCCGAACCATCGATCCAGTTCACATCGGGAAGTGCCTGACGCAACGCCAGAAAATCAGCGGCCGGCATGAATTCGAGATCGGCACCGATGCGCGCCGATGCTAAACCGCGCTCCCGCAGGAGGTCCGCGAGAAGTTTGAAACAGACCGCGCGGTCAAACGTCTCCGGCCTCGGGCCGCCCGAATTGTTGCGGCGATAGGCGTTATCCACTTGGCGGACGGTTTCGACACCCGACAGATCGACCATGTCGATCCATATGCGGTGGCAGCGCAGATCGATATCTGGCGCAGCCTTCCTGATGAGCGGGGCAGCATGATCGCTGACGATGGCGGCAAGCCCCGCCCCGGCATCTGCCGGAACAAGCGCAATCGCCGAACCGGCCCTGCCCCACATTGTCGCAACACCGGCGTGAGCGCCGACCGCATATCGGAAGGCTTCGGGCTGGAACAGCACCAGCGCATCGATATCCGCCTCCCACATCAACTGCTGCGCACGGCTTCGGTCGATATCGCTCATGGGAACCCCGGTGATTGTTTGCCTGCCGTGTCTTGCGGCGCATTTTATGAAACTACGCTTTAGCAGTCACCGGGAGAGGAAAGAAGGTGGAAGATGACATCTCCACCACAACGGTCGTCATCTGGAGCGAACGCATGCCACTTGTTTCTTCTCCTCGCCGGGGAGAAGAAATACGCCGTAACGCCTTGTCCTATCCAAATGAGGCGGCGGATAAATCCGCGGCCTCATTGTCATTCACGCCTCCAGCCACTTCACCTGCTCAGCGGTCAGCGCAATATCCAGTGCCGAAAGGCTGTCCTCCAGCTCCGCAATCGTGCGCGGCCCGATCAGCGGGATGACCGGGAAAGGCTGGGCGATGACATAAGCTAACGCGATATGGATCGGGTGCCGCCCGAGTTTCTGAGCAAGCTCGATCGCCCGGTCGCGGCGCACGAAGTTTCGGTCAGAATACCAGACGCGGACGATTTCCTCATCATCCTGCTTGTCGCGCCCTGCCCGCTCGGTGAAGAAGCCGCGCCCCTGGCTCGACCAGGCGAAGTTAGGGATCTGGCGGGATTTCAGCCATTCCTTCCACTCGTCATCCGATGCCGCCACGCAGCCCGCCCAGATGGGATCGAGCATTTCGGCGAGCGAGAAGTTGTTGGAAAGCGCGCCCGGGGCCTGCTTGCCATTCTTCTGCGCATAGGCGGCAGCCTCATCCATACGCTCGCGCGTCCAGTTCGAGCCGCCGAAAATGCCGCGAATGCGGCCGCGCCGGACTTCGGAATCCATGACATCAACGAATTCGCCAACCGGAACGTCCAGATTATCACGATGCATGAAATAGGCATCGACATAATCCGTCTTCAGCCGTTCAAGCGACTGATCGAGCTGTTTGGCAATCATGTCAGGATAGCAGAGCGGCGAATGCGCGCCCTTGCCAATCAGCACGATCTCATCGCGCGGCACGTTGCGGCTCGTATGCCAGTCACCAAAAATCGCCTCGGTTTTTCCGGCGCCATAGACATAGGCCGTATCGAAGAGATTGCCGCCTGCTTCATAAAATGCATCGAGCGTCAGGGATGCGGAGGCAAAATTAGGGAAAAATTCGAAACCGAGCGCGATCACGGAGGCGGGTTTGACAAGGCCCGGTATCTGCCGCTTCGGAACCGTATTTCCGGCCACAACCGTGCCGCCGGCAATGTTTGCGATGCGGGAGGTCGCCTTCTCGACGCTGTATTCCAGCCCGACCGAGGCCCGCCATTGATCCATGACACGCAGGTTGCCGAGGCTGTCGGCCCAGGCCATGCCGGGTGCATCGAATTCCTTTTTACCCTGGCGAATTGCCTCGCCGGCCGCATCGACCTCGAAGGAATAAAGCCAGCGATCCTCCGGCAATTCGATGGTGTCGACCTTGTCGCCGCGGATGATGTCTATACGGCCGGTGCCGCCCTTGTGGCCGGCGGCGAACCAGAAATCCTTGACCTCGATACGGCCTTCCGAGCCGATGATGCGCAGCACATTGTCCTGCGCCGCCATGATCGAGCACGAAACTTCCGCGACGATGCCGTTTGCGAATTTCAGCACGGCCGAGGCCCATTCATCGACGCCTGACTGGCCGAGATGGGCCGCGCCCGCCACCTTTTCCGGCTCGACAAAGGGTTTTCCCTCCACGGCACCTGCGATCATCCGCACCATGGAGACCGGATAACCGCCGACATCGAGAATGCCGCCGCCCGCCATTTCATTGGCGAAAAGCCGGTGATCGGCCCGGAACGAACCCATGTTGAAACCGAAGCTCGAGCGGATGATACGGATATCGCCAACGGCACGGCTCTTGACGAGTTCGAGCAGTTTCGCCGTCTGCGGATGCAGGCGGTACATATAGGCTTCGCCGGCGAAGACGCCCGCCTTTTTCGCCTCGTGGAAAATGGCGTCGGCATCATAGGCCGAGAGCGCGATGGGTTTTTCCACCAGCACGTTCTTGCCGGCCCGGATTGCCTTGATCGCCCATTCGGCATGGCCGGTATGGGGTGTGGAGATATAGACGGCATCGATATCGGGATCGGCAAGCAGCGCATCGTAACCCTTGATGATGCGCGCGCCAGCAAAGGCTTCGGCAAGGCCCGGCCTGTCCGGATTGCGGGTGGCGATGGCCTCTAACCTGCCGGTGCGGGAATGGGCGATACCATCCGCGAAAGTCTTTGCGATGGTTCCCGGGCCGATGATGCCCCAGCGGATCGGTTGTTCGGTTGTCATGAAATCCTCGTCTTACATTGGTGCTTGGGAAGAAATCAGCGCAGGCGTTCGCCCTTGCTGTCGAAAAGGAAAGCCTTGTGGGCGGAAAGACCGACCGTCAGCTTGTCGCGATTGCCGACATCGCGCGATTCCGGCCGCTCGATGATCAACTGCTCGCCGCCCTGCGCGCGCGCATAGACATAGCTGGTATTGCCGAGATGTTCGGCGACATCGACATGAACGGTGAGATCGGCGTCACCCGCGCCGGCATCGGCGAAATGCTCCGGCCGGATGCCAAGCGAAACCTTGGCCCCCTCGTTGATGCGTTCCTTTATCGGCAAGGTCAGTCGCACAGCTGGGTCGCTGTCGAGGGAAAGTGTTATGCTTTCAGCGCCGGTGCCGATGATGGTCGCCTCGAGAAAATTCATCTTCGGCGAACCGACAAAACCGGCAACGAAACGGTTGGCGGGATCGTCATAGAGATCGAGCGGCGCGCCGACCTGTTCGATATTGCCCGCCCGCAGCACAACGATCTTGTCGGCCAGCGTCATCGCCTCTGTCTGGTCATGCGTCACATAGATCATCGTGGTGCCCAGCTGCTTGTGCAGCCGCGAGATTTCCACGCGCATCTGCACCCGTAATTCCGCATCGAGGTTGGAGAGCGGCTCGTCGAACAGGAAAACCTTGGGTTCACGCACGATGGCGCGGCCGATAGCCACACGCTGCCGCTGGCCGCCGGAAAGCTGTTTCGGGCGGCGTTGCATCAATTCGTTGATCTGCAGGATTTCGGCGGCGCGACTGACACGCTTTTGCGTATCGGCCTTGGGGTTGCCGTTCATCCGAAGACCGAAGGACAAGTTTTCGGCGACCGTCATATGCGGATAGAGCGCGTAGGACTGGAACACCATGGCGATGCCGCGATCCGCCGGATCGGCGTCGCTGACCGTCTTGCCGCCAATCACGATATCGCCGCCGGAAATATCTTCCAGCCCGGCGATCATTCTGAGAAGCGTGGATTTGCCGCAGCCGGACGGGCCGACAAACACGACGAATTCGCCGTCCTCCACTTCCAGATTGGCACCATGGATCACCTCCAGCGCGCCGTAACGCTTGACCACGTTTTTGAGCGAAAGTTCCGCCATGCGGCCCCCTTACTTGACTGCCCCGGCTGAGATGCCGGCGATGAAGTGACGCTGCAAAGCCACGAAAACTACGAGGATGGGTGCGGTGAGCAGCACCGCGCCGGCCATGATGCCGCCCCATGACACCTTGGTGAGCCCGATGAGGGTGCCAAGGGCCACGGGTGCGGTCATCATTCCTGGGCGGGAATTGATGAGAAGCGGCCAGAGATAATTATTCCACGAGGCCAGGAAGAGAATGATCGAGAGCGCCGCCATGGTGGGCCGCGCCAGCGGCAGGGCGATGCGCAGGAAGATCTGCCATTCCTTGACGCCTTCCACCCGTGCCGCATCGAAAAGCTCGGTCGGCATCATCGAGAAGGATTGTCGCATGAACAGCACGCCGAGCGAGTTGAACAGCGGCGGCACGATCAATGCGATCCAGGTGTTGGCGAGCTTGAATTCACGCGCCACCATGATGAATTGCGGAATGACAACGACAGCGAAGGGCAGAGTGATGGTGCCGAGGATGATGGCGATCACCACCCTGCGTCCGGCGAAACGGTAACGCGCCAGCGCCCAGCCCGCCATCGACGTCAGGAACACCGAAAGAACCGTATAAATGACGGCGACGGTGATGGAGATGAACATCGCCCGCAGGAAATTCGTATCCGCCTGAAGGTTGCTTAAATTTTCCATAAAGTTGGTGGATGGCACCAGAACAATGTCCGGGCTGAAAATGCCGTAATCCGGCATGGTCGAGAACACGAACATCATCCACAGTGGAAACAGCCAGATGATGGCGAGCGGCGTCAGCGTCGCATGCAGGGCCATCTTTTGCCAGAACAGCGATCTGGATTTCGATCTCATTTCGGCTCCCTCCCGACCCACAGATTAAGCAGCGAAATGGCGATGGCGAGCGCCGCCATGGTGTAGGCGATGGCCGAGGCGTAACCGAAATTGAGCGACGTGAAGCCCTGCCGGTAAAGGAACAGTCCGAGCGTCTCCGTGCCGCCACCCGGCCCGCCCCTGTTGGTGATGAGGAAAGGTTCGGCAAACAGCTGCATGGTGCCGATGACCGACAGGACGACGCAAAAGAGGATGATGGGTTTGAGCAGCGGCAGGGTGATATGAAAGAACTGCTGGCGCTTGCTCACCTTGTCCAGCGTCGCCGCCTCATAAACGTCACCGGGGATGGATTGCAGCCCGGCGAGGATGATGATGGCGTTATACCCCGCCCAGCGCCAGGTAACCGCGATGATGACAAGGGCCATGGCCGCATTGGCATTGTCGAACCACGAGATGGGCGAGAGGCCGACTGATGTGATGAGCTTGTTGATGATGCCGAAATCGGCGCTGAACATCAGCCGGAACACCGCCGCATACGCAACCTCGCCGACGACGACAGGCGCGAAAAACGCAAAACGGTAAAGCGGCCGGACTTTGAGTAGCGGCGAATTCAAGAGCACCGCCATGACCGTGGCGAGCGCGATCATCACAGGCACCTGAATGACCAGAATGATCAGCGTATTGTAAAGCGCGTTGTAGAACGCAGGATCGGAAACGAGCCGCCCCCAGTTCATGGAAGGCGCGAACCGCCACGGGTTGATGCGCGTGTTCTGGAACGACAGCATGAACGAGCTGATGATCGGCCAAACCCAGAAGGTGGCGAAAATCAGGAGATAGGGCGCGAGGAAAGCATAAGCGATCCTGTTCCTAGACGGCATGACGACCTCCAGATGCCGGCCGATGGGCCGGATAAATGGAAAAGCTTCAGAAAGGCCGGCCCCGTTCAGGGGCAATGCCATTGCAGGACGGCGCGGCGTATTTCTTCTCCCTGAGGGGCAGAAGGTGACCCAAAGGGTCGGATGAGGGAGCTCGCTCTCGGTCTATCACTACCGTCGCCCCCTCATCCCGCTGCCGCGGACTTCTCCCCCTCGGGGAGAAGAAATCCGGGGCCCCGCTCGGTTCCTAAACCGCCGGTTTACTCCGCTACGGGGAGCCCCGTCGCCGTTTCAATCTGCTTTGCGGCGTCGTCGAGGGCGGCCTTCGCATCGGGATATCCACCGGCAAAATATTTCGTCTGCGTCGCCTTGTAGATCGCATCCGCATCTGACTGGAACGCGGTGCCGCGGCTCGGCACGATCTTCGGCAGGGTGGCGAGAATATCGGTCCACACCGCCTGCCCGCCCCAATAGGGCTGCTTTTCCTTGACGAAAGGATCGTCGATGGCGGACAGCAGCGAAGGAACGAGGCCGAAGGATTTCAGCATCGTCACCTGACCTTCATTGGTGGTGAGCGCATAGTCGATATATTTCCACGCCGCTTCCTTGCGCTGGGATGTAGAGCTGATCGCCAGCGACGAACCGCCGAGATTGGCCGCATGCGGACCATCGGCCGTCAGGCTCGGCATCAGATAGACGCCCCACTTGCCGGAAAGGTCAGGAGAGCCGGAACGCACCGTGCCTTCATACCACGCGCCATACATCTGGCTTGCGGCCTTGCCGGCCGTATTGGCCTGGATTTTTTCATCCCAGATCGCCGCCGTGATGATGCCCGCGTCCTTCATTTCCTTGACCTTTTCAAGGGTCGCGACACAGGCAGGCTTGTTGATCGTGATATTCTGGCCATCAGTCGAAAAGTAACCGCATCCCTGCTCATTGGCGATCATGCGGAACCATTCGCTATCGCCGTTGAAATCGGCCTGCGCCATGACGGTGCCGGGATTGGCGGCCATGACCTTCTTGCCGGCGGCAATGAAATCGTCCCAGCTCTTGATCGTGGCAGGATCGACGCCCGCCTTCTCATAGAAGTCGCGGCGATAAAATACCGCCACCGGACCAGAATCCCACGGAACCGCGTAGGCGACACCGTCAACCTCAAGTTCGGTGCGCTTGAAGTCAGGGAAAAGCGCCTGTTTTTCAGGCGTATAGCCAAGCTCGGTCAGATTGGCGAAACAATCGGGAAAACGGCTCCAGAACAGCTCCGCCTCGAAATTCTCGACGGTGACAATATCAGGAAGACCGTCGCCACCGGCTGCACATGCTGCCAGCGTCTTGTCGAAAACCTGATTGTTTCCAAGATCTTCAACAACAATCTTAATGTCAGGATTCTGCTTGTTGAAACCTTCGACCGTGGATTTCAGCGCGGACGCCGCGACGTTCCAGCTCCAGATGGTGACGGTTTCGGTTTGCGCGAAAGCCGGGGCTGCAAGCAGCAGCAGAGCCGTAGACGCGCCAAGAAATTTCAAGCACATTGAAAACCTCCCTTTTTCAATTGCCGTTCTTCAGCGAACATGGGCACATTAGCGGCGGCAGGAAATCTGTCTCGTAAAAAGGGAACATCGATTTGGCGGAAAGTAAGATTGCCGAAAGAGCCTTTTACCAGCCCGGTGCAAGTAGCATCGAAGGCATGCCGACAACGCTTCAGCTTTTCCACAACCACCCGCCCATCATGCTTCGCCCCCACTGGCACGCGCAGGTGGAGGTGAATTATGTGATGTCGGGATCGGTGCATTACCGCATGGGCGATCACGACCTGACGCTGAATGCCGGGCAGATGTGTATTTTCTGGGGTGGCCAGCCGCATCAGATGGACCGCTCCTCCGACGATTCCTTTTATGCCGGCGCGCATCTTCCGCTCGTACATTTCTTCCGCATGCGCCTGCCGGCCGCCATCTCCAGCCAGCTGATGGACGGCGCAACGATGGTGAGCGGTGAGACCGACAGGGCCGATGCGGAGAATTTCGGCCGCTGGTTCCGTTACGTCACCTCGGGTGATCCGGCAAAGGCGCAGCACGCCGTGGAGGAGTTGCTGCTGAGGGTGGAACGGATGTTTCTCGAACCCTATTCCGTCATATCGTCTGCCGACCATGGAAAACGCAAAGAGGACGACGAAGGCATGGCGCCCTCCATCGGCGTCGTACGCATGTGCGATTTCATCGCCGCCAATTTTCTCGACGATATCGACGCGGCCGATATCGCCCGCGCCGCCTCGCTGCACCCGAAATATGCGATGAACCTGTTTCGCAAATCCACCGGCATGACGCTGATCAAATATCTGACGTTACTCCGGCTTTCCCGCGCGCAGGCAATGCTGATGACCGGCAAGGACAATATCCTGCAGATCGCCATGGAAAGCGGCTTCGGCTCCGTCAGCGCCTTCAACAAGGCATTCCGCCAGATATCAGGCATGTCGCCTTCCGATTTTAGGCGCGATATGCGGGCGGCTGCGGCTTAGGGTATTTCCAATGCAGCCGTTACTGTAAGCAACCTACATGGCGCCGACGCGTCCCATCTCCACCCCCTCATTCCTGTGCTTGTCACAGGAATCCAGCCGACGCGCGTCTGCGCGGCGGGAAGAGTCCTTTCAGCCCAAAGACTTGGGCTGGCTGGATCCCTGTGACAAGCACAGGGATGAGGAGCGTTAAGCCTAGTCCCCTATATCTTCCAAGTCGGAGAAAGCAGCGCTGCGCTGCCGCGCCGCCTGCCGATAGGCCCTTGGTGAACTGCCGAGCATGCGCCGGAACATGGTGGTGAAGGCCGGGATGTTCTCATAACCGGCATCCAGCGCCACATTCGTCACCGCTTCGCCGGCCGCCAGTCTCGGCAGCGAGGCGAAGATACAGGCCTGCTGACGCCAGGTTACA
Organism: Agrobacterium fabrum str. C58; assembly: GCF_000092025.1. Classification (NCBI taxonomy): domain Bacteria; kingdom Pseudomonadati; phylum Pseudomonadota; class Alphaproteobacteria; order Hyphomicrobiales; family Rhizobiaceae; genus Agrobacterium; species Agrobacterium fabrum. The sequence continues at coordinate 162,103 of NC_003063.2, forward strand.
AAACTGACACCGAGTTCACGGCGAAAAAGGCGTGTGAAGGAGCGGCGGCTGATACTCATGGCCGCCGCCCACTCGTCGATCTCCACCCGCGCCACGGGCTTCCTGAGAAAATCACGACAGAGCGCCGCCAGACGCTGATTATCCGGAAACGGCAATCCAAGGGGACGTTCTGGCAGTCGATTCACTTCATCCAGCAAAAGAGCGCGCACCAGCCCCTGCCGGTGAAATGCTGAAGGCTGATGTTCTTCGGCCAGCAATTCGGAAATAAGGCTCGAGGCCAGATCGGTTATTTCCACAACCTTTGGAGACTCCGCCTGGAATAGTTCGGGATGAACGTAAATCGAATGCATCTCGACATTGGATATGATCTCTGCTTCGTGTTGCAGCCCCGCGGGAATGAGGAGACCGTGACCAGGCGGTATCATCCAGCGCCCGTCGGCCGTGCTCACCAGCACCACGCCCTGCCGGGCGCACCAGATCTGGACGCGACTATGGCTGTGCGGCGGCGTCCTGTGCCCCGTCGGATAGACACGATGAAGCGCCAGCACCGGCTCATTGGTGCCGTCGATCAATTTCAGGCTGCGCTCATGCTCGTCCCGTGTCAGGCTAGGTGGATGTCGCGGTTTGATTTTTGCCATTTGGCCCACTCACAAAGAAAATCGTCCAGAACACAAATGCAGGCCAGGAACAATATGAATAAAAAGCGGCAAGAAAGAAAGACATGTTTCCCGCTGATCGAGCGGGAATCTAAAGAGGATTTACCATGGCCACCGTCACCAGCGCCGGCTTCAACCCGCAACGCACGGCGTTTTCAATCATCGCAGCCGCCAGCTTCTGCCACATGCTGAACGACATCATGCAATCGCTGCTGACGTCGCTTTACCCGTTGCTGAAAGCCAATTATGCGCTCGACTTCATGCAGATCGGCCTGCTTACCTTCGCCTTTCAGGTCACCGCATCGTTGCTGCAGCCGGTCGTCGGCATGGTGACGGACCGCTGGCCCATGCCGTTCTCCCTGCCCGTCGCCATGCTGTCCACCTGCGCCGGCCTCATCACGCTTGCCTTTGCCCACAGCTTCGAGGTTCTGGTGATCGGCGCCTGCCTCATCGGCGTCGGCTCGGCGATCTTCCATCCGGAAGCCTCGCGTGTTGCCCGCCTCGCCTCCGGCGGCCGCCATGGCCTGGCGCAATCGTTCTTCCAGGTCGGCGGCAATACCGGCACGGCCATCGGCCCGCTGCTCGCAGCCTTCATCGTCATCCCGCTCGGCCAGTCGAGCCTCAGCTGGTTTTCGCTGATCGCGCTCGTCGGTTTTGGCGTGCTGTCATGGGTCGGTGTCTGGTACACCCGTCATCGGCGCGCGAACGTCGGCAAGGCACCCGCCAGCCGTACCCTTCCGCTTGCCCGCGGCACTGTCATGATGACGCTTCTGGTGCTGGTGGTTCTGACCGCCACCAAGAACGCCTATCTCGCCAGCCTGTCGAGCTACTTCACCTTCTACACCATCGACAAGTTCGGTCTTGGCGTACAGGACGCGCAGGTTCTGCTCTTCCTCTTCCTTGGCGCTTCGGCACTCGGCGTGTTCTTCGGCGGCCCGATCGGTGACCGTTTCGGCTCGCGTGTCGTCATCTGGTTCTCCATCCTCGGCGTCATCCCCTTCGCGCTGATGTTGCCCTATGCGAACCTGTTCTGGACGGCCATTCTCGTCGTCGTCATCGGCTTCGTCTTCTCCTCCGCCTTCTCGGCCATCGTCGTGTTCGCGCAGGAACTGGTGCCGGGTCGTGTGGGCCTCATCGCCGGCATGTTCTTCGGTTTCGCCTTCGGTTTCGGCGGCATCGGGGCTGCGGTTCTGGGGGTTTATGCGGATAGGGAAGGCATCGAATTCGTCTACCGCATCTGCTCCTACATGCCGCTGCTCGGCCTTCTGACGGTGTTCCTGCCAAAACTGCCGAGCCACCGCTAAAAGCTTCGCGTTCAACGCTTTTCAACACGGCGGTCACCTGTGATACTCAGGCGACCGCCGTGATCCGTTGAGCAAAGCTACCCATGCAAATCCCGATAAAATCGATCCTCGTTTTCCACGCCGCGGCAAGAGCAGGCAGCATTTCCAGAGCGGCGGAAGAATTGAGCGTCACACCTTCGGCCGTTTCCCAGCAGATACAGTTGCTGGAAGGCCAACTCGGCACGACGCTGATGGCGCGAACCGGCCGCAAGGTGACGCTGACCGAAGCCGGTGAGCGGTATTTCTCGATGATCACCGCCCAGATCGAGCAGATCTCCGACGCCACCGACAGTATTCGCGGCTTCCGCTCGGTCACCACGCTGACGATCCGGGCGACGCCCACCATTTCCAACAAATGGCTGCTGCCGCGCCTCGGCTCGTTTCTGGAGGAGCATCCGGAACTCGAAGTGCGCCTCGACGGCACCAACGAGCCGACCGATTTTTCACAAGAGCTTGTTGATATTGAATTGCGCCATGGCGATGGCCGCTGGCCGGGCCTGTTCGTCGAAGGGCTGGTGGAGGAGGAATTCCTGCCGGTCTGTTCACCCAACTATCAGGGCGCAGGAAAATTTCTGCCCGAAGAACTGCAGAATGAACGGCTTATCCATTCGGTCAAGGCGCAGGCGCAGTGGAACCACTGGTTTCCTCTGGCTGGCGTAACGGCTGAAAAGCGCTGGCGGCGTGTCCTGTTCGATCGAAGCCACATGGCCATCGACGCCGCCGTCCTTGGCATCGGCGTGGCGCTGGAAAGCACGCTGATGATGGAGCGGGAGCTGCAGGACAAAATGCTGGTTCCGGCCGTAGCGGACGCCCCGCGCATCAAGCTGGTCACCCAATGGATTGTTTGCCCGCATTCCCATCTGCGGCAGAGAAAGGTGATGCTGTTTCTGGAGTGGATGCGAAAACAACGCGACGAGTGGCAAACCCGTCGCGTTGTCTGAGAGTTCGGGCTTCCTGCTTCAATCTCAATAAAGACCCATCAGCCGTATCGGCCCGAGCGTCAGGATCGGGAACAGCACCAGTGCGAAGATGGCGAGCGTCAGCACCGTCATCGGTGCCAGCGAACCACGAATGACGTCCTCTATCTTCATGTTCGCCACCTGGGCTGCGGCAAACAGGCAGACACCAACCGGCGGTGTCACCAGCCCGAGCGTCAGCGTCATGACGGTCACGATCAGGAAATGGATTGGATCGATACCCAGCGCCTCCACCGGCGGCATCAGCACCGGGATTAGGATGAACATGGCCGGGATCGCTTCCATGAAGATGCCGATGATCAGCAGGAAGACGAAGATGACAAGCATTCCCGTCATGGGCCCTAGGTTCATCGCCTTCAAAAGTTCGGCCACCTGTTCCGGCAGGCCGTCGAAGGTGAAGACCCAGGCGGCGAGCTGCGAGGTGGCGGCGATGAACAGGATGGTGCCGGAAATGCGCGCCGTGGAGATCAATATTTCCGGCAGTTCCCGCACCGGAAGGGTGCGATAGACGATGACGCCGAGCACCGCCACATAGACCACCGCGATGGCTGCTGCTTCCGTCGGCGTGAACAGGCCGCTGGCAATGCCGATGATCAGGATCAACGGGGTCAGCATCGGCAGGATGGCGCGCAAACCGGTGACGACGACCAGACGGAAATTGAACGGGGTCGGCGGATTGTAGCCGTAATGCACCGAATAGAAGTGGTTGAAGACCAGAAAGGCAAGCGCGATGAAGAGGCCGGGCACCAGACCAGCGATCAGCAGGGTGCCGATCGAGACATTGGCGATGGAGCCGGCAATCACGATCAGGATCGACGGCGGAATGATCGAGGAGAGCGTCGACGTGCAGAGCGTCATGCCGACGGCATAACCCTTTGGAAATCCATGGCGTTCCATCGCCTTGATCTCGATCGCCCCAACCGAGGCGATATCCGCGACGGACGAGCCGGAAACACCGGAAAAGATCACCGACGAGATGACGTTAACGTGGCCCAGCCCGCCGGGAAGCCAGCCGACCATTGCCTCGGCAAAGTCGAAGATGCGTTCCGCCACCCGTCCCCGTTCCATGACCGTGCCGACGAGAATGAAAAGCGGCACGGCGACGAGGAGGAAAGAGTTCATCGACGAAAACATCGTCTGTGAAAGCAGGTCCATGGGCATGGAGGTGAAGAGCCACAGCGTGCCGACGCTGGCGAGCGCCAGCGCGATGGCAAGCGGCACACCGAGCATGCTGAGACCGAAAAAGGCGATGAGAAGAAAGACCGACATGGCTCAGTGTCCTGCTGAAATGGAGATATCGGCGTGCGCGATCTCGTCCGCCGGAAGGCCAAGCTCGGGAAGTGCGATCAGATCCCGCCGGCTGCGCAGCGATTCGATGATCGCCAGCACAGCGATGATGGCGGAAACGGGCAAAACCATACCGATGGCCCACATCGGGATCGGCAGGGTGGCGGCGGTCTCGTTCATCATGATCTGCTGGCGCACCAGGGTGAATCCTGTCCAACCCATCATGCCGAAGAAGAATACTGAGGAGCCGACATAGATCGGCACCGCGAGCCGCCGGAAGAAGCGGTGGAAAAGTACGAGGAATACCACGACGCGGGCGCTTTCAACGGTGCGGAAACCGGCAGCAAGGCCAAGGAAGACCATCCAGATGAACAGAAAGCGGGTCGCCTCCTCGGTCCAAGGCAGCGGGTTGCCGATGAGGCGGCCGATGACCTGGAGAAGAACGACGATGAGAATGCCGGCACAGGCTGCCCCTGCGGCTATATCGGCGATGACTTTGACGATGGTGCCGAGCACCGAGGGTTTCGTATCGCGCATGACAATACCCTTCCACTGCTGAAACCGGATATCCGGTAAAACGAATGCCACACTGCCATTGCGGCAGAGCAACTGCTGCTGACGTTTGCGGTGGCCGGGGTCGCCAATCCGTGCAATCCCGGCCAGCCGTCGCGAAACCGTCAGTTCGTCCTAAGGAAAGCCTGCGTCTTGTCGAAGAACGCCTGATCTTTCACCAGCGCCGAGAACTTGGCCGAAAGACCGACCGCGACAGCCACGAACGCCTTGCGCTCGTCATCGGTCAGCGTGTTGATCTCCATGCCGTTCTTTTTCAGCGTCTCCAGCGACTTGTCGATATCGGCAGCGTCGTTCTGCGCCTTCCACGCCTCCGTCTCGACGGCCGCTTCCTTCAGCGCCGTCTTGAAGCCCTCGTCGAGACCTTCGAAACGCGCCGGGTTCATGCCCAGCACCCAGGCATCGGCAATGTGATTGCTGATCGTCAGATACTTCTGAACTTCGTAAAGCTTGGCGCTGACCGGCACGTTGACCGGATTTTCCTGCCCATCCACCACCTTCAGCTGGAGCGCATTGTAAACTTCAGCGAAGGCCATCGGCGTCGGGGCCGCCCCCATGGCACCGAAGAATTCCACCCAGAGCGGATTATTCGGCACGCGCAGCTTCATGCCCTTCAAATCGACCGGCGATTTGATCGGCGCCTTGGAATTGGTGATCTGGCGCAGCGGCCGCGACCAGAGATCGAGACCGAGAATGCCGATCTTGCTCAGATCGCCGGACAGTTCCTTGCCGAGTTCGCTGTCGAGATAGACGCGCAGCTGGTCGATATCGCGGAACTGGTAGGGAATGGCGATGGCGGTGAACTTCGGATTGAACGTCGCGTAAAGCGAGGTGGAGTTCAAGAGCATGTCGAGCGAACCGCCGGCCAGCTGCTTGACGCCCGCTGAAGGGTCGCCGCCATAAAGCGTGCCGTTCGGAAATACCTTGATCTTGAGTTTGCCGTCGGTCTTTTTCGAAACCAGCTCTGCAAACTTGTTGGCGGAGAGCGTGATTTCGGAATTGTCGGCATCCGGCGTCGAAAGTGTCAGCGTTTCGGCCTGCGCGATCGATGCGACCAGCATGGTGGCGGCCAGAGCCAGCCCGTAAAGTTTTGAAATTTTCATGTGTTCCTCCCTTTGTTGTCTGTGAAGCACGTCCGGTTAAAACGGAATCTTTGGACGTGCTCTATCTCTTTGTTTTAGCGCATTATCCGGACGTAAAACCGCTACGCACTTTTACTGGAAATGCTCTGGACAGTTTCGAGCGTTCCTCCGAACGCATTCATGCGTTTAATTTCAAGGATCACACCGCTGTGATCAAGCTCGCCCGCGCCATGCTCGACCATGGAACGGAACAGCCGGTCAACCTCCTCGCCGACCGGTAAACTGAGGCCACGGCTTTTGGCGAAAGCCAGCGCCGTGGACGTATCCTTCACCTGATATTTCGCCGGCCCGCCGGGGCGAAAATCGCCCTCCACCATGCGTTTTCCGTGCTGGCGGAAGACGGTGGACTCGGCAAAACCGCCGAGTAAAGCCTGCCGCACCTGTGCCGGGTCGGCTCCCCCCGCTTCAACCAGCGTCAAAGCTTCGGCAACGGCGCAGATTGTCGAGGCGACGATCAGCTGGTTGGCGAGCTTGGCCAATGAACCGCAACCCACCGGACCGACATGAGTGACACGACCGAGGCAATTCAGAAGTGGCCGCAGCGCATCCACATCCCGCTGTTCGCCGCCGGCCATGATGGCGAGCGTTCCCTCAATCGCGCCTTTCTCGCCGCCGGAGACCGGCGCATCGACATATCTCACACCGTGAGCCCTGGCCGCCTGCGCCTGTTCCCGCGCGCTATCGACGGGAATCGAGCTCATTACCAGAAGGACCGAGCCGGGTTTCATCGCTGAAACGACACCCGACGGGCCGAGCAGAACCTCGTCGCAAACAGGCCCCGAACTCAGCATGCAGATGACGACATCCGCTTCCACCGCCGCATCGATGGTGGTCGCCGCCTGGCGCACGCCTTTTTCCGCCAGGATAGCGGCTTTTTCAGCTCTGCGGTTCCAGGCACGGACGGCAAAACCGGCCTCAGCCAGACGGGCCGCCATGGGCGCACCCATGATACCCGTGCCGATGACGGCGATGTCACGGATGTCCTGCATGTTCTCCATCTTCAAAGCCACTGCCGGTTCAGAAAACGCACCGGCAGTTCTTCTTCGATGAGGGCAGGAAACGCCTCGCGAAAACGGTCGAGATGCGGTGTTTTCAGATGGTCGTCGAAAGCCTGCCTGTTATCATAGACTTCGTAGAACACCACGTTGTTTCCGCCTTCCGGCCGCACCACATCGAATTGCCGGCAACCGGGTTCGTCCTCAACCGAATGCTTGGCGTCATCGCGCGCTGCATCGAGAAACGCATCCATCGCATCGGGCTTCACCCGAAATTCCGCGATCACCACAAAAGCGCCATTGGACATGTCAGCTTCTCCGCCCATCACGCCGCAGCGTCTTTTTGCGGACGGAACTGGTGTTCCATGTCCTGGCGAAGCTTGACCACATCCAGATCGCTCACCAGCTCCACATCGTCGAAGCTGACGATCTGGTCTTTCTTGATGGGGCGCTTCAGCTTGACATTATGGGCAAGGCCGATCGGCAACGCCTTAATGTCCAGGCTGCGCGTCGCCGGAATGGCGTTTGCCCAGACCGCATAACCGCCCTCACCATCCAGCATTTCGCCGGGCTGCATGTCCTTCTTGGCCGTCGCGACGGCATCGCCGCGAAACTCCTTCGAGCAACCCGTCGGCTCGTTGCGAAGGACTGCGGAGAGCACGCTGATCGAGGTTTCCAGCCCAATGATGTGGAATGGACGCCACATCGAGGCGTACCAGCCCGACGGATCGGTCAGGAGACCATATTGCTTGAAGCAGGCGCGGGCATAGTCGTTATGCGCCTTGAAGGTGACAAAGACACCGTAACGGATGTTGTTGAACACCTCGCGTCCGTCCGGCTCCTGGCTCGCGGCGATATCGACCAGACCCGAGCGCGACATGCGACCGCCATCGGCTGCGGGGCGGAAGACGCGGGCGAGATCGTGCAGGCCGGCGGGCGGAAAGGCCAGACCGTCATCCGGGCAATCCAGTCCTGTGCCATTGGCGACCGCCGCCATTTCGATGGCCGCCTTGGTGCCGTCGGTGAAGGAATTGTACATTTTCGGATTGAAGTCGCCCTTGGCCACTTCCTCATCGGTCCAGCCGAAATAGCTCCAGACCGTATCGGGCGTCGAATAACGGTAACGCGGCTCGAAATTCATGCCCTTGCCGGCAGAAACCACCTCGAAGCCGGTGGCGCGTGCCCAGTCGACCAGCTCGCAGATCAAGGCCGGCTGGTCGCCATAAGCCATGGAATAGATCAGACCCTTGGCCCGGGCCTTTTCAGCGAGGATCGGCCCGACCATGACGTCGGCTTCGACATTGACCATGACGACGTGCTTGTTGTGGTCGATGGCACCGAGCGCATGGCGCGCGCCGGCCAGCGGATGGCCGGTCGCTTCGATAATGCATTCAATCTCGCCGCAGGCGAACAGCTCGTTCACATCGTCAGTCACATAGGTCTTGCCACTCTTCAGCGCGTCGGCGCAGCTCGTCGCATCGTAACGTTCCTTCGGCCAGCCGACACGATCAAACGATTCCCGCGCCTTGCCAACATTGAGGTCTGCGACGGCGACCATGTGGAAACCGGCGATGCGCTGCGCCTGCGCCAGCACCATGGAGCCGAACTTGCCAGCGCCGATGAGACCGACCCGGACAGGTTTGCCGCCGGCTGCACGCGCTGACAGAAGGGAATAGAGATTCATGTTTTGACATCCTTCGCTGGGGAAATTGCTGGCGAGAGTGTCCAGTCCGCCCGGCGAAGGCCATGCGATACCGAGGCTGCGAAGGTTCACCCTTCGCGGCGCTGGCCACATGACGTTTCTGCGTTCCTCCCGGATCCCGGCGCACCTCTGCGCCGGCTCTCGCGGTCGCCTCCCAAAGCAACCTTGAGAAGAGAGTAGGAGCGTTCAGATATTAGTTCTATTTAGAAAATCAGATTTTTCGTTTAGTTTATCTAACAAACTATCAGGCCGATTTGCGCAGCATCAGATCGGCGCTGAGGAGAATGCGTTCCCGCATCCGTGTCGTGTCATTCGCCTCCTCGTTCAGCTTCTGCAGCAGAAGCTCGATCGACAGCCTGCCGATCTCGTTATAATTCTGCGCCACCGTGGTAATAGGCGGGCAGGCATAACGCGACAGCGGATGATCGTCATGGCCGGCGACCCTGAGGTCATAATCCGCGCCGTGGCCAACCTTGATGCCCTTCTGGAAAGCGGCGGCGATGACACCGAAGGCGATACGGTCATTGGCGCATAAAATGGTGCGTGACGGCAAGTGCCCTGTCCCATCCAGCAGCCGGCTCGCTTCATCGAAGGCGAAACGCTCAAAATCCCAGGTGACGGTGCCGGGAACACCGATGACATGCGGCTCGAAACCAAGACGCTGCATCGCCTCCTCATAGGCCGTGCGGCGTGTGGCAGCGTTGGTATTGACCTGCGGCATATCGAAAAAACAGGGTGGCTCGCCCGAACGGCAGAGATAATCCACCATCAGCCCGACGCTCTGGCGATTGTCGGTGCCGACAAAGGCCGAGGTCTCATCCAGCGGCGAATCGACGTAAACGATCGGAATGCTGGCCGCCAGCTGCTCCAGCGTTGCGCGGTGGGATTTGACGCCGAGCGGAGCGATGATGGCGCCCGCGACATTCATCGACTTGAAGGTGCGGATAGCCCGATCCTCGATTTCCGCCTTGCCATCGGACGACAGCACGAAGGCCAGGAAACCGGCCTCGTTGGCGATGAGCTCGATACGGCTCGTCAGCGCCATGTAGAACGGGTCGGTGGAGTTCGGAATGATGATGCCGATGATATTGGAACGGCGGCGGTTGAGGTTTACGGCGAAGATATTCGGCCGGAAGCCCGATTTCTTCAGCGCATCCTCGATAGCATCCCGCGTCTTTTTGCGGACCGAGGCCGGATCATTGAAGTATTTCGAAACGGTCGGGCGGGAAAGGCCGACGAATTCCGAAAATTCTTCCATCGTCCTGATAGATTTGGCCAAAGCGCTTGCCCCCATGAAATATTACATGTGGTACTCTATATCGACCGGCCTTCGCACGAAAAGCCGGTCGAATGGTTATCAACGGCCAAACGATCATTCGGCTGCAAATTGCACTTTCATCGTCGCCGGATCAGACGGTTTTTTCGTAAAGAACGGCAGCATCTCCGAAAGCGGCAAGCGGTGCGAAACGAGCCGCGCCATGACCTCGCCATCCGTCTCCAGAATGGCAAGCGCCTGCGGTATGTTGCGGTTCAGCGAATGCGAGCCGACAAGTTTCAGCTGGCGCCGGAAGATTTCAAACGGTGCCACCGAAATACGGGCATCCGGCGCGCAGACGCCGAAGAATAGCGCCGTGCCGCCATCCGCAACCAGCGGGATCATCGCCTCGGCGACCGGGGCAATACCCGTCGCATCGGCCACGAAATCGAACTCCTTCCGCTGCCGCGAGAGCGCTTCCGAGCCGGATACCGCCGTCTGAAGCCCGAGGTCCTGGGCAAAGGCCAGCCTGCTTTCATTGATATCGGCCATCGTCACCGTCGCAATGCCGCGTGATTTCAGCGACAGGGCAAGCAGCAGGCCGATGGGCCCAGCACCGAAAACAAGCGCATTCTCCGGCACCACGCCACTCTCGCCAATACCCGCACTCTGCATGCCATTGACAACACAGGCAAGCGGCTCAGCCAGCGCCGCGACGTGATAGGGCATCGAACCGATACCGTGCAGGTGATCGGCACGCACCACACTGAACTCCGCAAAGCCGCCATTGTGGGAAACGCCGTAAGCTTTCAATGTGCTGCAAAGGTTGGTCAGCCCTTTCCTGCAGCTGGCGCAGGTGCCACAGGGCAGATTGGGATCGACGACAACCCGGTCGCCAGCCTTGAAGACTGTCACATCGGAAGCCACGGCTGCGACTTCGCCAGCATATTCATGCCCCGGAATGACGGGGAACGCACCGTCGCCATAACGCGCATGCAGCACGTCGATATCGGTATGGCAAAGCCCCGAAGCCTTGACCCGCACGAGCGCATGGCCCGGCGGCAGATCGGCGACGGGGAGTTCCGCCAGCACGGCGCGTCCCTTCTCGACGAATTGAATGGCATGCATGGTCATCTCCGGCTTTTCAGCTCATCCAGTTGCCGCCGTCGACATTATATGTCTGGGCGAGAATATAGTCGCTGTCGGCGGAGGCGAGGAACACCGCCAGTCCCTTGATGTCGTCTGGCGTCGCAAAACGGCCGATCGGCACGGATTTGGCCACCGCGGCCTTTTTCTCACCCGGCTTCAAACCTTCCCACTTGGCGAAATGCGCATCGACCACTTCCCAATGCTCGCCATCCACCACACCCGGCGCTATGGCGTTGACATTGATGCCATGCTTGACGAGCGCCAGCGCCGCCGATTGCGTGGCGGAAATGATCGCCGCCTTGGAGGCGCAATAAAGCGTCACCAGCGCCTCGCCGCGCCGGCCGGCCTGGCTAGCCATATTGATGATCTTGCCGCCGCGTGCGCGGGCGATCATGACATTGGAGACGGCCTTCATCATGAACATCGGCCCCTTGAGATTGATGTCGAACACCCGCTCATAGCTCTCTTCGGTAATGCCGTTGATCGGCGCCATATCGAAGATCGCCGCATTGTTGACGAGAATGTCGATGCCGCCGAATTCCTCATCCACCGCCTTTACCACCGCGTCGATCTGGGCAAGGTCGGTCACATCCAGCTTCACGGCCTTGGCTGCGGGACCGATGGCCGCAGCCGAGGTAGTTGCGCGGGCGATATCGATGTCGGCGATGATGACCTTTGCGCCCTCAGCAGCGAAAGCCTGGGCGAAACCAAGGCCGATGCCGCGGGCGGCGCCGGTGATCAGCGCGACCTTGTTGTTCAATCTCATGTCGATCTCCGTCATGCATGGTGAGTCAATTGGCCATGCTCGTTTGTTGTTCGATGCTTTTCCTCACTCCCCTCATTCCTGTGCTTGTCACAGGAATCCAGCCGACGCGCGTCTGCGCGGCGAGAGAGTCCTTCCAGCCCAAAGATTTGGACTGACTGGATTCCTGTGACAAGCACAGGAATGAGGGCGGCGGGTGCGTGAACCCAGCTATGCCGCCCGCCACCAGAAGGCGAACGGGCGGCACGCCGGGAGGACGCGGCTACTTGATGTAGCCCGCGCGGGTCATGTCACGTTCGACCTGCTTCTGCGCGCCTTCAAGCGCCGCATCGACGGTCTGCTGGCCGGAAAGGGCTGCCGCGATTTGCTGGCCGACAACCGTGCCGATGGACTGGAACTCCGGTATGGCGACGAATTGCACACCGGTATAGGGCACCGGATCCTTGGTCGGCTTGGACGGATCAGCAGACATGATCGCCTTCAGCACTGTATCCGCAAAGGGCGCCGCCTTCTTGTATTCCGGCAGCTCATAGGTGGATTTGCGCGTGCCTGGCGGCACAGCCACCCAGCCCTCGCTTTCGCCAACCGTCTTCACATAGGCCTTGGATGTCGCCCATTTAACGAAGGACTTGGCGGTTTCAAGCTTCTTCGTGCTGTTTGGAATGGCGAGGTTCCAGGACCACGACCAGCTCGAGCCGTTCGGCGTTACCTCGACCGGCGCGCGCGTGAAACCGGTCTTGTCGGCGACCTGGCTCTGTTTGGGATCATAAACGCGGCCCGCCGCCGAGGTGGCGTCGATCCACATGGCGCAGCGGCCGGAGGAAAACAGCGTCTGGTTCTCGTTGAAGCCGTTGGCGGCCGCACCGGGCGGGCCGTAAGAGGTCATCAGCGCCACATAATCCGCAATCGCCTTTTTCCATGGCGCGCTCGTCAGCTGCGGTTTCCAGTCCATGTCGAACCAGCGGCCGCCATAGGTGTTGATCATGGTGCCAAGGAACGCCATGTTCTCGCCCCAGCCCGGCTTGCCGCGCAGGCAGATGCCATATTGCTGTTTCGACTTGTCCGTCAGCTTGGCGGCAAAATCCTTGATCTGGTCGTAGGTCGGATTATCAGGCATCTTGAGACCGGCGGCGTCGAACAGGTCCTTGCGATAAAGCGTGAACGAGCTTTCGGTATAGAACGGCACGGCGTAAAGCTTGCCGTCCACCGTCAGGCCTTTCTTGATCGGATCGAGCAGATCGGCGTAATCGTAATCGTCGCCGAGATCGTCGACCGGCGCCAGCCAACCCTGCTTGCCCCATATCGGCGCTTCGTAACCGCCGATGGTCATGATGTCGAACTGGCCGCCATTGGTGGCGATATCGGTGGTGACGCGTTCGCGAAGAACATTCTCTTCCAGCACGATCCAGTTGATCTTGTTTCCTGTTTCCTTCTCCCAGGCGCTGGAAAGCTTCTGCATGATGATCATGTCGCCGTTATTGACGGTGGCGACGTTGATTTCTTCAGCCTGCGCCATCCCGGCCAAAAGGCCTACTCCCACCACAGACGACGACAGAATTCCAATGAATTTGCTCATGAGACCCGCTCCTCCTTTACGGATGTCCACGCACAACAATACATGCGTAAATTTTTATCTCGTAAATTCGCGTCCGTTGTCAATATCCAAAAATATATGACGGCACTATCGAGCCTTCCATATTGAGATTAAATCACTGTTTATACGAATACATTGACGATAGAATTTATTATGTTGCGTATTTACATTGCTGCATCGCAGCAGATTTCCCATCAATTAATATATTGACGCGCGTAAACTTAAACTGATATCCGAGAAAATAACAGACCGGAATTGCATCCGCCCGGCAGGGTGGCGGCACATGCTTATGGAGGAGACGATGAGGCAGGCATCCGTACTGGCGCCGCATACGAATGGACCCACCGTCACGGCTGGCGAAATCCTCGTGGAGATCATGGCGACGACGGTGGGCGACGGTTTTCTGGAGCCGCAGACGCTGATCGGCCCCTTTCCGAGCGGCGCGCCCGCCATCTTCATCGATCAGGTGGCGCGTTGCGGCGGAACCGCCGGCATCATCGCGGCTGTCGGCGACGATGATTTCGGCCGCCTCAACATCGAGCGGCTGCGCCGCGACGGCGTCGATGTCTCGGCCATCACCACCATAGCGGACCGCCCGACCGGCAGCGCCTTCGTGCGTTACCGGGAAAACGGCGCGCGGGATTTCGTTTTCAACATCGCCCATTCGGCGGCCAGCGAAACACGGATGACGGATGAGGCGCAGGCGCTCATCGAAAAGGCGGGCCATGTGCACATCATGGGATCGGCCTTCGCGATTGCCGGCATTGGCGCGATCATTCTCGAGGCCGTTAAAAGCGTCAAAGCGCGCGGCGGTTCGGTATCATTCGATCCGAATATCCGCAAGGAACTGGCGCAGGGCGATGAAGGCCGCAGACTGATAGACGATCTGCTTGCCGTCACCGATCTCCTGCTGCCGTCAGGCGAGGAACTTCAGGCCGCCTCCGGTCTGGACGATGAGGAAGCAGCGATAGAAAAGCTGCTCGCCGCCGGTATCGGCGAGATCGTGCTGAAACGCGGTGCAAACGGCGCAAGCCATTTCAGCCGCGCCCATGGGCGCATCGACGCCCCCGGCCTTGAAGTGGAGGAAATCGACCCGACCGGTGCCGGCGACTGTTTCGGCGCAACCTACCTCACCTGCCGCCGCCTCGGCATGCGTCCAGGAAAAGCGCTTGTCTATGCCAACGCCTCCGGCGCGCACAACGTCACAAAGCGCGGCCCGATGGAGGGCGCTGCCAGCCTTGCCGAACTCGACGCCTTCATGGCCGCGCAATTGTCGGAGGAAGTCCTATGACCGCCATTTTGGAAAATCTCGCCGCCGCGCGCCGCGCCGGCAAACCTGCGGGCATCACTTCGGTCTGCTCGGCCCACCCCGTTGTCCTGCGCGCCGCAATCCGCCGCGCCGCCGCCAGTCAAACGGCCGTACTGATCGAGGCCACCTGCAATCAGGTCAATCATCTCGGTGGTTATACCGGCATGACACCGCGTGACTTCGTTGCCTTCGTCAACAGCATCGCCGCGGAAGAAGGACTGCCCGCCGAACTGCTGATCTTTGGCGGCGATCATCTCGGCCCCAATCCCTGGCGCAGGGAGAAGGCCGAGGACGCGCTGACAAAAGCCGCCGCCATGGTCGACGCCTATGTCACAGCTGGTTTTCGCAAGATCCACCTTGATGCATCGATGGGCTGCGCCGGTGAGCCGGCAGCCCTGGATGACGTCACCATCGCCCACCGCGCCGCGAAACTCACAGCCGTTGCCGAAAAGGCAGCCACTGAGGCTGGCCTGCCAAAACCGCTTTATATTCTGGGCACCGAAGTGCCGGTGCCCGGCGGTGCCGACCATGTGCTTGAGACCGTCGCACCGACCGAACCGCAGGCGGCGCGCAACACCATCGATCTTCATCGCGAAATCTTTGCGCAGCACGGTCTTTCCGATGCGTTCGAACGGGTCATCGCCTTTGTCGTGCAGCCGGGTGTGGAATTCGGCAGCGACAATGTCGTCGCTTATGATCCGCAGGCAGCGCAGAGCCTGAGCGCCGTGCTGGATGGCGAACCGCGACTGGTCTTCGAAGCCCATTCGACCGATTACCAGACCGAGCCTGCCCTTGCGGCACTGGTACGCGACGGATATCCGATCCTCAAAGTTGGACCGGGCCTCACCTTCGCTTACCGGGAAGCGCTTTATGCACTCGACATGATCGCCTCCGAAATGGTCGGCACCTATGGCGACCGACCGCTGGCGCGGACTATGGAAAAATTGATGTTAAGCGCGCCGGGCGACTGGCAGGGCCATTACCATGGCGACGACATCACGCTCCGATTGCAACGCCATTACAGCTACAGCGACCGCATCCGTTACTACTGGACGCGACCGGAAGCGCTCGCGGCCGTTTCCACCTTGCATAAGGCACTGGATGGGAAGACAATTCCCGAAACCCTGCTGCGCCAATATCTCGGCGAATTGCCGCTCGCGGCGGTTGCGGGAAAGGAACCGGAGGAGGTTCTGGTCGCGGCGGTGGATCAGGTGCTGGCGACCTATCACGCGGCGACGGGCGAAGGCCGCCACTGACGGCAATCATAATCCGGATGCCCCTGCGGCAGGGGCCGCCGGAGCGAAATGGGGGAAGTGTGAGCGGTTTTCACCTGAAATCCCGCTCAAACTTATAACTATATCCGTGAGGGAGGACTACCAATGGCAACACGAAACACGAGCGGGTTAGCGCGGGTGATGCTTGCGCCTTCGGTTCTGCTTTTGCTGGTGTGGATGATCGTGCCTTTGGCGATGACGTTGTGGTTCTCGTTCCAGAACTACAATCTCCTCAACCCGGCCAATGTCAGCTTTGCGGGTCTGTTCAATTACCAGTATTTCTACACCGACCCGGCCTTCTTCCAGTCGATCTGGAACACGCTGCTGATCGTCGGCGGCGTGCTGCTGATCACCGTCGTCGGCGGCATCGCCATTGCGCTGCTTCTCGACAATGACATCTTTGGTCAGGGCATCGTGCGCATCATGATCATCTCGCCCTTCTTCGTCATGCCGCCGGTCGCCGCATTGGTGTGGAAGAACATGATCATGCATCCCGGTTATGGCGTGCTTGCCGATCTCTCCCGTTTCTTCGGCCTGCAGCCGGTCGACTGGTTTGCGCAGTTTCCGCTGCTGTCGATCATCATCATCGTTGCCTGGCAATGGCTGCCCTTTGCCACCCTGATCCTGCTCACCGCGCTGCAGTCGCTTGATGGCGAGCAGAAGGAAGCGGCCGAGATGGATGGTGCCAACTTCGTCAACCGCTTCATCTATCTGACCCTGCCGCATCTTGCCCGCGCCATCACCGTCGTCATCCTCATCCAGACGATCTTCCTGCTCGGCGTCTACGCGGAAATCCTCGTCACCACCAATGGCGGCCCGGGTTATGCCTCCACCAACCTTGCCTTCCTCATCTATCGCACTGCGCTTTTAGGCTACGACGTCGGCGGCGCTTCGGCCGGTGGCATCATCGCCGTCGTACTCGCCAATATCGTCGCCATCTTCCTGATGCGCGCCGTCGGCAAGAATCTGGACCGTTAAGGAGAACCGATCATGGCCCGCAAGACAACCACACGCGCAAAGATCGGCTTTTCCATCGCGGCATGGGCCGTGGCGCTCTTGCTGTTCTTCCCGATCCTTTACGCCTTCCTCACCTCGATCAAGACCGAGCCGGAGGCGATCGCAGGCTTCAGCCTCCTTCCATCGGGTACGCTCGAAAACTACATCACCGTCCAGACCCAGCGCGATTACTTCAAGCCGTTCATGAACTCGGTCGTGCTGTCGCTCGGCTCGACCATCATCGCGCTGATCATCGCCATTCCCGCCGCCTGGGCGATGGCGTTCTCGCCGACAAAACGCACCAAGGACATCTTGATGTGGATGCTCTCCACCAAGATGATGCCGGGGGTGGCGGTGCTGGTGCCGATCTACCTGATCTTCCGCAATGCCGGCCTGCTCGATACCCGCATCGGGCTCACCGTCATGCTCACCTTCATCAACCTGCCGATCGTGGTGTGGATGCTTTATACCTACTTCCGCGAAATCCCCGGCGAGATTCTGGAAGCCGCCCGCATGGATGGTGCCTCGCTCTGGAACGAGATCGTGCATGTGCTGACCCCGATGGCGGTGCCGGGCATTGCCTCGACGCTGCTTCTGAACGTCATCCTTGCCTGGAACGAATCCTTCTGGACCATCCGGCTGACGACCACCAATGCAGCACCGCTGACGGCCTTCATCGCCTCGTTCTCCTCACCGCAGGGGCTGTTCTGGGCAAAGCTCTCGGCCGCCTCGATGATGGCGATCGCCCCCATTCTCGTCATCGGCTGGTTCTCGCAGAAACAACTCGTGCGTGGCCTGACCTTTGGCGCCGTGAAATAAGGAACGACAAACATGGGCAGCATTTCCCTTCAGAACGTGTCCAAGCTCTTCGGTGAGGCGAAAGTCATCCCGTCGATCGATCTGGATATCAACGACGGCGAATTCGTCGTCTTCGTCGGCCCGTCCGGCTGCGGCAAGTCGACGCTTCTGCGGCTGATTGCCGGGCTGGAAGACGTCTCCGGGGGCAAAATCGTCATCGACGGCAACGACGCCACCGAAAAGGCGCCGGCCGAGCGCGGCCTTGCCATGGTGTTCCAGTCCTATGCGCTCTATCCGCATATGAGCGTGCGCAACAACATCGCCTTCCCGCTGAAGATGGCCAAGCTCGACAAGGCCGTCATCGACAAGAAGGTCGGGGATGCCGCCCGCATTCTCAACCTCACCGATTATCTGGAGCGCCGGCCCTCGCAGCTGTCGGGCGGCCAGCGCCAGCGCGTCGCCATCGGCCGCGCCATCGTGCGCGAACCCAAGGCCTTCCTGTTCGACGAGCCGCTCTCCAACCTCGATGCGGCTTTGCGCGGCACCATGCGGCTGGAAATCTCCGAGCTGCACAACACGCTGAAGACGACGATGATCTATGTCACCCACGACCAGGTGGAAGCCATGACCATGGCCGACAAGATCGTGGTCCTCAACCGGGGCAATATCGAGCAGGTCGGCTCGCCGATGCAGCTTTACCGCTCGCCCGCCAACCTGTTCGTCGCCGGCTTCATCGGCTCGCCGCGCATGAACCTGATGACCGGCGATTATGCCCGCAGCAAGAACGCCACCACCGCCGGCGTGCGGCCCGAACATCTGACGCTGTCGAAAGAAACCGGCCTGTGGCAGGGCAAGGTGACGGTTGCCGAACATCTCGGCTCCGATACCTTCCTGCATCTCGAGGTGTCAGGCATCGGCCCCATCACCGCCAGGACCGACGGTGAATTCGAATGCAAACACGGCGATACCGTCTTCATCACACCCGATGATACCAAAATCCACAGATTCGATGACAAGGGCATCGCTATATGAGGCCTTAAGTTCAGGCCTCGTTGATCCTGACACCGTTTCGGTCAAAGACATGCAGCCGTTCCTGCGGGAAACCGACCCGCAGCGACTTGCCCGGTTGCAACAGCGCCCGATCGGACGAAAACAGCTTGAAGGGCAATCCATGCACGGTCAGATGCAGGATAATGCCTAGGCCGGTCGGCTCGACCAGATCGACCGTCGCTTCGACGCCGCCATCAGCCGGCGCAACGGTGACATGTTCCGGGCGGATGCCCAGCGTGACCGGCTCGCCATCGGCGAGGTCTACTTCCCGGCCAAGCGCAAGGCGCGTGCCGTCACCCAGCACGACGAAACTGCGGCCATTCTCCTGCCCGAGCCGCCCTTCGAGGAAATTCATGCCCGGAGACCCGATGAAACCGGCGACGAACAGATTGGCGGGGCGATCATAAAGATCGAGCGGCGCGCCGATCTGCTGCACATGGCCGGCATTCATGGCGACGATACGGGATGCGAGCGTCATTGCCTCGATCTGATCATGGGTGACGTAGACCGAGGTGGCTCCGAGATCGGCATGCATGCGCTTGATTTCGGCACGCATCTGTTCGCGCAGCCGCGCATCGAGGTTGGAAAGTGGTTCGTCGAACAGGAACGCCTTGGGT
Organism: Agrobacterium fabrum str. C58; assembly: GCF_000092025.1. Taxonomy (NCBI): domain Bacteria; kingdom Pseudomonadati; phylum Pseudomonadota; class Alphaproteobacteria; order Hyphomicrobiales; family Rhizobiaceae; genus Agrobacterium; species Agrobacterium fabrum. The sequence goes on from NC_003063.2 coordinate 181,580, forward strand.
TGGCGCACGATGGCGCGGCCCATGGCGACGCGCTGGCGCTGGCCGCCGGAGAGCGCCTTCGGGCGGCGGGCGAGGTAGGGGTCGAGGCCGAGCTTGGCGGAAGCACCGGCCACCGCCGCCGCAATGGTTTCCTTGGTGCTGCGGCGCAGGCGCAGGCTGTAGCTCATATTGTCGGCAACGCTCATATGAGGATAAAGCGCATAGGACTGGAACACCATGGCGATGTCGCGATCCTTCGGCCTGCGATCATTGACCCGCTCGCCATCGATGGACAGGTCGCCGGATGTTATCTCTTCAAGCCCGGCGATCATGCGCAGCAGCGTCGATTTTCCGCAGCCGGAGGGGCCGACGAGGACGATGAACTCGCCATCCCTGATATCAAGATCGACGCCGTGCAGCACGGCGAGGTCGCCATAGGTCTTGCCGACATTCTTCAGCTCGATGGAAGCCATGGAATTATCCTTTCACCGCGCCGGCCGTCAGGCCCTGCACGAGATAACGTTGAATGAGCAGGAAGAAGAGGCAGGCCGGAATGAGCGCCAGAACGCCCGCCGCCATCATCTGCCCGAAATCGACGGAAAATTTGGAAACGAAGGTCAGAAGGCCAACCGGGAAGGTGGCGCTCTGGTTGCCGGAAATCAGCATCAGCGCAAACAGAAGCTCGCTCCACGCGGCGGTGAAAACGAAACCGAGCGTCGCGGCAATGCCCGGCAGCGTCAGCGGCAGGATGATCTGGCGGAAGGCCGTGAAACGGCTTGCCCCGTCGATCATCGCCGCCTCCTCCAGATCCTTCGGAATGCCGTCGAAGAAGGACTGCATGAGGAAAGTGGCAAAGGGCACGTTGAACGCAGTGTAGACGATGACGAGGCCAGTCAGGCTGTTGGTGAGGCCGAGCGGCGACAGCATCTTGAAGATCGGCGCAACCAGCATGACCAGCGGGAACATCTGGGTGATCAGCATCAGCGCGACGATCCAGTATTTGCCCTTGAAGCGGAAACGCGACAGCGCATAACCCGACAGCGAGGAAAGTACCGTTACGGCAAGTGCAGTGGAGCCGGCAACAATGACGCTATTCTTAAAAAACGTCGGGAAGGCACTGTTTTCTATGACGTAACGGTAATGATCCAGCGTCGCATGCGATGGCCACATTCTGACGCCTTCGCTGTAAAGCAGGTCGTTAGGCGTAACCGAAACCTTGAGCAGCCAGAACAGCGGAAACAGCGCAAAGACGATATAGGCAAGGATCGCCAGACGATGGGCAAAAGTGAAGACTATCTTTGATGCCATAGGTCAGTCCTTCTCGATCAGGCGCTGGCGCAAAAGTACAATCAGCATGGAATAGGCCAGAAGCAGGACCAGCAGCACCAGTGCAATCGCCGAGGCATAACCGAAATCGAGACGCCGGAAGGCCTGCGTGAAGATGTAGCTGGCGACGATCTGCGTGCGGTCCGCCGGTCCGCCATTGGTCATGACGATGATGAGATCGGCGAAATTGGCGATCCAGACGGTGCGCAACAGCACCGTGATGGCGATGGTGGGCGCCAGAAACGGCAGGGTGATGGAGGTGAAGCGCTGGAACGGGTTTGCCCCGTCAATTTCCGCTGCTTCATAAAGATCGCGCGGGATGGCCTGAAGTGCGGCCAGCAGGGTAATGGCGAAGAAGGGAATGCCCCACCAGACATTGGCGATGATCGGCCCCCACATGGCAAGCTGCGGATCGGCGAGAATATTGTTGGGTGCGGATAACAGCCCGAGCGAAACCATCCAGTGCGGCAGCGGCCCGATGACGGGGTTGAACAACCAGGCCCAGTTGAGGCCAGCAAGGAATGTCGGCACGGCCCATGGCAGGAATACCAGCGCCTGCGCCAGCCCCCTGCCCGCAAAGGGTTTATCGAGCAGCAGCGCCAGAATGAGGCCAAAGAAGAATTGCAGAAAAACTGAAGCGCCCGTCCACCACAGCGTATTTTTCAGCGCCCGATAAAAGGCAGCGTCCTGCGACAGTGCCTCCAGATGTTTCAGGCCGACGAAACCGCCGGGAAAAGGGTTGAGCAGCTGCACGTCGCGAAACGCATAGGACAGGCCGAGCACCAGCGGCACCAGCATGACGGCAACGATGAGCACCAGCACCGGCGCACTGTAGAGCCAGGGTTCGGCCCAATCGGCAAACCGTCGCATTGCCGGCTTGCGGGCGCGGTTGCGCGCGGCCACGGGTCCGGCGCCATGGGCATAGGACATGATTGATCGCTCCTGATCGGACGGCGGGGCAGCCAGGTTTTTCATGGCCTCTGGCCAGCCGGTCCGCACGTTTTCAAATCGGCCTGCCTTTTCTGGCAGCCCGGAAGAACGGCCACGCGGGTTACCCCCGCGCAGCCGGCCCCAAGTCGTTTATTTCGAGGCGAGGAACTTCTGCTGCGCCTTCGTCATGTAATCAGCCCATTGCTTGGCGAGGTCTTCCGGCGTGATATCGCCGAGCAGCGCTTCCTGCGATGTCTTGATGACAAGCGAGTCCTTGAAGAAGGCGAATTCCTCAAGATAGGTCGGCATTTTCGTCGGCACGGCGTTCTTGTCGGCCAACTCGTCAAACCAGCCCTTGAACTGCTCGCTGGCATAGAAGGGGTCCTTTTCCGCCGACTTGTGCACCGGCAGTGCGCCTGTCTTCTTGTTCCACTCGATATTGCCTTCCGGCCCCTCGAGCGTCTCGACCAGTTTCCAGGAGAGGTCCTTGTTGGCAGAGGCCGACATGATCGACCAGCCGGCAAAACCGATGGTCGGGAAGGTCTTGCCGTCGGGTCCCTTCGGCATGGACATGACTCCGAAATCTTCGGGCTTCATGCGCTGGGCAATGGCAATAAGAGCATCCGGATCTTGATCGAGGAAGGCGCAGGTGCCGGAATAAAAGCCGGCGACGATCTCGTTAAAGCCCCAGTTGACGCTGTCCTTCGGCGCCAACCCGTTTTTGTAGAGATCGATCACATAGGTCAGGCCCTTCACCCAGCCGGGGCTGTCGAAGGTGGAGGTGCCGTCCTTGGTGAAGAACTCGTTCGAACCGGCCATGGATGCGCCGAACATCACCCAGCCGTTCAGGCCACCCGGGCCGCCGCGCAGGCAATAGCCGTATTTGCCGGGCAGTGCCGCGACCTTCTTGGAGGCGTCGGCAAACTCCTCGAGCGTCTTCGGCGGTTCCTTCACGCCGGCTTCGGCCAGCAGTTTCTTGTTGTAGAACATGGCGCGCAGGTAGAAGCCGTAAGGCAGCATATAGGCCGTCTCTTTGACATCGCGGCCAAGTTCCAGCGTGCGCTCGCTCAGACCCTTGGTGTATTCCCACTTGGCAAGATAGGGTTCGAGGCTCTCCAGCATACCGTTATTGGCATAAAGCGACAGCCAGGTGTCGGGCATTTCCATCACATCAGGCACATCGCCGGCCGAGACCATGGTGGCGAATTTCTGGAAGGCTTCGCTCCACGGCAGCGAGATGATTTCCACCTTGGTGCCGGGATTGGCGGCCTCGAATTTCGAGACGATGCCCTTCAGCGTCTCGGTGCGCTCCGGGCTGGTGATGACCTCGACCAGTTTCAAGGTCGTGTCCGCCAGCGCCGTTCCGGTCATCAGGGCGGTAAAGATTGCTGCTGTTACCAGTTTTTTCATGTCGTTCTCCCCTTTTTTGTCGTCAGTTTAAAAACACGTCAGACGGCTGAGGCCGCCTTGATCGCGGGTTCGAGATCGTTCCAGAGCGCTTCCGTGCCCTCCAGTCCGACATGCAGGCGCACCGAACGCGCGCTGATGCCGAACGTGTGGGCGGAGTTTGGCTGCGCCTTCTGTTCGAGCACCACTTCGCCCGGAACGATCAGGCTTTCATGCCCGCCCCAGGAAACGCCCAGTTTGAAAAGCTGGAGGCGGTCGGCAAAAGCCCGCACATCCACGCCTTCCTTGAAGATGAATGAAAACAGGCCCGACGTGCCGTGAAGGCCGGGCGGCAGGCGGTTCGCCAGCCCCGGATGGCAGACCTTCTCCACCACATCCAGCGCCTGCAGGCGGGTTGCGATGTCGAGCGCCGAAGCCTGATGCGCCTTCATGCGCAGCGGCAGGGTGCGAAGTCCGCGAATGAGCAGCCACGCATCGAAAGGCGACATCTTGCCACCGAGATAGGGATAGGTTTCCTCCCGGATGCGGTCGATCATCGCCTTCGAACCGGCCACCACGCCGGAGACCACATCGCTATGGCCGCCGAGATATTTCGAGGCCGAATGCACGACGAGATCGACGCCAAGCGAGATCGGCTGCTGGAAGACCGGGCTTGCCCAGGAATTGTCGATGACGGTGACCGCGCCATGCCGTTTGCCGATGGCGGCCAGCGCACCGACATCATGGGCTTCCATCACCCAGCTCGTCGGGCTTTCCATGTAGAACAGCTTTGCGCCCGGCATCGCCTTTTCAACCGCCGCCTCATCACGACCATCGACATAGACGACCTCAACATTCATGCGCTGCATGAAGGTGCCGAACAGGCGGAAGGCATCGGGATAGACATGGCGCACCGCGACAATGCGGTCGCCCGGCGACACGAAGGACAGCACGGTGGAAGAGATAGCAGACATGCCGCTGGCAAAACCGAGCGCGTCTTCAGCGCCTTCGAGTCTGGCCAGCATTTCTTCGAACATGCGCACCGTCGGGTTAAGCCCGCGCGTATAGACCGGTCGCACCTTTTCACCGCGATAGGTGGAGACCATTTCATCGTAGCTGGAAAAGGTGAAAAGCGAGGTCTGCACGAGAGGCGGCACCACGGCTTCGAAAGCGTGGGTCTCGTCATGCGCGACAATCAGGGAGGCGGGATCAAAGAGATCGTTGCCTTGGTTCATTTCGACATGTCCTTGATATCCTCCTCGACGACAGCGAGGATTTTCAGTGTTTCTTCACGGGCGGTTTCGGCATCGCCGGCGGCGATGGCGTTAAACAGCGTGCGGTGAAAGGGGAATGAGCGGCTGGCGAAATCCGGCCGATCGAAGGGCTTTAGCCAGAAGCGTTCGAAACCTTCACGCATCTGCTCCAGCAGCTGTTTGAACAACGAATTATGTGTGGCGTCGTAGATCGACAGATGGAAGGCAAGGTCGGCCTTGCCGGAGGTGCCTTCGGCCAGATGCACCCGCTCCATCTCATCGAGCCGCGCTTCCATGGTGGCGATATCGTCCGCCGTGCGCCGGCGCGCGGCGGCCATCGATGCCTCGACCTCAATGCCACGCCGCACTTCCAGTGTCATCAGCAGCGCATCGCGCAGGCTTTCGGCGTCGATGGAAATCGGCATATGCACGGTGGCGGCGGAAATCGGCTTCAGCAGATAATTTCCGCTGCCCTTGCGGCTGTCGATGACGCCCAGCGCCTGAAATTTGCGGATGACCTCGCGAATGGTGGAGCGGCCGACACCCAGCGCCGCCATCAGCTCCCGCTCGGCCGGCAGCCGTTCGCCTGCCTTCAGCCCTGCCCGCTCGACATAGTCGGAAAGCGCGGCCTCCACCTGGCGCACACGGTCGCTCGGCGGAATGGGCTGCATGAGTTCCCGGCTGGACCTGTCCAAGACTTACCCTCTAAATTGGTCTGACATCTTACCATTTCAAAGGGCAAATCGATTGTCAACAGGCAACGAAGAATACGGCTCAGGTAACCGCATGTGGCTAAGTGGGTTGACGGTGCGGTAAAATATCGGCGCACCCGCTCGATGGGGAAGGGTCGGGACCGGGAGCGGCTGGAATGAAACTTGAGGTGCCGAATGACGGCGACTGATGGCCGCCGATTAAGTCGCCGTCGTCTGGACGACACCACGCGCCAATGCATCGGCATGCTCATTGCCGACCAAGCCGGAATGCCCTTTGCACCATTCCACGGCCACATGGGGATGCCGCTCCAGCAGCTTGTCGAGCTGCTGCCAGATTTCACTGTCGGGGATCGGTCTTCGGCGGGCGCGCTGGTTGGGCGTGATCCGCTTCCAGCCGTTGTTGCGCCAGATCGCCCTGTAGCGGCGGCAGCCCTCAATCACATGAACGGCATCCGTCCAGAGCGTGACATCTCGCGTGGGCGCTTCGGCGGCGACCCAGGACATGGCGTTCAGGACGGCGAGAACCTCGAAACTATTGTTCGATGCGCCAGCCGCCTTGCCCGTGGCGGAATGGACCTGGTCACCCCCTTCATGAACAACGAACGCCCATCCTCCGGATCGGGTGGCATCGTCGAAGGAGCCGTCGGTGAAGATGTGGAGCGCATCGGACATGAAGAGGTGTGTAGCACCGAAATGGAAATCGCTAAAGGAACAGGCAATTGCGAAGGGATTCTTTCGTTCCGATGCCGCAGCGCGTTCCTCGGCAAGCGGCAGGGGTCACCACAAAAGCAGAGAGGGCAGCGCACGCCACCCTCCCCTAATTCACGCCGAAACTGTGCGTTTTACTGGCTGAGAACGGCCGCCGTAATCGTCTTCATGTTGTGGTTGATCATGTCGATATAGGTCGCGGCCGGGCCATCGGCGGTGGAAAGCGCATCGGAATAGAGCGTGCCACCCACCTTCAGGCCGGTCTCGCTGGCGATCTGGTCGATCAGCCGCTTGTCGGTGATGTTTTCGACAAAGATCGCCGAGGCCTTGTCGTGTTTGACCTGATCCACCAGCTTGGCGACATCGGCGGCCGAGGCTTCGGATTCCGTCGAAATGCCCTCGGGCGCGAGGAAGTTGAGGCCGTAGGCGTGCTCGAAATAACCGAAGGCGTCATGCGAGGTAATGATGACGCGTCTTTCCGGCGGGATCGCGGCGATTTCGGTCTTCACCTTCTCGTTCAGGGCGGCAAGCTTGGCGATATAGGCTTGCGAGTTGGCGGTGTATGTGGTGCAACCTGCCTTATCGACTTCGCAAAATGCGCCAGCAATGTTCTTCACGTAGATTTCGGCGTTGTTGATCGACTGCCAGGCATGTGGATCGTATTCACCGTGATGATGTCCCTCGTGGCCGTGATCATGGGCCTCGGCCTTCTCATGTTTATGGCCGGCTTCTTCGGCCTTATGGTCATGGCCTTCTTCCTCAGCTTCCGGGTGGGCGTGACCGGCCGGCTCGTCGGAAAGCTTCAATGGCTGCACGCCTTTGGTCAGCTCCACGACGGGGGCCTTGGTGCCGCTGGTGTCGATCAGCCGCTTCAGAAAGCCTTCAAATTCCAGGCCATTGACCAGAACGACATCCGCCTTGCTGACGGCGACGGCATCGGCCGGACGCGGTTCATAGACATGCGCATCGCCATCCGGTCCAACGAGCGTGGTGATCTCGACGCGGTCGCCGCCGACATTTTTGGCGAAATCGGCGATGATCGAGAAGCTGGCCACGACCTTGAGTTCGGCAGCCGAAGCCTGCGCCATCAGCACCGGCGAGATGGTAAGAAGGCTTGCGCAGGTGGCAAATCGGAAGGTTCTGAACATGAAGGTTCTCCTTTTTCGAACGCTGTTTTCAGGCCGTTCTGTGGCGGCCGGAACCGAGAAGATCGCCGAGCACGCCGCGCGTGCCGACGAGAATAGAGAGCGCGTAGATGACGCCCGCCGAAAGGACGATCGCCGGGCCGGATGGCAGCGACGCGTGATAGGACAGGATGAGGCCGGCAAAGCAGGAGACCATGCCGATGCCGATCGAGATGAAGCACATGGGTGCCACGCGGTTGGACCAGAACCGGCTGGCGGCGGCGGGCAACATCATCAGGCCCACCGAAAGCAGCGTGCCAAGCGCCTGAAAGCCACCAACCAGATTAAGCACGACGATGGCGAGGAACAGAAAATGCACCGGGCTGCCCCAGTTGCTGACCGAGCGCAGGAACAGGGGATCGAGGCATTCCGCCAGAAGCGCCCGCCAGAAGGTGATCATCACCACCAGCGTCACGATGCAGATACCGCCGATCAGACCGAGCGCCTCGTTGTTCAGCGCCAGCACCGTGCCGAACAGCACATGCATGAGATCGACGCTGGAGCCGCGCCACGAAACGAGCAGCACGCCGAGCGCCAGTGAAATCAGATAAAGGGCGGCAAGCGAGGCGTCTTCCTTCTGGACGGTGAAACGCGATACCGCCCCGGCACCCAGCGCCACCACGAGGCCAACGACCAGCCCGCCAATCGTCATCGGCAGGATTTCCAGCCCGTAAAACAGAAATCCGACCGCCGCGCCCGGCAGGATGGCGTGCGACATGGCGTCGCCGGTGAGGCTCATGCGCCGCAACATCAGGAACACCCCGACCGGCCCGCAGCTGATGGCAAGGATCAACGCACCGGCAAGCGCCCGCTGCATGAAGACATATTGAACGAAAGGTTCGATGAAGAAATCAGCCATGGGCATTCGAATTTGCGTGGGAGGGGGAGTGAGGGTGGGAATGGACTGACGCCGTCCGCGGGCCTGCATCGAGCGGTTCGGTCATCGGCGCATCGCCCGGCCCGCACCACGGCGCATTTTCCGCCCATGCCTCGTGGAAATGACGCGCCTGCTGCATGTTTTCCGCTTTCAAGACATCGGCTGTAGCCCCTAGTCCGACCAGCCTGCGGGCAAGGAACAGGGTCTGTGGAAAATGCTGCCGCACCAGCTGATGGTCATGCAGGACGGCGAGAACCGTGCGCCCTTCCGCAACCCATGCCTTGATCAGCATCAGAAGATCAGTGACAGTGCGCTCATCGACGGCGTTGAAGGGTTCATCCAGCAGGATAAGCTGCGCATCCTGCAACATGGCACGGGCAAACAGGGCGCGTTGCATCTGGCCGCCGGAGAGCGAATCGATATTGCGCTTTTCAAAACCGGACAGCCCAACCGCCTCCATCACCCGGCCCATCGCCGCTTTGTCCTGGGAAAGGTGACGGCCAAGCAGGCCGCGCTTGGGCCAGAGACCCAGCGCAACGAGATCGCGCACCTGAGCCGGGAACGACCTGTCGAGTTCCGACTGCTGCGGCAGATAGGCGACGGAGATGCCTGAGCTGATCCGGCACTCACCGCCGAGCGGTTTCAAGATGCCGGCGATGCCCTTCATGAGCGTCGATTTTCCCGAGCCATTGGCGCCGACAACCGCGGTGAGCGATCCCCTGGCGATAGCGCCATCCAGATGATGCACAGCCGCACGGCCGGCATATCCAAGCGTCAGATTTGTAAAAGTGAGGCACGGATCGTTCATCGATCCCTCCGGGGCAGGATTTCATTCATTGGCCCCTTGATATGTAATGTTATTACATTCGTCAAATGAATATGTAATGAAATAACATTAACTATTGGAAAGTTAGAGTGGCGCGCTGTTGGGCAGATACCTCACTCTTGCGCAGATGCTTTTTTTTCCAAAGCCCGTTGACATGTCGCACATATGTAATGTTATTACGTTACATAGTTGGAACCGGCACTTCAAAAATCCTCCGTTTCCAGATCGCCTGCCGTGGTCGTCATGACGTCCACGCGACTGTTGCCACAGAACGAGGTCCCCATGAAAAAACTCCCTGTCACCGTCCTCTCCGGCTTTTTAGGCGCTGGCAAAACCACCCTTCTCAACCACATCCTCGCCAATCGCGATGGCCTGCGCGTGGCGTTGATCGTCAACGATATGAGCGAGATCAACATCGATGCGGCGCTGGTGCGCGATGGCGGCGCCAATCTTTCCCGCACCGAGGAACAGCTGGTGGAAATGACCAATGGCTGCATCTGTTGCACGTTGCGCGATGACCTTCTGACCGAGGTGCGTGCGCTCGCCGAACAGGGCCGATTCGATTATCTCCTGATCGAATCCACCGGCATCGCCGAGCCACTTCCCGTGGCCGCCACCTTCGATTTCCGCGATGAGAACGGCCGCAGCCTGTCGGATGTTGCGCAGCTGGATACGATGGTGACGGTGGTGGATGCCGCCAATCTTCTCAATGATTACGGTTCGTCCGATTTTCTGGCCGACCGGGGCGAAACGGCGGGTGATGGCGACAACCGCACCATTGTCGACCTCCTGGTAGAGCAGATCGAATTTGCCGATGTGGTCGTCCTCAACAAGATCGGCACCGCCACGCCGGAGGAACGGGATGCGGCCCGCAAGATCATTGTCGGGCTGAACCCGGATGCAAAACTCATCGAGGCGGATTTCGGCAAGGTGGAACTGAAGGAGGTTCTGGGGACCGGCCGCTTCGATTTCGCCAGGGCCGAAGAACATCCCCTCTGGTTCAAGGAGCTGCATGGCTTCAAGGACCACATTCCAGAGACCGAGGAATATGGCATCCGCTCCTTCGTTTACCGCGCCAAAAAGCCCTTCGACCCCGTACTCTTCCAGCGCTTCATCGATCGTGCCTGGCCGGGCGTGGTGCGCGCCAAGGGTTTCTTCTGGCTGGCGACACGGCCGCGTTATGTCGGTGAGATCAGCCAGGCGGGCGCATTGGTTCGCACCGGCAAGATGGGTTTGTGGTGGTCCGCCGTGCCCAGGGAACAATGGCCGCGCGAAAAGCAGTTCCTCGACATGATGGAACCCTATCTCGACCCGACCTTCGGTGACCGGCGGCAGGAAATCGTGTTCATCGGTTCCGATCCGATGAGCGAGGCCCGCATCCGGGCGCAGCTGGATGCCTGCCTGATCGATACTGAGGCCTTCACGCCGGACGCCTGGCGGCACCTGCCCGACCCCTTTGCGAACTGGGATAGACAGGCGGCCTGATTGCCCTCGCCGCCCGCATTTCATACGAGCGGCAGCGGTTTTAGTCTTCTCCCCGCCCGGGGAGAAGCAACGGTTGGCTCAAAGAAAATTCAGCGTCAGCAGCGCCAGCACGACGTATCTCCCGACCTTGGCAATGGTGACCAGCAGCAGAAACACCGGCAACGGTTCCTTCATGATCCCGGCTGCCACGGTCAGCGGATCACCAATCAACGGCGCCCAGCTTAGAAGAAGCGACCATTTGCCGTAACGCCTGTACCAGTTCTGCGCCCGTTGCAGCGCAGCTTCCCCGACGGGAAACCAGCGTTCATGCCGGAAACGCTCGATGCCACACCCAAGCAGCCAGTTTGCGAAAGAGCCGGCGACATTGCCAACGCTGGCCGTGGCGACGAGCAGCCAGACAGGCTGGGATTTCAGCAGGATGAGACCGGCAAGCGCCGCCTCCGACTGCATGGGCAGAATGGTCGCCGCGATGAACGCCGTCAGAAACAAACCCGCATATACCGCCAGATCGGCCATTGCCTGCCCTTCATCGTCCGAGAATCCCACCGCCGCTCTTGAAGTGGAGGATGAGGGAAGCGGCGGTCAAGCGCCTCCGCCGGTTGGAGACGGGTTCTCAGGCGGAATTCGCGGCAATGGCGCACACGATATCGTCATGATCCACTTCCAGCAGCGCCTTGTGGATGGATATTTGCCTGGTTTCGCCGCAGGCGAACAGGACAACGATCACCGTTTCCCGTGGCGGGCAATCCGGCAGCGCACAGGAAAGCTCGCTGACGGAGACGATATCTTCGGCACAAAGATGCAGCAAATCGCGCGCCCATTGTTTCACAAGGCGGGCCTTAGAGATGATCGCGGCACCGCTGCGTGCAAGCGGGTTGTTCATGCCCTGCCCTTTCGCCCCGCCTGCGCGGCCAATGCGTTGAATAGGTCGCGAATCGGCTGTTGCGGCACATCCATGCCGATCATGACGATGCGGGTCGAACGATCGCCATCCGGCCAGCTTTCCAGCCGGATCAGGGGATAAAGCCGGTGCTGCACGGCGTGGGCGACAACCGGCCGCTCCGGGTCGTCAGTCGCGCCGAAAATTCCCTTGAGCCGCAGCAGGCCGGAATGCACATTGCTGGTGACAAGTTCGAGAAAGGTGACGATCGCCTGCGGATCGAGCGCGCCGTCGAAGGTGAGGTCGAAGGCCTCTACCCCGGCACCATGGCGATTGATGTCGTGATCATGGCCGGCATGAAGGCTCAGCCTGTCGGCGGCCAGCCACCCCGGCACGTCCTCCGTCTTGCCGTGCAGCGAATAATCCTTCGTTGAGAAAAGCGACATGAGATCGAAATCGGCCGCGTTGCGGTCATGCAGGTGGGCGGCGGGATTGAGATCGGTGAGGCTCTTCTGGTCGATTGCCGCCGCATCGGCGAGATCGGTCTTGGTAAGAACGATGTGATCGGCAAAGGCCAGCTGTTTCCAGCCCTCGATGAAACTGTCGAGCATCGCCCGGCCCGAGATGACATCAAAAACCGTGACCACGCCCGAAAGATGAAAGTGGCGGGCAACGATATGGTCACGCAGGCCAAGCGCCGGCGTTCCGCCGGCAATCAGGCTGTTGATGATCGGTGCGGGATCGGCAAGGCCGGTGGTCTCGATCACGACCCGCGATATTTCAGGCATCACCCCCTCGAGAGAGACCTGATGCAATTCGTAAAGCGAGGTGCGGATATCGCTGGAGGCGGTGCAGCAGATGCAGCCAGTCGTGGTGTGGAAATAACGCTCCGAACCGGTTCGAACCAGACCGTGATCGATGGGCACCGAGCCGAATTCATTAACGATGACGGCCGCATCGCGCATGGCCGGCGCGGCCAGAAGCTCGTTCAGCAAGGTGGTCTTGCCGGCACCGAGAAAGCCGGTGAGCAAGGTGACGGGCACCGTCTGAACCGGTGGCGCTACAGCCGAATCCTCCTTGCGTTCAAATGCCTTCTTTCGTGTGATTCCGAACACGTCTGCACCCTGCGATTCACATATTCGCAGCACCATAATATGTAATGTAATAACATATCAACAGCATTCATGCACGCCACATATAATGAGCTCTGCCATAACGGTGTTTGTCCGCATGACCTTGCCTCATCGCGTCATACCAACGAGCACACGAAAAAATCGAGACGCCCCGAAAATGGAATAATAAAACCATTCCATTCACTTTCGTTTTAATCGTTCCACGTTCTCTTGCATTTTCGTTAGAGTTCGCTTTTAATCGGCAATGCTAATACAGAAAAGATCGCCCGCAGCCGGATCGAGGAGGATAGGCTGCAATAAGGGGCTGTATCTTTTACTGTTTTTAAAATGGGAGGAATGACCTTGAAAAAACTCAGCTACCGCCTTGCTGCAGCATCCGCGCTTTCGTTTTTTGTCACATCGAATGCTTTCGCTGCGACGGAAATCCAGTGGTGGCACGCCATGACCGGCGCCAATAACGAAGTCGTGGACACGCTTGCGAAAGAGTTCAACGACAGCCAGAAAGACTACAAGATCACGCCCGTCTTCAAGGGCACCTATCCGGAAACCTTGAATGCCGGCATTGCCGCCTTCCGCGCCAAGCAGCCGCCAGCAATCATTCAGGTCTTCGACGCCGGTTCCGGCGTGATGATGGGCGCCGCCGGCGCCATCAAGCCGGTGGCGGACGTGCTGAAGGAAGGTGGCTATACCTTCAACAAGGACGAATATCTGGCCGGCATCGTCGCCTATTATTCCAAGCCCGACGGCACCATGCTGTCCTTCCCCTATAATTCGTCCTCGCCGATTCTCTATTACAACAAGGACATCTTCCAGAAAGCAGGCCTCGACGCCGCCAACCCGCCGAAGACCTGGCCGGAAGTTTTCGAAGCCGCCAAGAAGATCAAGACCAGCGGTGCCGCACAATGCGGTTTCACCTCCACCTGGCTCACCTGGATCCAGACCGAGAACTTCGCCGCCTGGAACAACGTGTCCTATGGCAGCAATGAAAACGGGCTTGGTGGTACCGATGTGAAGCTTGCGGTCAATGCGCCGCTCTTCGTCGAACACTTCCAGGCCATTGCCGATCTCGCCAAGGATGGCACCTTCCGTTATGGCGGCCGCACCTCCGAAGCCAAGCAGCTGTTCATGTCCGGTGAATGCGGCATCCTGACCGAATCCTCCGGCGGCCTCGGCGATATCGTCAAGACCGGCATGAATTACGGCATCGGTCAGTTGCCCTATTATGAAGGCCACGGGCCGCAAAACACGATTCCCGGTGGCGCCAGCCTCTGGGTGTTCGGCGGCAAGAGCGACGCCGAATATAAGGGCGTGGCGGAATTCTTCCATTTCCTCTCGCAGACCAAGATCCAGTCTCGCCTGCATCAGGTCTCCGGCTATATGCCAGTGACGATCGCGGCCTATGAGGAAACCAAGAAATCCGGCTTCTACGACAAGAACCCTGCCCGCGAAACGCCGCTGCTGCAGATGATGGGCAAGCCGCCGACAGAAAACTCCAAGGGCGTGCGCCTCGTGAACCTGCCGCAGGTGCGCGACATCATGAACGAAGAGTTCGAGGCGATGCTGGCCGGCAAGCAGGACGCCAAAGCCGCCCTCGACAAGATCGTCGAGCGTGGTGACGCCGCCATCAAGCAGGCCGCCGGCAACTAAACGATCCCTGCCCCCCGCCCGCATCGCTCACCCGGTGCGGGCGGCTTTTCCATCTCATCAGGAGATCGCCGTGCAAAGCGTCGTATTCCCCAACAAGATCCTGCCCTATCTGCTGGTCGCCCCGCAGATTATCCTCACGGTGATCTTTTTCTTCTGGCCCGCAAGCCAGGCGCTCTACCAGTCGACCATGCGCGAGGACGCTTTCGGGCTGAGTAGCAATTTCGTCGGGCTGGCCAATTTTTCCGCCGTGCTGTCGGATGAGAGTTATCTGAACTCATTGAAGGTCACGGTTATCTTCAGCGTGCTGACCGCGCTGGTGTCCATGGGACTGGCGCTGCTTCTGGCAACGGCTGCCGACCGGGTGGTACGCGGCAAGGGCTTTTACCGCACCATGATGATCATGCCCTATGCCGTGGCACCTGCTGTCGCCGGCATGTTGTGGCTGTTCATGTTCAACCCCGCCATGGGCACATTGTCCTACATCCTTCGCCGCAACGGCATCATGTGGGATCCGCTGCTAGACGGCAATCAGGCCATGCTGCTGGTTGTCGCCGCCGCTGCGTGGAAACAGATCAGCTATAATTTCCTGTTCTTTGTCGCGGGTTTGCAGGCAATTCCGAAATCGTTGCTGGAAGCGGCCTCCATTGACGGTGCACGCGGTTCGCGGCGCTTCTGGACCATCGTTTTTCCGCTGCTGGCACCGACAACCTTCTTCCTTCTCGTCGTCAACACCGTCTACGCCTTCTTCGACACCTTCGGTATCATCCATGCCGTCACCGGTGGCGGTCCCGCCAAGGCGACGGAAACGCTGGTCTACAAGGTCTATAATGATGGCTTCGTGAACCTCAATCTCGGTTCTTCCGCCGCGCAGTCCGTGATCCTGATGGTGATCGTCATTGCGCTGACCGCCTTCCAGTTCCGCTTCGTCGAGAAGCGCGTGCATTACGGCTGAGGATCACCGATGATTGAAAATCGCCCCATCGCCCGCGTGATTGCCCATCTGATGCTGGTTCTCGGCATCATCATCGTGGCCTTCCCGATCTATTACACCTTCATCGCGTCCTCCATGACATCGAATGATATCATCCGCCCGCCCATGTCGCTGCTGCCCGGCGATCATCTCAGTGCGAATTACACCGAGGCCATGGTCGGCGGTGTCGAAAGAGTGGTTGGCGTCAGCCTCGAGCGGCTACTGTTCAACAGCTTCGTCGTTGCGCTCGCCATCGCCATCGGCAAAATCGTCATCTCGTTCCTGTCGGCATTCGCCATCGTGTTTTTCCGCTTTCCCTTCCGCATGGGCTTTTTCTGGATGATCTTCATCACCCTCATGCTGCCGGTGGAAGTGCGCATCCTGCCGACCTACAAGGTCATCGTCGATCTCGGGCTGATCGACACCTATGCGGGACTGACGCTGCCGCTGATGGCATCGGCAACGGCGACTTTCCTGTTCCGGCAGTTTTTCCTCACCATTCCCGGTGAGCTGGTCGAGGCGGCGCGTATCGACAATGCCGGCCCATTCCGCTTCATGCGCGATATTCTGCTGCCGCTGTCGAGAACCAATATCGCCGCTCTTTTCGTGATTCTGTTCATCTATGGCTGGACCCAGTATCTCTGGCCGCTGCTCGTCACCAACGATGCCAAGATGAACACGATCATCATCGGCCTCAAGCGCATGGTGGATTTCACCGACGCTTCGACACCCTGGAATTATGTGATGGTGACGGCGATCCTCGCCATCATCCCCCCTGTTATGGTTGTGGTGCTGATGCAGCGCTGGTTCGTCAAAGGTTTGGTGGAGACCGAGAAGTAATGGCAAAAATTGCGCTGAAAGACGTCCGCAAGGTTTATGGCGGCAATGTCGAGGCCATCAAGAGCGTATCGATGGAGATCGCCGACGGCGAAATGATCGTACTCGTCGGCCCGTCCGGCTGCGGAAAATCCACCTTGCTGCGTATGATCGCCGGACTGGAAGGTATTTCCGGCGGCCAGATCATGATCGGTGACCGCGTCGTCAACGATCTCGAGCCCTCAGACCGCGACATCGCCATGGTGTTCCAGAACTATGCGCTTTATCCGCATATGACGGTGCGGCAGAACCTTGCCTACGGCCTGAAGAACCGCAACACCCCGAAAGAGGAGATCGAGCGGCGCATCACCGAGGCGGCCAAGGCTCTGGAAATCGAACAGTTCCTGGAGCGCAAACCGCGCCAGCTTTCCGGCGGCCAGCGTCAGCGAGTGGCCATGGGTCGTGCCATCGTGCGCAAGCCCGCGGCTTTCCTGTTCGACGAGCCGCTCTCCAACCTCGATGCCAAGCTGCGTGTGCAGATGCGCGTCGAAATCCGCCGCCTGCAACGCTCGCTCGCCACGACAAGCGTTTATGTCACCCATGACCAGATGGAGGCCATGACACTGGCAGACCGGCTGGTGGTGCTGAATGCCGGCCGCATCGAGCAGATGGGCACGCCGATAGAGCTTTACGAAAAACCGGCCACCACCTTCGTCGCCACCTTCATAGGTTCGCCCTCCATGAACCTTCTGGCGCACGGCGCGGCCTCGTCCAATGTCTCGGCCGGCTGGTCGGTGAACGCCGCCGCCGCATTGCCGCCAACCGTCGCCACGCTCGGCATCCGCCCGGAAGACATCACGCTGGCAGAAGCCGAACCCGCCGATGCCGCCTTCGCCGGCACGGTGCAGGTGGACGCCGTGGAACTGGTGGGGGCGGAAAGCTATGTCCACGGCTCGTTTCCAGACGGCACCACCATCGTCTTTCGCGTGCCGGGCCGCTCACAGCTGCGCATAGGCGAGATGCTGAAGATCGCCGCGCAGGCTAAGGATTTCCATTTGTTCGATGCGGCGGGCAAGCGGATTTGAAATAATGTGTGGTGCTACGCCTCGAACGTTCCGGCAGCCGAGTCGTGGCGTAGCACTGTGTTAGCCGCCCTTTCTTGCTGTAAAGTGGAAGGTAAGAACATCACCCTGATAATGCTGGGAAAGCAAAACGTCCTTCATTCCGTTGCGGCTGAACGCGGCGAGGATGGCGATCGGATCATATTCGGACATCCGCATGGAAAGAGTACTCCAGCCTTTTCCACGCAGGAACCTATATGTGGCAGCCAAGGCTGGCACATTGTGGCGGAGATAATAACGCAGCCGGTCTGCCAAACGGCGCTCCGGCCTTCTGACACTGGTCTGGAGAATGGCGACGCCGTTCGGTCCGACTTTCGAGAGCAACTTGTCGATCAGTAGAACTCCTCTCCTGGCGTCCATGTGCTGAAGAACGATATAGCTGAGGACGAGGTCATATTCGCCTTCAGCATGACTCAAATCATCGTCTGAAGGGACCATCTCGACATTGCTAACGTTGTACAACTGACAATTTTTGAGGGCTTCGGCACGCATGTCCGGAGATAATTCCACGCCAACTACGGCTTCAAAACGGGAGGCGAGCGGGATGCTCATGCGGGCCACACCGGCGCCAAACTCTAAAACACGCCCCTTACCCAATGGCCCGAAGTGCTGTTCTGCGCGTCCCAGCATCCACGAGACGTTGGCCTCACCGGTTTCGAAGAATTCGCTCTTCGTTAACTCGATATTTGAAGTATTGAACCGGTCTTCCGAATACACGCCGTAATACGGATTTTTTCTGCCCCATTCGAGCCACTGAGTATCACTCATAAAATTGCCCTAAAATACGCGCCAGATAAAATATTATAGTCACTGCAAAATACAAAATACAAACCTCCGGCATAAAGTAAACACATAAATATAAATAAAAAATATTAGAAATTCAAATTTTACTACTTGAATATAACACGTACATTTATATTCACGCTGATGTACATCCAATAAAACTAATATCAGGGTTAGCCCCGTCAGCAGATGTGACATCAATCTCGATTTGAACCCCACTCCAGTTGCGACCGAAATGGAGTTCAAATCGTTTTGAAGCACTTGCGCTCGCACTCAAAGAGAACGACCAATCAAGCTTATCGCTACCTACCAAACCAATTCCACCTGTGGCCGGCCATTGGAGGTTTTCTCCACCGTGCGGCCTGACGTGTCGATATTGCAGTGAACACGCTGCCGGAAGGCGGAGAAGCTTTCGAAGGTCACGACGTCGACCGGATCATCGAGGTGGAGAGTGAGCCGATAGCGTTCGGGATCACCGCCGAGCGCCTGCACACCGAGCACGGAGGCTACGAAAGGCTGGCCGAGGTAAAAGCCTTCCACCCTTGAACCCAGTAGATAGGGATTGAAGGCGGGGCGATTGCCAACGCTCGCATGCAGGGTGTTCCAGTCGCGGAAGCCATGTTGCGCGGCGATGAGTTCCAGCGCCTTCGAGTGGGTGATTGTTTGCCCCTGTTCTTCAAGGGCGGCGCGCAGGCGTTTTGCCTGTTCCTTCAGACCCTCAAGCGCTGGCAGCGGTTTGGACACGTTCATAACGGTTCTCCAACATAGACATGCCGAATTTTCCGAGGGGTGTCCGCGTTGCCATCGACGACATGCAAAACATGGGGATGACCGTTATCAGGAAAAGAGCTTCACCAGGGGCATAAATGCCTGCGGACGGCCGGGGCTCTCTGCCCGTGGCCGTCCGTATAGCTCAGAAAGCGCCGCTCGTCAAAGGTTGGCTCAGGCCCATCCGTCAATCAGAAGCGATAGGTGATACCCGCGCCGATCAGCCAGGGATCGAGCTTCGCCTTGCCGCTGATCGGCGTGCCGCCCAGTTCGGCAGTCCAGTCGGTCTTGAGAAAGATTTTCTTCACGTCGAAGTTCACGCCCCAATGTTCATCCAGCATATAGTCGAAACCGACCTGTACGGCTGCACCGAGCTTGTTCTTGACATCGAGATTGCTGAAACCGGGCTTTTCCGACTGGTTGTAGAACAGCGAATAGTTCACGCCCGCACCGATATAGGGCTTGAAGGCACCGAAATCAGTAAAGTGATATTGCAGCGTTAGCGTCGGCGGCAGCAGCCATGTCTTGCCCACAGGCGTGCCGGCGAGCACGCCCTCGCCATTGATCTTGGCATAGGTGGTGCCAAGGATGAGTTCAGCGGCGAAGTTGTCGGTGAAGAAGTAGCTGATGTCGAGTTCGGGGATCACGGTATCTGAATAGGACAGGCCCGCACCGGGTAGACCGTCGACGCTGCCGCTGTCATTTGTGATGACACCGAGGCCGCGCACGCGCAGCATCCACGGGCTTGCCGCCGCAATCGCCTGTTCGGCGGTGGGCGCCGTTGCCAGCGGGGCCAGATCGGCAGCCAGCGCACCGTTTACCATCATCATTGCCGCAACGCTGGCCAGCAGGGCGGTCTTCCTGTTCATCTTCGTCATTCCATCTCTCCTATAGCGCAGCGCGGCCAGGCAACTCCCAAACCCGCTGATGACGGTGGGCTGGCGACTCTTCGCCTACCGCACCGGATCGCAGCCACTATGGCGATGGACGGGGTGGGCCGATTGAGATGGATCAAATGGGAAGGGCGATTGCCTGTCAGGCCAAAGAAGCAAGCGGCATTGTGACAATTGCGCAACAAACCTTGTCCTATGACGGACGGTTTCATACCCTTGAAAAGGAAAAGAGCGCCGGTTCGGCGCCCTTCCTTACCTTCAGGCCGCCTGCGGCGTCAGGGCGGCGGAGCCCGGCTTCCTGAGAAGCAGCACCGAGAAAGCCGCGATCAGACACATCAGGCCGGCAATCTGCAGCGCCGGCATATAGGTGTCAAAATCGCTCTTGAAGAAACCGGCGCCGAAAGCGGCGGTGGCCGCTCCCAGCTGATGGCCGGCGAAGACCCAACCGAACACCAGACCTGCTTTTTCACGGCCAAAATTCTCGGCGGCGAGCTTCACCGTCGGCGGCACCGTTGCCACCCAGTCCAGCCCGTAGAAGACGGCGAAGACCGAAAGCTCCACGAAACTGAAACCGGAGAAGGAAAGATAAATCAGGGAAAGGCCACGCAGACCGTAAAACCAGAACAGCAGGAACCGATTGTCGAAACGGTCGGAAAGCCAGCCGGCGAAGATCGTGCCGAAGAAATCGAAAATGCCGATCACCGCCAGCGTGCCCGCCGCCGTAACCGCGGCCATGCCGAAATCACCGCAGATCGAAATCCAGTGGGTCTGGATCAGGCCATTGGTGGACAGCCCGCAAACGAAGAATGTGCCGAACAGAACCCAGAAAACCGGGTTGCCGGACACGCTTTTCAGCGTCACCAGCGGTGAGGCCAGCGTGGCGAGAAGATTGTGGTCCTGCTTCGGCGGCTTCGATACCGCTGTCTCACCATAAGCTGGCAGGCCGACATCGGACGGGTGATCGCGCATCAGAAGCAGAACGAGGATCATGGCGGCTGCAATCACCGCAACGGAGAGCGTCAGGGCCGTCCGCCAGCCATAGGCCTCGGTCAATGCCGCCAGCAGCGGCAGAAACACCAGCTGACCCGTGGCATTGCTGGCCGTCATCAGGCCGATCACAAGGCCCCGGCGTTTGGAAAACCAGCGTGACGCCACCGTAGCCCCCAGCACCAGGGCGGTCATGCCGGTGCCCACACCGATCACCACACCCCATAGAAGCAGCAATTGCCAGACCTGCGTCATGAAGAAGGATGCGACGATGCCGCCCATGATCAGGGCGAGCGCCGTCGATACCACCTGCCGGATGCCGAAATGGTTCATGAAGGCGGCGGCGAAAGGCCCGAGCAGGCCAAAAAGCACCAGCCGGACCGCCATGGCGGAGGAAATATCGGCGATATCCCAGCCGAACTCCTGATGCAGCGGCTGGATCATCACCCCCGCAGACCCCATCGCGCCGGCGGTGGCCAGCATGGTCAGAAAGGTGGTGACGGCAACGACCCAACCGTAATGCAGGTTTCTGCCGGCCATCCAGCTGGCAAGGCGTGTGGAGAGCATGTTCAAAATCCCTTTCCAGCGGCCTCTGGCCGAGTTTTACGGGTAGATACCCGCTTCATGATCTAAAAATTAGAGGGCTGCGAGCAGTTCCTGCAATTGCGCGGTCTTTTCCGGTCCCAGCCGGGCCTCAATCTCGTCCTGCACGCCGTCCCAAAGCGGCGCACCTGCCTTCAGGATCGCCTGCCCCTCCTCCGTTACGGTCAGCATTGCCTCCCGCTGGTCCTCACCGTGGCCGATGGCGACCAGCCCCATCCGGGCCAGCACCCTGGCATTGCGGCCGACGGTGGAGCGATCCAGCTCCACCCGCGCGGCAAGGTCGGTCAGCGACACAGGCGCCGTGCGGTTAATGTTCCGCAGCAGACTGAACTGGCCGATATTAACGCCAAGCGGTGCCAGTGCCTCGTCATAATAGGACGAGACCTTGCGGGATGCTTTGCGCAACAGAATGCAGTGGCAGCGATCATTTGGCATTGTCTCGGGTATATACCCGCAACTTATCGCAGGCAAGAGGTGTCTGGAAAATTGTCGGCGGGGTAAAGTCGGGCGCATGAACCGTATAATAAAAACAATAAACCCCGGCTTTGGGCCGGGGTTCGATGTGAGCAGCGAGTATCACCTCAGGCCGAGAGCCGGCGGCCGTTTGCCACCAGAAGACCGGCGGCACCTTCGAGCCAGCCAGCTTTCAGCTCCAGCGCCAGAAAACGGTTGCGCTCGAACGGGCCGGGCATGATGAGGTGCTGGGCCTTGTCGGCGAAAAAGCCGAAGCGCTCGTAATAGGGCGCGTCGCCGACCAGGAGGATGGCGCCATGGCCGCGCTTGGTGGCTTCACCGATTGCCGCACGCATCAGTGCGGAGCCGATGCCCTTGCCCTCATGGGCGGCATCGACGGCCAACGGGCCAAGCAACAACGCCTCGACAGGACGGCCTTCGCGTGAAATACCGGCTTCGACATTCCAAAGGCGCACCGTGGCAATGACATGGCCATCCTCATCCCGAGCAACAAGCGCCAGGCCTTCGGCCGGAACGCGGCCGGCGCGCAGCTTTTCAGAAGACTTGCGGCGGCGGCCAGCGCCCATGGCGCGGTCGAGAAGGTTCTCACGGGCGACGACATCGCCCGGATTTTCCTGATCGACATGAAATGTCTGCGGTGTAAAAAATGCCCGTACCGAATTCAAAAGAGCGGCCATCCTTGGCCTCCCGTCACACAACCGCCCACACGCGGCCCTTGATGAAAAATGGTGAAACCGCTCCGGCCCGCCGACACGCTTTCCTCGGCTGGAAGAGGTGCAGCAAGCAGGGATTTGCGCAACAGCACAATCGGCAGGGCCGGAACGGAAGCTTGGTCGAGACGCCGCCCTGTTCAGCGGGCGGCGTTCGGACTTTTTGACCTGCGCATCGGGTTTTCCGAAAACCGCGTTACACTTTTCGGCCCGATGCCTAGATGACGTAAGCCTTCAGCGGCTCGAAGCCATTAAAGGCAACCGCCGAATAGGTCGTCGTGTAAGCACCCGTGCCTTCGATCAGAACTTCATCGCCGATGGTCAGCGAGACCGGCAGCGGATACATGTTCTTTTCATACAGCACGTCGGCGCTGTCGCAGGTCGGGCCGGCCAGAACGCAGGGCTGCATCTCGTCCTGATCACGCTCGGTGCGGATCGGGTAACGGATTGCCTCGTCCATCGTCTCGGCGAGACCGCCGAACTTGCCGATGTCGAGGAACACCCAGCGGTGGTTGTCGTTGTCGGACTTCTTCGACACGAGAACGACTTCCGCCTTGATGACGCCGGCATTGCCGACCATGCCGCGGCCCGGCTCGATGATCGTCTTCGGGATCTGGTTGCCAAAGTGCTTGCGCAGCGCCGTGTCAATCGCCTGGCCGTATTCTTCGGCAGCCGGAACGTCGCGCAGGTACTTGGTCGGGAAACCACCGCCCATGTTGACCATCTGCAGGTGGATGCCCTGCTTGGCAAGCGACGCAAAGACGCGCTTGGCATCGGCAAGTGCTGCATCCCATGCGTCGAGATTCATCATCTGCGAACCGACATGGAAGGAAACGCCGTAGGATTCCAGACCCATCTGATGCGCATAAACCAGAACATCGACAGCCATCTGCGGCACGCAGCCGAACTTGCGCGACAGAGGCCATTCAGCACCTTCGCCATCCGTCAGCACGCGGCAGAACACACGCGCGCCGGGGGCGGCACGGGCAACCTTCTCGACTTCCTCATGGCTATCAACGGCGAAGAGATCGATGCCGAGCGCGTGAGCACGGGCGACGTCGCGTTCCTTCTTGATGGTGTTGCCGAAGGAAATCCGGTCGGACGTTGCACCGGCATCGAGCGCCATCTGGATTTCAGCCACGGAGGCGCAATCGAAGTTGGAGCCGAGCGAAGCGAGCAGCTTCAGGATTTCGGGAGCCGGGTTTGCCTTGACGGCATAATAGATCGCGCTGTTCGGCAGGGAATGCCGGAACGCGTTGAAATTGTCGCGCACGACGTCGAGATCAACCACGAGGCAAGGGCCTTCGGGACGTCGGGTCTTGATGAAGTCGAGAATGCGTGCAGTCGTCATCGATATATTCCCTATAAAACCGACTCCGGCAGAATCCGGAGGACAAAGGACGCTCGAGATATGCATTCGAATCAGCCGGTGGAGGCGCAGAATCGATAGCATACGCTCAAGGCGCGAATGTGAACGATGCCCTGCCAGAGCATCATTCGGCTTTGTCTGCCATCGATTGGAGGGAATGACCCGACCGCACTTCAGGCAATGATGGTGTGCCTCTTCAGTACCCCGGCTGATGGAAAGCCGGCAGAGAACCAGAAAGGCCCGCACCGTCGTTGCTTCATATGTCCTCGCATTTCCCGGTTGGCCGGAATAGCGACTGGAGGGGTTAGTTCCAGGTACCTTACCTAAATCCTCACCACATCGAGGACTCGGCGGACACACATGGGCACGTGCGACTTTGGGCAGCACGGGAGATAAGAATATTCGCAGTCATAATCAAGAGAATTTTTTCATCAAACGCGGATTTTTTCAGCAATGATTTTAGGGTTGAACAGTCGCTGCCCAGCGTTCAATTATATGGAACGAACCGGAGGATTTTCATGGACACGCTCACCCGCATCCGCGCCTTTATCGATGTTGTCGAGGCGGAGGGTTTTTCCGCCGCCGCCCGCAAGACCGGGCGTTCCAAAGCGCTTCTGTCCAAATATGTCCGGGAACTGGAGGATGATCTCGGGGCGCTGCTTCTCAATCGCACCACCCGGCAGTTCTCGCTGACCGAGGCCGGACACACCTATTACCGCACCGCCTCTGACATTTTGAAGGAGATCGACAACCTTGCCGATCTGGTGCGCGAAAAGAATGCCGATCTCAAGGGCAAGCTCAGGATCTCGGTGCCGCGCACCTTCATCGATGCCGATATCGGCCAGAGCCTGATCGATTTCGCCAAGGAAAATCCGGAACTGGTGCTGGAAATCGTCGCCGACGACCGATTCGTCGATCTGATCGAAGAAGGCTTCGACCTTGCGATCCGTATCACACGGCTGGAGGATTCGGGTCTCATTGCCCGCAAGCTTTCTGATTTCCGGGTTTATGCGGTGGCGACGGCGGATTTCGTGGCGAAGCATGGACCGCTCGACGGGCCACAAGATTTTGCCCGCGTGCCCTTCATCATCGACACCAATACCCGCTTTCATAATACCGTGCGTTATTTCGAACCGGATGGCGGATCGAACTCGGTCGCCATCAGCGGGCCGATCGAGGTGAACAGTCCGCAGGCAACGTTGCGCGCCGCCCGCGCCGGGCTCGGCATCGCCATGGTGCCGGATTTCATCGCCCGTCCGCACATCCAGTCCGGTGAGCTGGTGACCCTGTTCGACGACTATATTTCCAAGGATCGCGGTATCTATGCGGTCTATCCGCACCGCCGCTACCTGCCCGCCAAGGTGCGCAGTTTCGTGGACTATCTCTCCGCGTGGTTTCGCAAGGGCGGCTGAGGAAAGGTTTTCATCGGGCCCCAATAAACAAAAACGCCCGCCTTTTGGCGGGCGTTTTCATGTGCGGGATTCTCAGAAAGGCGAATCCGGGAAGTAGAACTGCTTGGCGTTGTCCTTGGTGATGAGCGTCGCGTCGAGAATATACTCGCCGGCAACCGGCACCTGATCGTAGAAATGACCTGCTGTCAGCTGCATGGCGGTCGCCACCATAGCCGGCGGATAGAGCACGTCGACCGGCACCAGCTTGTCGCCGTCCATGACCTTCTTGATCATGTCCTTGGAACCGGCACCCGCAACGATATACTTGATATCGGTGCGTTTTGCCTGCTGGATCGCCTCCAGCACGCCGATCGCCATGTCGTCGTCCTGACACCAGACCACGTCGATCTTCTTGTATTTGGTAAGATAGTCCTGCATCACGCGGAAGGCGTCGTCCCGGTTCCAGTTGCCGTACTGGCGGTCGAGAACCTTGACGCCGGAGCCGGCAATACCCTTGTCGAAACCATCCTGGCGCTGCTGGTCGATCGGGATCGGCAGGCCACGAATAACCACCACTTCCGCGTCAGGCGTGGTTTTCTTGATGTATTCGCCAGCCACCTGCCCGAGAGCCGGGTTGTTACCAGCAACGTAAAGATCGCGGATCGAATTGTCGTTGACGCTCGGCGCGCGGTCGACGAGCGCGACGAAGGTGCCCTTGTCCTTGATTTCCTTGATGGCGTTGACGAGCGGATCGGGATCCGACGGCAGCACGACCAGTGCGTCCAGCCCCTGCACCGCAAGATCCTGCAGCGCGTTTGCCTGGTTGGCGGCATCCGGCGAGGTCTTGACGATGACGTTGAGCCCCGGATGCTCCTTCATCAGGAGCTTGGCCACACGCTCGGCGTGGTAAACGACGCCCGCCGTCCAGCCATGGTCGGCCGCCGGAATGGACACGCCGATCGTCACCTTCTTGTCCTGCGCCTGAGCAGAACCCGCAAGGACGGCAGCCAGCGCGACAAATGCCACGCCGATGAATTTTCTACGCATAGTCTCTTTCCTCCCAAGACCGGGGCGTTCCTCCTCCAACCGCACCTGCCCCACATAGCGCGGCGTGATGTGTCACCTGCGGCTGAGCGAGCGCTGCACCAGCATGGCAATGATGATGATGGCCCCCTGAATGGCACCGATCAGATATTCGCTGACGAAGTTCGACAGGATCATGATGTTGCCGACGATCTCCAGAATGAAGGCGCCGCAGATCGTGCCCCAGATGCGCCCCACCCCACCCCGCAGCGCCGTGCCGCCAACGACAACGGCGGTGATGGCCTGCAATTCCCACAACATGCCTGTCGTGGCCGAGGTGGAGGCGAGACGTGGAACGTAAAGAAGCACGGCAACGGCAACGCAGAGCCCCTGAACCACATAGGCAATCGTTCGGACCCGAACCACCGAAATGCCGGAATAACGCGCCACGTCCTCGCTGGAACCGACGGCTGTCAGATGCCGGCCGTAACGGGTGCGGTACAGCACGAAGGCGGCGATGGCAGCGGTCACGAAAATCACGATGACCGGCACCGGCACGCCCAGCACATTGCCGAAATAGACCGGGCGATAAAGCGTCTGGATGTCCGGGTTGCGCAGCGTGATGGCTCCGCCCTGCGACAGCCAGGTGGTGAGCCCTCGGTAAATGCCCATGGTGCCTAGCGTGGCGATAAAAGGCTCGATGCGGCCGATGGTGGTGATGAGACCATTCGTCAGCCCGCAGGCGGCGCCAATGGCGATGGCCAGCGCCATGGCCGTGAGCAGCATCAAGAGCGGGCTGGCGATGACACCGCTGTTCATGAACAGGATCATCAGGCTGGCGACGAAGGCGACCATGGCACCGACGGAAAGATCAAGCCCGCCCGACGTGATGACATAGGTGGCCCCGAGCGCGATGATGGCAATGAAGGCGCTACGGGTCACGACATTCAAAAGATTGTCGATGCCGATGAAATTCGGATTGGCGATGGTGCCGAGCACCAGCAGCAGGGCCAGCGCCACGAAAGGCGCAACGGCGCGCAGGTCCCAGTCCTTCGAGGTCTTCGGCGTTTTGCCGTTATCGAGTGCGGCCTCAGTCATATTTCCCCTCAATTGTCTTTTCTTCAGGCCTTATTCAAATGACAGGCGGGCCTCAGGCGAATTCCTGCGTATGAACGCCCGTCGCCAGCGCCACGATGTCGTTTTCGGTCATCTGCTCGCCCGCCACCTCGCCGACGATCCGGCCCGAGCGCATCACCAGAATACGGTCGCAGATGCCGATCAGCTCCGGCATTTCAGAGGAAACGACGATGATCGACCGCCCCTCATCCGCAAGGCTGGCAATGAAACGGTAAATCTGTTCCTTGGTGCCGATATCGATACCGCGCGTCGGCTCATCGATGATGACGATGGACGGATCGAGCAGCATCATCTTGGCGAGCAGCAGCTTCTGCTGGTTGCCGCCGGACAGCTGGCCCGCCAGCAGGTCCTTGCGGCCGGTGCGGATGTCGAAATCGCGCACCGCATCGTCGAGCGCCTGCGCCTCCCGGCGGATATCGATCTGAAACAGCCGGCTGAACTTGTTGAGCGAAGCGAGCGTGAGATTGACCCGCAGATCCTTGGTCAGCAGCAATCCTTTGCCCTTGCGGTCTTCGCTCAGATAAACGATGCCGGCCTTCAGACTGTCTTCCGCTTTTGCGAAATGCACCTGTCGACCCAGATGGCGGACATTTCCGCGCCCGGCCCGCAGGCCGAGGACACCTTCCATCAGCTCCGTTCTCCCCGCCCCCACCAGGCCCGCAAAACCGAGGATTTCTCCCTTGCGCAGGCTGAAGCCGGCATCCTGCGCATAACCGGGAACGGTGAAATGCTCCACCTGCAGAACCGGTTCGCGCTCGCCGCCGGCATGCCGGTCCGGATAGAGCTTGGCAACATCGCGCCCCACCATCAGCCGCGCCATATCGGCCGGCTGCAACTCCGATGCCGTGTGCGAAGCCACCAGCCGGCCATCACGAAGGACAGTCACCCGGTCGGCGATCTCCTTCACTTCAGGCAGGCGGTGCGAAATATAAAGCACGGCCACGCCCTTGGCCCTGATGTCCCTGATGACGTTCAGCAGCGCATCGGTTTCGATGGGCGTGAGGCTAGCGGTCGGCTCATCGAAAATGACGACGCGATGCGGCACGAGCAGAACACGGGCAATCTGTACCAGTTGCCGCTGGGCAATCGAAAGACTGCCGACGATGGCATCGGGATCGATCGTACCGCCGAGATCGGCTATCGCCTTGCGCGCTCCCGCCCGCATGGCCCGGTCGTCCATCATCGGGCCCCGGCGCAATTCGCGGCCGAGATAGATGTTCTGGGCCACCGTCAGATCCGGCGCCAGCAATATTTCCTGATGCACGAGGACGATGCCGCGATGTTCGGCGTCCACCGGTCCACTCAGCGCAACGGCCTCGCCATCGATGCGGATTTCCCCGCCCGACGGCTTCTCGTTGCCGGCCAGAAGCTTCATCAGCGTCGACTTGCCGGCACCGTTCTCACCGATGATCGCGTGGACCTCGCCGGCCCGCACCACAATCTCGATATCCTTCAGGACCTGTACCGGACCGAAAGACTTCGACAGCCCAACCGTCCGGATCAGGCCCGGGTCTGGAGATTCGTCAGCAAAAGCCATGTACCGTCACCGATATCCAACGGAAACGGACGGCATTTGCCCCTTGATTATACCTGAAATGATCATCTGCGAACTCCTCCCAAAGCTCCAGGAAGAAGCTAGCGTCCGTTTTGAGGTACGTAAAGCAATTTTCGCTGGTCTTTTAGAATACACTCAAATTTGACCGGCGCGGGAGGGTGATGCAGCGCTCCGGTCAAGGTACTGGAGGACGTTGAAATCCCTTCATGAGACGATGCATCGCCTCGGCCCCTTCCTTGACCAGATCGAAACGTTTACCGAACAGCAGCCAGTCATAGACTATGCCTTTCAGCAGCCAGTAAAGCGCACCGAGCGCCGACTCTGCCGTCCAATTATCGTTGAAGACACCCTCTGACTGTACACGCTGAAAAGCGGCCTCCAGCACATCCTTGTGGTGACGGTCCAGTTCTTCCTGCGCATGCAGGACCGGGGCAAACTCGTCGGAATAATTGGTACGCAGGCTGATCGTCATGATGCGCTGGCGTTGTTCGTCTTCTGCCAGAAGCGCAAGCCACTTGCACGTCGCCTCCTCGATCTTGGCCAGCAGTGCTGTCCCCTTGAGGTCCGGATCGCCAAAATCCAGCAGATCCGATTCCGGCAGCGCTACGGATTCGTAAAGGCCAATGAAAAGGTCGGCCTTGCTGGAAAAATGCCAGTATATGGCGCCACGCGTGACACCGGCCGCGGCCGCCACCTCGTCCAGTGAACTATTGGCCACACCCTTTTTGAAGAACACCCGCTCGGCGGCGGCAAGGATCGCCTGACGCGTCTCTTCTGCCTCGGCCTTGGTTCGGCGCATGCTGATGTCTCCTTCCAATCACGGCACGGCGCTTTCGCACCGTGCCTCTTTGCGATGCCGGGCTGTCAATCAGATGAATACTTTCATCGGATATCAACCCGGCCTTCCCATTCATTTTATTCGGCCATTTTATTCGGCCGGCGATACGGCGTCAGCAGCAATCTTGTCGTCCTTCTTCCGATCCCCGAAAAACTTCATGACAAAGACGAAGAACACGGGAACGAAGAAGATCGCGAGGATCGTCGCCGAGATCATGCCGCCGAGAACGCCGGTGCCGATGGCGTTCTGGCTCGCCGCACTGGCGCCTGAAGCAATTGCCATCGGCAGCACGCCGAGCGAGAAGGCGAGCGAGGTCATCAGGATCGGCCGGAAACGCAGGTGGGCCGCCTCCACTGTCGCATCATAGGTGGATTTGCCCTCCGCCCGCAGATCCTTGGCAAATTCGATGATCAGGATAGCGTTCTTGGCCGAAAGCCCGATGATGGCGACGAGGCCGACGAGGAAGTAGACGTCGTTCGGCATGCCGCGCAGCATCACCGCCGCCACCGAGCCGATGACGCCGAGCGGCACCACCAGCATGACCGAGAGCGGAATGGACCAGCTTTCATAAAGCGCCGCCAGCAGCAGGAAGACGAACAGCACGCTGAGGCCGATAAGTGCCGGCGCCTGCGAGCCCGACTGGATTTCCTGCAGCGACTGCCCAGTCCATTCGAAACCGAAACCACCAGGTAACTCACGCGCCAGACGCTCCATTTCGGCAATCGCATCACCGGAGGAGTAACCGGGCGCGGACTGGCCGCTGACACGGATCGCCGGATAGCCGTTATAACCGACCACCTGCGAGGGACCGCGAACCCATTCCACCGTAGCGAATGAGCTGACGGGCACCATGCCGCCATTGGCGTTGCGGACGTTGAGGTTCAAAAGATCCTCGGTCTTCATACGCTGGCCCTGCTCCGCCTGCACCGTCACGCGCTGCATGCGGCCGGCATTGGGGAAGTCGTTGACGTAGGACGACCCCATATTGGCCGAGATGGTGGCGTTGATGTCGCTGAAGGTGACACCGAAGGTATTGGCCTTTTCACGGTCGATGATGAGGTTCACCTGCGCCGCATCCGGCATGCCTTCGATGCGAAGACCGGCAAGGACGGGGCTCTGGCGGGCGGCGGCCATGAGCTGGGCGCCCGCTGCGCTAAGTGCGGTCTGACCGGCACCCGACCTGTCCTGAAGACGGAAGGTGAAACCGCTCGAGTTGCCCAGACCCTGAATAGGCGGCGGCGACAAGGCGAACGACATGGCATCCGGCAGGCCCCAAAGCTTGCCGTTGATCCGCGCGGAGATGGCCGCAGCCGAGTCCTCGGGTCCACGTTCGCTCCAGTCCTTCAGCGTCGCGAAGGCAAGGCCGGCATTCTGGCCGGACCCGGAGAAAGAGAAGCCCGAGATCGCAATGACGCGCTCCACCGCCGGCTCCTCCATGAAGATTTTCTCGATCTGCTGGATGGATTGCAGGGTGCGCTCGGTACTGGCTTCCGCCGGTGCCTGAATATCGACGATCAGATAGCCTTGGTCCTCGTTCGGCAGGAACGAGCTTGGCAGCTGCATATAGGCCCAGCCGAGGCCGGCAAGCAGAGCCGCATAGATGATCATGAAGCGACCTGAACGCTTGATGATGCCACCCACCGAGGAGGAGTATTTGTGCGACGCCTTATCAAAATTGCGGTTGAACCAGCCAAAAAATCCTTTCTTCTCGTGATGCCCTGCCTTGATCGGCTTCAAGAACGAGGCGCAGAGCGCGGGCGTGAGCGACAGCGCGAGGAAGCCCGAGAACAGGATGGAAACCACCATGGTCAGACTGAACTGTTGGTAGATGATTCCGACAGCGCCCGGGAAAAAGGCCATCGGCACGAACACCGCGGTCAGCACCAGCGTGATGCCTATGATGGCACCCGAAATCTGGCCCATGGCCTTGCGGGTCGCCTCCTTTGGCGACAGATGCTCCTCAGCCATGATGCGTTCGACATTCTCGACAACGACGATCGCGTCGTCCACCAGAATGCCGATGGCGAGAACCATCGCGAACATGGTGAGCACGTTGATCGAGAACCCCGAGACATACATGACGGCGCACGTGCCCAGCAGCGCCACGGGCACCACCAGTGTCGGAATGATCGTGTAGCGGATGTTCTGCAGGAAGACGAACATCACCACGAAGACAAGGATCATTGCCTCGATCAGCGTGTGAATGACCTTCTCGATCGAGATCTTGACGAAGGGACTGGTATCATAGGGAATCTCATATTCGATGCCCTGCGGGAAATAACGCGACAACTCTTCCATCGTCGCGCGAACGCCTTCGGAGGTCTGCATGGCATTTGCCGTTGGTGACAGCTGTACGCCGATGGCAGCACTCGGTTTACCGTTGAGGCGGCTCGAGAAATTGTAGCTCTCGCCGCCCACCTCGACACGCGCGACATCACGCAGCCGCACCGATGAACCGTCGGGATTGGCGCGCAGCACGATGGAGCCGAATTCCTCGGGCGAGGTCAGCTGGCCCTGGACGTTGACGGTCGCGGAAATCTGCTGGCCGACAGGGTTTGGCGATGCGCCGATGCGGCCGGCGGCAACCTGCGAGTTCTGCGCCTGAATGGCGTTGATGACATCGTCCGAGGTCAGGCTGAGACCCAACATCTTGTCGGGATCCATCCAGATGCGCATGGAGCGCTGGGTAGCGAACAGCTGTGCGCTGCCGACACCCGGCACACGACGCAATTCACCCAGCACGTTACGGCTGAGATAATCTCCAAGACCGATGGCATCGGTGTTGCCGTCGACGGAGGTCAGCGCCACCATCATCAGAAACGATGTGCCGGCCTGTTCCACGCGCAGGCCCTGCTGCGTCACAGACCGGGGCAGACGGGGCTCGACACGC
This sequence comes from Agrobacterium fabrum str. C58, assembly GCF_000092025.1. Classification (NCBI taxonomy): domain Bacteria; kingdom Pseudomonadati; phylum Pseudomonadota; class Alphaproteobacteria; order Hyphomicrobiales; family Rhizobiaceae; genus Agrobacterium; species Agrobacterium fabrum. Next base: position 214,235 of record NC_003063.2, read on the forward strand.
GCGATGCGGTTTTGAACTTCGACCTGGGCTTCGCCGATATTGGTACCGGGCTCGAAGGTCACGTTGATCGAAATACGGCCGGAGGATTCCGACGTCGATTCAAAGTAGATGAGACCGGGAACGCCGTTCAGCTCTTCCTCGATGGGCCGGGTGACACTCTGATAGATGTCTTCCGGCGAGGCGCCCGGATAGTTGGTGCCGATCGAAATCTGTGGCGGGGCCACATTCGGATATTGCGCAATCGGCAGCATGGGAATGGCGAGCAGGCCCGCCAGCATGATGAAGATGGCGACGACCCAGGCAAAAATGGGCCGATCGATGAAAAAACGTGCCATGGAAATCGGTCCTTATTGCTTCGCGGCCGGAGTCTCAGAGGAGGTCTCGGACGGGGCAGCGCCCTCGCTGCCGGCAGCGGCAGCGACATCAGGCTCCTGCGACCACGGTTCGGGCTTCACCTTGGCGCCCGGCGCGGTTTTCTGGAAACCTTCGGCGACGACGCGATCACCATCGTCAAGGCCTTCCGAAATCACCCAGCGGTCGCCGATGGAGCGGCCGACGCTGACGCGCCGCTGTTCGACGGTATCCTCGGCATTGACGACAAGCACGCTTGCCTGCCCGCCCGCATCGCGCTGCACTGCCTGCTGCGGCACGGCAAAGGCCGCCTTCTGAATGCCCTGCTGGATCTGGACGCGGACATACATGCCCGGCAAAAGATCGCCATTCGGGTTGGGGAATTCGCCGCGCAGCGTCACCTGGCCGGTGGTTTCATCCACCGCCGCCTCGGAGAACAGCAGGCGGCCGGACACCGGATAACGGCTGCCGTCATCAAACAGCAGATTGACTTCGGCCTCGTTCTGGCCGGTCATCAGCTGGCCGTCCTGCAGCGCCTTGCGCAGGCGAATGAGATCGGCGGCGGGCTGGGTGAAGTCGGCATAGATCGGATCAAGCTGCTGGATCGTTGCCAGGTTTTCCGAACCGGTGGCGCTGACAAGCGCGCCTTCGGTGATGCGCGCCCGGCCGATGACGCCGCTGATCGGGGCCTTCACATCGGCATATTGCAGATTAAGCCTTGCTTCCGCAACGCCGGCCTCCGCTACCGCCACTTCGGCATCGGCCTGCGCCAGCAAAGCGATGGCATTGTCAAATTCCTGCTGCGAGCCGACATTGGAGCGGCGCAGCTGCTGCTGCCGGTCGGCGGTCTGCCGCGCCTGCAGTTGGGCGGCCTGTGCCCGGCGTAGCGTACCCTCGGCGCTATCGACACGTACCTGGAATGGCGCACGATCGATCCGGTAGAGAACGTCGCCTTCCTTCACCAGCGAACCCTGCTCAAACACCCGCTCCACGATGATGCCGGAAACGCGTGGGCGCACTTCGGCAAGCCGCGTCGGCGCGATGCGCCCCGGCAATTCGTTGGTGATGGGCAGTTCTTCCGGCTTCACGGCCACAACCTTGACCGCACCGGGCGGAGGTGCGGCGGGCGCGGACGCCTGCTCATCGCTACACCCGACCAGAACGATGCCTGTCAACAACACCGCTGCGATCTGCCCAAATCTCTTCGCCATACTGCGCTCCGAATCCATAAAATAAGTCACATTTACATACATACTAAGACGTATGTAAAATTCCGGCAATAGAATTGTTGCAGCGCAAAAACACTCTCACGCGCTTGTGAAGAAGCGTGCGGCCCTAACCGGACACTAAGGGGGACTGGAATCGTGAAATGGGTGGGAACAGGCCAATCGCATCGACGTCATCCTCGGGTTTGTCCTAAGGATATGCAAGGTCCTGATTTTGTTGACGTGTTTAGATCATTGAGACAAGCCAAAGGATGACGTCGAGATGATGCAATCGTCGCAACAGACAAGAACGCCCCGCCCCTTGAAACGATCTCGCCGCTTTATCTTCAGAAGAGGCGTTTCAGGGAGGTGGTTTCCGACTGCGAACCGCCCTTCGTCGTGTCGTTATTGTCGGCCGATCGATTGCGCAGGGCCGCATAATAGGCATTCTTCTGCTCGTACATGTTCATATCGGCCCGGCGCACTAGTGATTCCATCGTCTCACCGGCTTCGGTGGTCGCCACACCCAGCGACAGGCTGAGCGGCGCGCTGGAATAGAACTGGTTATTGATCTTCAGCAACTCATAGACCGTGTCGACCATGGCGGCGGCCACCTGCTTGTCGGCGCCGGGAAGAAGGATGGCGAATTCGTCGCCGCCGATGCGCGCGGCATGATTTGGCGCAGTCACCACGCCGTTCAGCACCTCGCCCACCCGCCGCAGCAACGCGTCGCCGGCATCATGGCCGAGCTTGTCATTCGCCTCCTTCAGGCCGTTGAGATCGATGACGATGGCAGAAACCGGCCTGAGCGCGCTGCGCTCCAGCCGGTTCAGCTCGTCCGAATAGAAAGCGCGGTTATGCAGCTTGGTCAGCACATCGTGCTTGCCGAGATATTCGAGATAGGCTTCCGCCTTCTTGCGCGCGGTAATATCCGTCAGCGCCACCTGCACCAGCGACCAGTCCCGCTCATGGCCGGGAAAGACGGAAAAATGCAGGAGGACGTGCCGCTCCGAACCGTCGAGCGCATAATTCACCACCTCGCGGTGATGGGTGAGATTGCCGTTCCAAAGCTCGATCAGCTGTTCCCGGAACGGCTTTTCCATCTCGCCGCGGAAAATATCGCCAAGCCGCTGCAACAGAACCTGCCGGTCCGCCGCACAGAAAAGGTCGAGCGTCGCCTGATTGACGTCGATCACCCGGATTTCGCTCATGCATTGCCGCACGAATTCGGGATGCACATCCATGAACACCCGGAAATCGACAATGCCGCGTTCCCTCACCTCTTCGATCAGCCGCCGCACCCGGCTGAAATCTTCCACCCAGAGGGAGACCGGCGAATGTTTGAACATGCCCTCGGCATAACGGCGGTTGAGAAGTTCCTTGCGGCGGGCTTCCTCCCGCTCCGTCACATCCTCCGTCGTCAAAAGCAGCCGGCCGAGCGTATCCTCGTGGCCGGGAATGACGGTGCCGCGCAGCTGGATGTCGAGCCGCCTGCCGCCGATAGAATAGTTCACCGCATTGCTGGTGAATTCCGTCCGGCCCGCCCAGAGTTCGGAAAGCTCGTTCACATGGCTTTCCAGCATGTCGTCGCGAAAAATCCGGTGCAGATTGTCAACGAGATGCGCCTGGTCGCGGGCCTCGAACAGTTCCAGCGTCTTGGCGTTGACCTCTATCACGCGGATTTTCTGCGAACAGGCCGCCACCCGCGATAAATCCTCCAGAAGAAACGCTCTGATATCTTCTATACCCTCAGCCCGCCAGATATCGAACTGGCTCTTCACCTCGCTGAAATCTTCGATCCACATCGCCACGGGTGCAAGATTGAAGACATTGGTATCGATCGTCTCAGTCATACGGGCATTCTTCTCGAAAAGTAGAGGCAGGCGGATGCCGGAATGGTACGGAACGGCGACAGCCGTCCGCATATCAAGATTTATTAGGGATATTGGACTTTAAGCAAGCATTTATCGCGCAAACCGCCGGATTGCGCGATAAATCAGGGGTCTCGCCGATGGATGCCTGTTACCAGAGCTTCACGTGGCGGTTCACATCCTTATAGAGCAGGTAACGGAACCGGCCTGGCCCACCCGCATAACAGGCCTGTGGGCAATAGGCACGCAGCCACATGAAATCACCAGCCTGCACCTCAACCCAGTCCTCGTTCAGCCGGTAGACGGCCTTGCCTTCCAGCACATAAAGGCCGTGTTCCATCACATGGGTTTCCATGAACGGAATGGTCGCACCCGGTTCGAAGGTGACGATGTTGAGATGCATATCGTAACGGACGTCTTCCGGATCGATGAAGCGCGTCGTCGCCCATTTGCCTTCCGTGTCAGGCATGGCCGACAAGGCAATCTCGTCTTCATGCGAAAAGATCGGCGGCGGCGGCTCAAGGCCGTCAACCGCCTGGAATACCTTGCGGACCCAGTGGAACTTGACGGGCGCCTTACTGGAATTCTTCACCTGCCAGCCTGCGCCGGCCGGCAGGAAGGCAAACGAACCCTCCCGCAGGGCATGCTGCGCGCCGTCGAACACCACGGTCATTTCGCCTTCCACGACGAAGATTGCGGCTTCAGCCCTTTCGTCCGGCTCCGGCCGCTCACTGCCACCACCGGGCTTCACCTCAACGATATATTGCGCGAAAGTCTCGGAAAAACCGGTCATCGGCCGGGCGATGATCCAGGCCCGCGTGCCGGTCCAGTGCGGCAGCACGCTCGTCACGATATCGGACATCACGGTCTTGGGGATGACGGCATAGGCGGTCTTGAAAACAGCCTTGCTCGACAGCAGTTCCGTCTGCCCCGGCAGACCGCCCATATCCGAATAATATCTCTTCATTTCAGCCATTCCATTCTGCAACGCATTCGGCGCGGATTCTTAGGCCCGCGACGACGTTTAAGCAAATGGTTATTGGAAGGCGGAGACCGGCCGAAAGAGGTTACACTTTCTTTCGCATCGTCGCATAGACGATGTTGTGGTTCTCGCCGAAAAACACCTCCGCCTCGATGCTCGATGGATCGGCACTGGCATTGACGATCCGCCACATATCCGCCTTCGAGCGCAGCAGCAGAGCCCAGTTCATGAAGGTCTCCATATAGCCATCCACCACGATATCCTCGGAGAAGTTGGCAAAGAGGAACATGCCGCCGGGTTTCAGCATCTCCATGCAGCGCCGCGTCAGTTTGATCGCCACGCGGTCGTTCAGATAATCGTAAAGACCAGCCGCATAGATGAGATCAAAGCTACCGAGTTCCTGCGTGCGCAGCACAATATCGCGTACCGAGCCGTCGATCGCCTCGATGCAGGTGCCGTTGAAATCGCGCGCGACGGAGCCGACGCTGAGCGGGTCCTGGTCGAGCGCCACCCAGCGCTTGATAGCGCCTTCTTTCAGCGCTGCGGAGGCATCGGCCTCGCGCAGATGGCCGGAAGCGATGGTGAGGATTTCCGTGTCCTTGCCGTGCCGGGCGGCGGCCTCGTCAACAAAACGCGTCAGCAAATCGCGCCGCTCGCGCACAGCGACCGAGGAACTGGCATCCTTCGTATAGTCATAAAGGGCCGCACCGAGCGGGGTAGCCCTGTTCACCTGCTCGGCGACGCTGGGATGACCATAGATAAAATCCAGCAATTGCGCGTCGCCCGAATAACCGCGCGGCTTTTCGAAGGACCAGCGCGTGAACGGGTCTTCCAGAAAACGGCCCGACACGGGGTGATTCTGTACCAGCGGAATCAGTTCAGCCCACACGCTTGAGTGGAGCTTCTCTCGCAGACCGTGCAGCGCCCCCGCGGTCCGATGTATTATCTCATGAGCCGAAACACGATTGTCGAATTGCTGCTGTGCCAATTCGAGAATGAGCGCGATTTCTGCTTTCGCGACCGCAAATTGCTCATCGAAAGTTTCCGTCCTTCGCGCAAAAATCTCTTTTGCGACAGTATCCGGGGTGATCAGACTTGCCCCGTCAAGATTTTTCTTCTTTACCCGCACCACATCAGCCTCCAGTATTAACACATTGTTAACTATACGTTTCTGGGAGACGGATGGCCACTCGCTTTCGATTTTTCAGCGGTGTAGGGATACATTAGTAAATTAGCGTACTTTTTTGGTCACACTCGTGGGCAGGGGAGAAAGCGGATACGTGATTTAGTGAAACTTAATGTTGCGAACGTATGATGCGTTCTTCTTCCCGGTGTTTTCCGCTCGCATTGGGAGAGATTGACGAGAACCCGCGCCAGTGCATTAGCACACGGAAAAGTGGAATAAGCAGTTACTTGATTAAGTATACGCAACACTATGGGAAAGTGCATGAAGCACACATTGGGAGAGGTGAGTGGACAGCAAGACTATCGGCGGCCGGACTCCCGGTTTTCTGATGAACTTCTTGCCCTTTACCAACAGGAAGGCGAGCGCAGTCGCCGCGGTTCAATTCGGCGAGGCCTGTGGACGGCCGTTTTTATCTATCTGCTGTTTGCCGCAACCGACATCATTCTGATACCCGACGTCGCATTTTATACCATTTTCGCACGTTTCGTCGTCGTCCTGTCCTCTTTGCTGACGCTAGAGATCCAGCTGCGCAAGGGCGCAAGCACGGCAGCCCTTGATCTCACCTGCGCCACCGCGCTGGTCATGGGCTATATCGGCTGGCTGGTGCCTTCGCTTTTCACCGACAATATCGAAAACATGTCCTACTACATGGTTTTCGGGGCTATCTTCATGATGGGCGCTAATCTGTTTTTCAGCTTCCGCTTCCATCTGTCGCTGGTGTCATCAGGCATCATTCTCGTCACCTATTTTCTGGCGTCGACGCAGTTTCCCGAGGATGTTTTCTACAAATTCGCGTTCGGCACCTTCTACATTTCGTGCTTCGTCTTCACCTCCTATGTGAACTGGAACCTCAACCGCGAGCGTTACCACGTCTTCCTCAACGCGCTGGAAGCAAAGGCGCAGCAGAAGGCAGCGGATGAGCGTGGACAGGCGCTGCTGCGGCTCTCCAATACCGATTCCCTGACCGGCCTGCAGAACCGCCGCGCCATCGACCATCATCTGCGGCTGCTGTGGGACAATTGGAGCAAAAAGGGAGAGGGTTTCGCCGTCCTTCTGATCGACGTCGACTTCTTCAAGAAATACAACGACCGCTACGGCCACCAGGAAGGCGACAAATGCCTGATGACGGTGGGCAACGCGCTGCAGGATGCAATCATCGACCACGGCGCCTCGATCGGCCGCTACGGCGGTGAAGAATTCATCGTGCTGGTGCCGTTCAAATCCAAGCAGCAGGTGGGCGAGCTTGCCGAGACGATCCGCCACACCGTTGAAGAGCTTTCGCTGGCGCATGACCAACGTCGCGACGGCACTTTCATCGTCACCGTCAGCATCGGCGCCTCTTTCACTCGCCCCAATCCCGACGGCAAGCTTGAGAAAATCATCAACGAAGCCGACCGCGCGCTCTATATCGCCAAGGGCAACGGCCGCAACTGCATGAAGCTGTTCGATCCTGAAGATCCGCAGACCAGCGATGAGACCGAGAACATTGCCGCCCTGCTGAAGATCGCCATCGCGGAAAATCTCGTTTCCCTCGTCTATCAGCCGATCCTCAACGTCTCGACCAATGAGACCGCAGGCGTCGAGGCCCTGATGCGGCTTCGCCTGCTGGACGGCAATCTGGTGTCGCCCGGTATTTTCATTCCGATTGCCGAACGCACCGGCACGATCATGGAATTGGGCCTTTGGACCATCAAGACCGTCTGCAAGCAGCTTCTTGCCGATGACAGGGTGGATGTCGTCAGCGTCAATGTCTCGCCGATGCAATTGAAAAATCCGGGTTTTGCCACCTCGGTTGCGGCCATCCTCGTGGAGGCCGGTATTGCCGGCAACAGGCTTGCCTTCGAGATCACGGAAGGCGTCGACATGGAGATGCATTCCGACGTTTTACGCTGCCTGAGCGACCTGAAGACGCTTGGCATCAATATCTGGCTGGATGATTTCGGGACCGGTTTCGCCGGCCTTTCATGGCTGCGCATGACGGATTTCGACACCGTCAAGATCGACCGCTCCTTCCTGCAGGACAGCAACACGCCGCGCGGCCGGGCGATGCTGCAGGACATGATCCGCCTCATCCGCAATCGCGGCCACAATATCCTCATCGAAGGGGTGGAGACGGAAGACCAGCTAAGACTCGTACGCCAGATGGAGATCGACTACGCGCAGGGCTATTATATCGGCCGCCCGGTCGTCGCCGAACGGCTGGGCGCGGCGGCAACGCCCTACCCGCGCCCAAACATGCGGATGCGCCCCGCCTGAGCCCACGATGGTAGGCCGTCGTCATCCATAGGCGGCTTTAATGATAGGTGGGTGGGCTGACCGAGAATTTTTCCGCAAGCTCCGAAAAGGCCGCCCGTGTGACGGGATCGACCGGCGCGCCTTCCCTCTCCCGTTTTGCCGCAACCGCCCATTCCCGGTCGCCCGGCGCCATGACCTTGCAATCTTCGCGGGCGGGTGATCCGCGCAGCACTTCGAGATAACGTTTCATGCTCTCGTCGAACACGTCCCGCTCCAGGAAGGCCTCCGGCTTCAGCGCCAGCACGAAGGCTCCAAGCCCACGCGGCGTTGAAAAATCCGGCCCGCCCATGGGGGCGAGATCGAAACTGAGCCTCATGCCGGTGAGAACTGCGCTGAAAATCTCGACCACTCCCGCCAGCGCCGCCCCCTTGAAACCGAATTCACCGCCAACGGGGGCAAGCATCTCGACGGCATTGGGGTCGCGCGTATCGACGCCGTCGCCATCCGAGGCGACGCCTTGCGGCAGTTGCTGGCCGAGGCTGCGGTATAGCAGAACACGGTTATAGGGCACGGCGCTTGTGGCCATATCCAGCAGCCAGGGCATGTCATCCGCTGCCGGCACACCGACGGCAATCGGGTTGGTGCCGTGAAACCGCATGGCACCATCATGCAGACGCACGAAACTGTCCGAATTGCAGAAGGCAAGGCCGATATAACCCTGCCGGGCCGCTTCCAGCGCATAAGCGCCGGCCGGGCCGAAATGCGAGGAGTTGCGGATCGCCACCGCGCCAATGCCGAATTTTTCCGCAAGCGCCATGGCATTCTCCATGGCCGCATAGGTGGCGCGGGCGCCATGGGCATGATCGGCATCGATCGTTTCCACGGCACCGAAACCGGACACGCGGCTGATCTGCGGCCGCCGATTGAGGCGCCCGCCTTCAAGGGCCGTGACATAATGGGCAAGCAGGCGCACGCCATGGCTGTCCACGCCGAGCCTTGTGCCGTGCATCATGGCGCGGGTCGCCGCATCGGCCGTTTCCTCATCGGTGCCGACGGCCAGAAAAACGGCGCGGCAGAACCGCTCCAACTCGTCCAGCCTCGCCAGAACAGTGGCCTTTTCGTTACCGTGCGCCATAAGGGAACCCTACCCAATTCCAGAATCTATGCCGCACAGGCTATTCACGGGGCGCGTTTTTGCAATCGAATATCGCGACCGAAACGCCAATAAGCGCTCAAGATACGACAACCTCATATCCATGATTCCGGGTTTGCGCCGGAAACCAGTGCGATCAAGTCCTTGATCTAAGAAGTCCCTTCCACGTCGCACACGCGACGTGGCTGTATGCCGGGTCGAGCCCGGCATCACGAGGTCGCAGGAGCGGCACTTGAAATCCTCACCGTAGAACCGGTGTGAAATCAGTCGTCCGCGCCGACCGTTTCGAAACCACCACGCTCACCGGCGATGATGGCGCGTTTGCCGACATGGTTGGCCGGGCCCACAATGCCTTCCTGCTCCATGCGTTCCACCAGCGAGGCAGCGCGATTATAACCCACGGACAGGCGCCTCTGGATATAGGAGGTCGAGCACTTCTTGTCGCGCATCACCACCTTGACCGCCTTTTCATAGAGATCGTCGCTGTCATCCTCGCCCATGGCGGTCTTGTCGAAAACAGCGGCATCCTCTTCGACCTCTTCATCGGCCTCATCGGCGTCTTCCGTAACGGTGCCGAGATATTCCGGGCGACCTTGGGTCTTCAGATGCGCCACGACCTTTTCCACTTCTTCGTCCGAAACGAACGGACCGTGGACACGGGCAATGCGGCCGCCGCCCATCATGTGCAGCATGTCGCCCTGGCCGAGCAGATGCTCCGCGCCCTGTTCGCCAAGGATGGTGCGGCTATCGATCTTTGAGGTCACCTGGAAGGAGATACGGGTCGGGAAGTTCGCCTTGATCGTGCCGGTAATGACATCGACTGACGGGCGCTGGGTCGCCATGATCAGGTGGATGCCGGCAGCGCGTGCCATCTGCGCCAGACGCTGGATCGCGCCTTCGATCTCCTTGCCGGCGACCATCATCAGGTCGGCCATTTCATCGACGATGACGACGATGTAAGGCATGGCGGTGAGATCCATTTCCTCCTGCTCGTAAACCGCTTCGCCTGTCGCACGGTCAAAACCGGTCTGCACGTTGCAGAATACCGTCTCCCCCTTCGCGCGGGCGGCAGCCGCCCTTGCATTGTAACCGTCGATATTGCGCACGCCGAGACGCGACATCTTGCGATAGCGGTCTTCCATTTCGCGCACGGCCCATTTCAGCGCCATGACCGCCTTTTTCGGATCGGTGACAACGGGCGTCAGGAGATGCGGGATGCCGTCATAAACGGAAAGCTCAAGCATCTTCGGATCGACCATGATCAGGCGGCATTCTTCCGGTTTCAGACGGTAGAGCAGCGACAGGATCATGGTGTTGATGGCGACCGACTTGCCGGAACCGGTGGTGCCGGCGACGAGTAGATGCGGCATCTTCGCCAGTTCGGCGATGACGGGTTCGCCGCCGATGGTCTTGCCGAGGCAGAGCGCGAGCTTCTGGCGTGTCTCGGCGTAATCCGTCGCTTCGATCAGTTCACGCAGATAGACCGTCTCACGCACGGGATTCGGCAGTTCGATGCCGATGACATTGCGGCCGGGCACGACGGCGACACGCGCCGAGAGCGCCGACATGGAGCGGGCGATATCGTCGGACAGACCGATGACGCGCGAGGATTTGACGCCGGGGGCCGGCTCGAACTCGTAAAGCGTCACGACCGGGCCGGGGCGAACATCGATGATCTCGCCCTTGATGCCAAAATCCTCAAGCACGCTTTCGAGAAGCCCGGCGCTCTGTTCCAGCGCTTCGGGCGTCATGGTCGTGGTCTGCTGGACGCGTGCCTGCTGCAGAAGATCGATGGAGGGATATTCATATTCTCCCTCGGCAAAGACCGGCGCTTCGCGGAACATTGGCTGCGACGCCTGAATGGGTGCGCGAACGGTGAAACGCGGCTCCGCCACTATTCTTTCTGCCGGCTGGCTTTCAATCGGCTTGACCTGCTCGACGGGCCGCTGCGGCTCGACGAGCACGGGGGCCTCCGCCAACGGCTGTTGCGTGATCTCCTGTTCGGCGGCAGGAACGATGGCCTGACGCACACCGATTTCCCGATACATCCGGATCGCGGAACCACCCGGCACGGTGACGACCGGAGGTTCGGACGAAAGCACGACGGCAGCGGCAGCGGGCATGGAAACAGCAGGGATGGACGCCGTCAGCGCCGGGTTCGTCAAAGCGGGGCTTACGAAGGTGGGATCGGCAAAATTGGCGCGGATATAGGCTGGAATGGTCTCCACTGCCCCACCCGGCAGATCGAGCGTCATGACTTCCCAAAACAGCTCATCCGGCAGATGGGCGGCAAAGGCTGGGACGGACGCAGCCGGCACGGTAGCCTGCGGCGCAGCCGCTGGCTGTACGTCGGGCATCGGCTGAACAGGGGAAAATACCCGCTGTGCCAGCGCTTCCACCAAGGGCGCCGCCGTCAGCGGCTGAGCCGGCGCCAGCGCGGCGGTCGCGGCTTCTTCTGCCTGCTTGCGGGCAAGTTCCAGACGCAATTTATAGGTCAGCGCCCTTGCACCGCGCGCATCGGGCGGCTGCGGCAGAAACGGCATGCGCTGCGGCGGCACACGCTGCTCCGCCGGTTTTACGACCGGCTGTGATGCGACAGTGGTTTCTTCCTGCGTTACTGCCTCTGGCTCCAGCATCTCTGGCGCGGCGACAGCAACCACTCCCTCATCGGAAATCTCGGGCTCTTCCGGAATATTCGGCGTCTCGACCGGCATGCGTCGATTAAAGGCGCTTTCCGGCGTACGGGTAAAGCGCACATTGGGGCCAAGCACAAAAGCATTCTGCCAGCCAGGCATCTCCGTGCGGCCTTCAATGGCGTCGGCCGCGCTGACATCGGCATTCGGCCGGGGCGTCGCACCCGCTTTCATCGCCGTCTGCTGCCCGGCAACCGCCTTGCCGCCGGCATGACGAGCGTTGTCGCTCCCCTCCCCTGCGTTATTGGACGAATTCTGGAATCTGGATCGGGAGAAGCTCATGGCAGCGTGCACACTCATCATAAACGTACATATTTCGGTCTCCCTGAAATAGAAAATAAAGGTTAATTACCCCTTTCCAAACCGGGCCATGGCAACAGATTTTCAACTCTTCCACAGCCAAAGAGCGGCGCGTCCTGCGGAGAAAATACCATCCCAAGCCGCTCATTTTACTGGATTAAATCCAGTTTTTGGGTGGCGCCATCAGGTATTGGACACGGCGGGAGAAAAGCGATTGCCGCTTTAAGGCATATTGTTTCAGCCAAGGCGCGCGCAACGTAAAATCATTGCTGTAAACCCCGCGAATTAACGTGGACACTGCCGAGGTTGCAGCCTTAAGATCGGCGCGCCGCGGGCCAAGCGGAAAGGCCCGTCTCGCCCTCATTTCCGGAGTGAAATTCATGTCGCCTGTCCAGCTTTCCCGCCGCTCGCTTCTCAAGACCTCGCTTGCTCTTGCCGCAACCACGGGACTGGCGGGAATTGCCGCAGCGCAGGAGAAATCCGGGGGGCGGTTAATAGTTGCGGCCGATTCCGAGCCGAAAAACCTCAATCCGGCCATCGTGGCCTCCAACGGCGTGTTTTATATCGCCAGCAAGATCGTCGAGCCGCTGGCGGAAGCCTCCTTTAACGGCAAGGGCGGGCTGGAGCCGCGGCTTGCGACCGAATGGCAGGGATCGGATGATGGCCTCAGCGCCACCTTCAAGCTGCGCGAGGGCGTGACCTGGCATGACGGCAAACCCTTCACCTCGGCGGACGTGGCCTTTTCGGCGCTCTCCGTGTGGAAACCGCTGCAGAACCTCGGGCGGCTGGTCTTCGCCAATCTCGAAAAGGTGGAAACGCCCAACGACCACACGGCCGTCTTCCATTTTTCCAAGCCCACGCCGTTCCAGCTAATCCGCAATGCCTTGCCGGTGGTCACCAGCGTCGTGCCGAAACATCTCTATGAAGGCACCGATATCGCCACCAATCCGGCCAATACCAAACCGGTCGGCACCGGGCCATTCGTGTTTGCCGAATATAAGCCCGGCGAATATTACCGCCTGACCCGCAATCCCAATTACTGGGCCAAGAACCAGCCGCAGCTCGACGAGATCATCTATCGCGTCCTGCCCGACCGCGCGGGCGCTGCTTCGGCGCTGGAAGCGGAAGAAATCCAGCTGGCAGCTTTCTCCGCCGTACCGCTGGCCGATCTCGCCCGCATTGCCAAGCAGCCGGGCATCAAGGTGATCGCCGATGGTTACGAGGCGCTGACCTATCAGCTGGTGGTGGAAATCAACCACCGCCGCAAGGAACTGGCCGATCTGAAGGTCAGAAAGGCCATCGCCCACGCCATCGACAAGAAATTCGTCATCGACAAGGTGTTCCTGGGTTATGCCACGGCATCGACAGGCCCCGTGCCGAAAAACGCGCCGGAATTTTATACCGACGATGTCGAGACCTATGACTTCGACGTCGCCAAGGCCAACGCCCTGCTCGACGAGGCCGGTTATGCGCGCGGCCCGGACGGCACACGTTTTGCGCTGAAACTTCTGCCCGCCCCCTATTTCAACGAAACCAAGCAGTTCGGCTCCTATCTGCGTCAGGCGCTCCAGGAGATTGGCATCGATGCCGAGCTGGTCAATAACGACGCCGCCGCGCACCAGAAGGCCGTTTATACCGACCACGCCTTCGATCTCGCCATTGCACCGCCGGTGTTCCGTGGCGATCCGGCGATCTCGACCACCATTCTTGTGCGCTCCGGCATTCCGGCCGGCGTCGGCTTCTCCAATCAGGGCGGGTATGAGAACAAGACGCTCGATACGCTGATCGACAAGGCGGCGGAAACCGTGCATGCGGCTGCGCGCACCGCACTTTACAAGGATTTCCAGAAACAGGTCGCCGCCGATCTGCCGCTGATAAACGTCGCAGAATGGGGTTTCATCACGGTGGCGCGCGACACGGTCAAACATGTCGCCAGCAATCCGCGCTGGGCAGTTTCCAACTGGGCGGATACGGCGGTCGATAGCTGAGGCAGCGCCGTGAGACGCGCGGCGACATTACTGCGGCGAAGGGCGATCAGCGCCATTCCGGTGTTGCTGATCGTTCTCATCTTCACCTTCGTCCTTCTTGAAAATGCCTCCGGTGATGCGGTGGATGCCTATCTCGTTTCCATCGGCGGCGGCGATGCCGGGCTGCGGGATGCGCTGCGCGAGCAATATGGCCTCAATGGTTCGATGCTCGCCCGTTTCTGGCTTTATGCCAGTTCGGTGCTGCGGCTCGATTTCGGCTGGTCGCTTGCCTTTGATCGGCCGGTGCTGGGACTGATCCTCGAGCGACTGCCGAACACGCTGCTCCTGATGGGCAGCGCCACGGCACTCGCCTTCATCCTCGGCACCACGCTCGGCATCGTCGCCGGCGCGCGCCCCGGCGGGCTGATGGACCGTGTCCTTTCAACACTTTCGCTTGCACTTTACGCCACGCCCGGCTTCTGGCTCGGCCTCGTGCTTGCCATCGTCTTTGCCGTACAGCTTCGCTGGCTGCCAACCTCAGGCATCGAAACAATCGCCTCGGGCAAGCAGGGTTTTGCAAGGGCGCTGGATATCGCCCGCCATCTCGTCCTGCCCGTCGCCAGCCTCGGCCTCATCTATCTGGCGCTGTTCCTGCGCGTCATGCGCACCGCCATGGCGGCGATCTGGCCACTGGATTTCGTGCTTTTTGCAGAAGCCAAGGGGCTTTCCAGACGGCGCATCGTGCTGCGTCACGTTGCCCGCAACGCGGCGCTGCCGCTCGTCACCGTGCTTGGCCTGCAGGCCGCCACCATGCTGGGCGGCAGCGTGGTGATCGAAAGTGTCTTTGCCATTCCGGGTTTCGGCCGGCTGGCGCAGGAGGCTGTCAGCGGCCGCGACACGCCGCTCCTGATGGGCATTATCCTCACCAGCGCCGTCTTCGTCATCCTCGTCAATCTCGCCGTCGACATTCTCTATGCCGTTTTCGATCCACGCATCGGCAGCGGGGAGAGTGCGGCATGAATTTCGCTCTCCGGCTCCTGCGCAGTTTCGAAGGCGTGACTGGCTTCATCATTCTCGCACTGCTTGTGGTGACTGCGCTCGCCGCGCCTCTCGCGTTTCCCGGCGATCCGCTGGCCATTATCGGAGAGCCGCTGATTGCGCCTTTCACGGATGCGGCCCTGCCGCTCGGCACTGACCGGCTCGGCCGCAATGTGCTGGCCGAGCTTGCCCATGGCGCGCAGGCCTCCCTGCTCGTCGGCATGGGTGCGGCCGCTGCCGCCCTTGTCATCGGCACCGTCATCGGCACGATTGCCGGTTTTGCCGGCGGCCTCGTGGATGAAGCGCTGATGCGCGTCACCGATGCCTTTCAGATCGTGCCGAATTTCCTGCTGGCGCTCGCCTTCGTCAGCACCATCGGCCCTTCCATGCCCATTGTCATTCTGGCCATTGCGCTCGGTGCGTGGGCGGATCCGGCGCGGTTGATGCGGGCGCAGGTGCTAAGTATCCGCGAGCGGGACTATGTGCAATCCGCCCGCGCCATCGGCATGCACCCGCTGGAAATCGCCTTCCGGCAAATATTGCCCAACGCCCTGCCGCCGGTTCTGGCGCTGGCCGCCATCATCGTCGCCGCTGCCATCCTCACCGAGGCGGCGCTGTCCTTCCTCGGGCTTGGCGATCCCAATATCGTTACCTGGGGGTCGATGATCGCCGAGGGACGCAACGTGCTCCGCTCGGCGGCGTTCCTGTCCGTCATCCCCGGCATCGGCCTGCTGGTGACCGTGCTCGGCGTCTATCTTTTCGGAGAAGGCATCAACCGGGCAATGGCGACGAGGAGGCAAGCGCCATGAGCGGCAACGCGCTTTGCCGGATCGACGATCTCAGCGTCCGTTATGCAGCGGCCGACGCACCGGCACTGCGCAAGGCTTCACTGACGATACGGCAGGGACAGCGGCTGGCGATCATCGGTGAAAGCGGCTCGGGCAAATCCACACTCGGCAAGGCAATCGCCGGGCTTCTGCCCGCAAGAGCGCAGGTTTCGGGTGATATTTCCTGGAGCCGTGACAGCGGTCTTTTCACCGGCAGACCGATGCCGGGCCGCGATATCGGCACGATCTTTCAGGATACCGGCGCAACGCTGAACCCGGTTCTGACCATCGGCGAACAGGTGGCCGAAGGGGCAGTGCGGCATCTCGGTCTCTCTTGGCGGCAGGGGCGCGATCTTGCCCGCGATCTTCTGGAAAGGGTGCGGCTGCCACATCCTTCACACCTGCTTTCCGCCTATCCGCACCAGCTGTCCGGCGGGCAGAGGCAACGTGTGGCGATTGCCGCCGCCATTGCGGCGCGTCCCGCGATCCTGATTGCCGATGAGGCGACGAGCGCTCTCGACACCGTCACGCAAGCAGCCATCGCCGCCCTGCTGGATGGTCTCGTACGCGAAGAGGAAACAACGCTTGTTTTCATCACCCATGATATCGGCCTTGCCTCCAGCCTTGCCGATGACATCGCGGTTCTGAGCGCCGGAGAGCTTGTGGAACACGGCCCGGCCCGCCGGGTACTTTCCGCACCCACACATCCTTACACCCGCACGCTGCTTGCCGATTATCTCGATCTTTCGACCCCGCCGCTCATCAGCGAGGCCGCGCCATGAACGAAGCCCTTCTGAGCGTGGATGGCCTGTCCAAGACCTACCGCACCGGCGCAAGAACGGTGACGGCGCTCTCCGATATCTCGTTTTCGCTCAAGCGCGGCGAGACGCTGGGGCTGGCCGGCCCCTCCGGCTGCGGAAAATCGACGCTGGCACGCATTCTCATGCGGCTTATTCCTGCCGACGAGGGCACTGTGCGTTTTGAAAACCGCGACTGGCTTGCGCTTGGCGGCAGCGAATTGCGAGCCGCGCGGCAGCAGATGCAGATGGTGTTTCAGGATACGCATGGTGCGTTCAATCCACGCGCCACCGTTGAAGATGCCATAAGCGAGCCGCTGCGCATTCACCGTATCGTTAAAAGACGCGACCGTGCGGCGGAAATATCCCGCCTTCTCGATCGTGTCGGCCTGCCCGCCGCCTATGCCGGCCGCTCCGTTTTCGAGCTTTCGGGCGGGCAAAGGCAGCGTGTGGCGATTGCCCGCGCCATCGCACTCAAGCCATCGTTGCTCATTTTGGACGAAGCGGTATCGGCGCTCGATGTTTCGGTTCGCCGGCAGATTCTCGAACTGCTGGTGGAAATCCAGCGGGAAATGGCGATTTCCTGTATTTTCGTGTCCCACGATCTCGCGGTCATCCGCGCCGTCTGCCACCGCGTCGCGATCATGGAGACGGGGCGGATCGTCGAAATCGGCGAGACGGGGGCGATCATTTCCGCGCCGCAATCCTCGACCGCCAGAAGCCTGATCGACGCCGCACCGCGGCTCATCACCACCATGCAAGGATAAGACATGCCTGCCCCGGATTACGCATTGCTCCTCGACCCGCCCGCTTTCCCTGCAGAGCGTTACGCCATGCTGGCCGACCGGCTGGCGGCGCTGATGGGCACAAAAAACGACGTGCTGCTGATACAGGCGGAAGCCGTGCTGGCGCTGGAGGCAGCGGCGACAAGCCTTGCGCGGCCGGGGCTGAGGGCGCTCAACATCATCACCAGCCCCTATGGTGCATGGTTCGGCGGCTGGCTGGAACGCGGCGGCGCGACGGTGCGCAACCTGACGGCCAGCCCGGCAAAGCCGGTGACGCTCGCCGAGGTGGAGCGGGCGCTGGATGACGGGCCGGGTTTCGATCTTCTCGCTATCGTACATGCGGAATCGGCAAGCGGCATTCTCAACCCCCTGCCCGCCATCGCCGCGCTGGCGCAGACCAGAGGCGTCGTCACGCTGGTGGATGCCGTCGCCTCAATTGGCGGCCACGCTTTCGAGGTTGACCAGCTGGGTATTGATATCGCCGTCATCGGGCCGCAGAAGGCGCTGGCCGGCCCGGCAGGCGTATCGGCCATTTCGGTCAGCCCGAAGGCATGGGAGTTTCTTTCGCACGACAAGGCGCCCACCAATTCCATGCTTTCGCTTCTCGACCAGAAGCAGCTCTGGCTGGATGCCGGCCGTGGCGCACTGCCCGGAACGCCAGCACCGCTGGAATTTTACGCGCTGGACGCCGCACTCGACAGGATCGAGGCGGAGGGTCTGCCAGCCGCCAATGCGCGCCACGAGCGGGCAGCGGCTGCCACCCGTCATGGCATCAGGGCGCTCGGCATCGCCAACTGGGTGGAGGAAACGCATGCCTCAGCCCTCGTTTCCACGGCCGTCCTTCCGGATAGCGTCGAAGCCGGAGCGTTTCACGCCGCTGTATCCAGACAGCATGGCGCGGATATTTCCGTCGGCGTCGGCCCCGGCGCGGAACGGTTGATAAGGCTCAACCACACCGGCCGGCGCGCGCATCCGCAGGCGGTGAAAGCCAATATCGCCGCCGTCGCGAACGCCCTGAAGACCCTCGGTCATTCAACAAACACCGATTCCGCGCTGGAAGCGGCCGAGAAGGGTTATTCCGAAGCCCCAGCGAAGGAGGTCTGACGGCAGGGATAAACATTCATTGCGTGAAATCCGGCCCCGGTGAAACGCCAATCACGACATTGTTGTTAAAATTGGTAGACAAATTCCATGGCCAATCTTGACGAAATCATGGCAACGCGCGAAACTTAACATCCCGTTAACTCGCGTGAAGAAGGGAACTGGCCATGGTAGCAGGGTTCAATATGCTCTCCTTTGACCTCTTTGGCATCGGCCGAAGAATGCCCGTCGTCAATGAGCGGGTGGAGACCGAGTTTCAGGACAAAACACCGCGCAGACCGGACAACGAACCGCATGACGACGACCGCGATCAGGAATATGAACTGTTCTTCTGGTCGCTTTATCCGGTGATTTAAGTTTGTGACTGCAGGCCGCGAACGCGTCGCCAAGAGTGCCAAAACCACAGTCGGCGTCCTCGTAAGGAAACACTGCTATCCGGTTTGTATTTTCATTAAGGCCTGACGCCGGTCGGGGACGGTAGATACCCCCTTAGCGTCATCCTCGGCCTGTGCCGAGGTTCTAATCACGTCTAATAAAATCAATCGGTTGCAGATCCTCGGGACAAGCCCGAGGATGACGACTGAGGGTCTAGCAAGCCTCGGCATTCATTTGATGACGTCGTGCCCGGTTTACGTCCGCAGCGTTGCGAACGCCTCCAAACACCTGCTAAATCAATATAATCCAGCATATCTGATCAATTAGACCTGACAGCTGCGGCACAGGCGGGAATAACGATGGAGAGGAGCAAGCCCTCCCCATCATTGAAACGTCAACCACGCCGCCTCAGTGGTTATCGCGCGGCAGGCCCTTGGTCTGGGCGATGCGCTGATACTTTACGGCCGGTTCCAGAACCGCGCCGGTTTCCATCTGGCTGACGATACCGCGCTGGATTTCCTGCCACGGCGTCTGGTGGTCGGGGAACTTATAACCGCCCTGAGCTGCCAGCGCCTCGTAACGCTTGGCGAGCTCTTCACCTGATATCAGGATATCGGCCTTGCCGCGGCCCACATCGATGCGGACGCGGTCACCCGTCTGCAGAATAGACAGACCGCCGCCGGCCGCCGCTTCCGGCGAGGCATTGAGGATGGATGGGCTGCCCGACGTGCCGGACTGGCGGCCATCGCCGATGCAGGGCAGCGAACTGACGCCTTGCTTCAGAAGGTAATCCGGCGCGCGCATGTTCACCACTTCCGCTGCGCCCGGGTAACCGATCGGACCGGCGCCGCGCATGAACAGGACGGTGTTGGCGTCGATGCCAAGCGACGGATCGTCGATGCGATGATGGTAATCCTCCGGACCATCGAACACCACGGCGCGGCCTTCGAAGGCTTCCGGATCATCAGGGTTGGAGAGGTAACGACCGCGGAATTCTTCCGAAATCACGCTTGTCTTCATGATGGCCGAGGAGAACAGATTGCCGCGCAGAACGCGGAAGCCGGCACGCTCCTTGAGCGGCTGCTCATAGGGGCGGATGACCTTCTCGTCTTCGATGATCGCGCCACGGCAATTGTCGCCGATGGTCTTGCCGTTGACGGTCATGGCGTCTTCCATGATCAGCCCTTGGGTCATCAGCTGATTGACGACAGCGGGAACGCCGCCGGCATGGTAATAGTCCTCGCCGAGATATTCGCCTGCCGGCTGCAGGTTGACGAGCAGCGGCACGTCTTCGCCATAGGTCTGCCAGTCATCCACCGTCAGCTCGACGCCGACATGGCGGGCAAGGCCGTTTAGATGGATCGGCGCGTTGGTGGAACCGCCGATCGCCGAATTAACGCGGATGGCGTTGATGAAGGCATCCTTGGTCATGATGTCTGATGGTTTCAGGTCTTCCCTGACCATGTCGACGATGCGCAGGCCGGTGAGGTAAGAGACTTCCTGACGGTCACGGTAAGGCGCCGGAATGGCGGCGGAGCCGGGAAGCTGCATGCCGAGCGCTTCGGCGAGCGAGTTCATGGTTGTTGCCGTGCCCATGGTGTTGCAATAGCCGGTGGACGGGGCAGACGAGGCAACGAGCTTGACGAAGCCCTGGTAATCGATCTCGCCCTTCGCCAGCAGTTCGCGGGCCTTCCAGACGATGGTGCCGGAACCGGTGCGCTCACCGCGGAACCAGCCGTTCAGCATGGGACCGACGGAAAGGGCGATGGCCGGAATGTTGACGGTGGCCGCCGCCATAAGACAGGCAGGCGTGGTCTTGTCGCAGCCGATGGTCAGAACAACGCCGTCGAGCGGATAGCCATAAAGCACTTCCACGAGGCCGAGGTAAGCCAGGTTGCGATCAAGGCCCGCTGTCGGACGCTTACCGGTTTCCTGGATCGGATGCACCGGGAATTCGATGGCGATGCCGCCGGCTTCACGAATGCCTTCACGCAGACGGTTGGCGAGTTCCAGATGATGACGGTTGCAGGGCGAAAGGTCGGAACCGGTCTGCGCAATACCGATAATCGGGCGGTCGGACTGAAGCTCGGCCTGGCTGAGACCGAAGTTCATGTAACGCTCGAGATAAAGCGCGGTCATGTCCGCATTGGCTGGGTTGTCGAACCAGGCGCGCGAACGGAGCTTGCCCTGAGTTGCAGGAAGATTATCAGATGTCGTCATGATGCGGGTCTCCAGCCGGAAGTGGCCAACGGTAAAATATTACGAAATGCGACAAGCTTATGTTGTGCGCAAGAAAAATGGAATCAGCTTCTCGGAGATCACGCATAACCGACAGTGCAAGCCCAGACGAGTGGCATTGGGCTGCTCTTCGGCTTTAACCGAATATTTTTCGGTATTTACGGCCATCGCGGAACTGCGCAACGGAATCTCCCTCCCTCTTTTGCCGGTTGAATCACGGGTACTGTGACCCAAAATTCCGACAAAAATCATCTTCTTATTTGTATTACTATTAGACATTGCCACATCCTGTCAAGCGATATAGCGCTTGACAAAGCGGGGATGCCGGCTGTTCGAACCAGAAAACGTGAATATCTTATACTATTGATTTATATAAACTTATTCCAGAATTTCATGATTTTGGCATCATTTTAAAATTGAAATATGCGAAAATGCCCCTTTTCAAGAGTATTACTATATGCTCATAGTGTGTCCGTCACGCTGACATCATCTCTGGGAGGAATAAGATGAGAAAAGCTCTCGCGACAGTCACTGTCGCCGTTTCGCTGTGCCTTGCATCCAGTGTTTCCGCAAAATCGCTCACCGTTGGTTTCTCGCAGATCGGTTCGGAATCCGGCTGGCGTGCAGCTGAAACCACGGTCACCAAGCAGCAAGCCGAGAAACGCGGCGTTACGCTGAAATTCGCCGACGCGCAGCAAAAGCAGGAAAACCAGATCAAGGCCGTTCGCGGCTTTATCGCGCAGGGCGTCGATGCAATCCTGATCGCACCGGTCGTCGCAACCGGCTGGGACGCCGTTCTGAAAGAAGCCAAGGAAGAAAAGATCCCCGTCATCCTGCTTGATCGCCAGATCGAAGCGCCTGACGATCTTTATCTGACAGCCGTTACCTCGGACCAGGTCCACGAAGGCAAGGTTGCCGGCGACTGGCTGGTGAAGGATGTCGGTTCGAAGGATTGCAAGGTCGTCGAACTTCAGGGCACGACCGGCTCTTCGCCTGCCATCAACCGTAAGAAGGGCTTCGAAGAAGCCATTGCTTCGCACAAGAACATCAAGATCGTGCGCTCGCAGACGGGTGACTTCACCCGTACCAAGGGCAAGGAAGTAATGGAAAGCTTCATCAAGGCTGAAGGCGGCGGCAAGGATATCTGTGCCGTTTACGCCCACAATGACGACATGGCCGTCGGCGCAATCCAGGCCATCAAGGAAGCCGGCCTGAAGCCCGGAACCGACATCAAGGTCGTCTCCATCGATGCTGTTCCTGATATCTTCAAGGCCATGGCTGCCGGTGAAGCCAATGCGACGGTGGAACT
The DNA here is from genome assembly GCF_000092025.1 of Agrobacterium fabrum str. C58. Lineage (NCBI taxonomy): Bacteria > Pseudomonadati > Pseudomonadota > Alphaproteobacteria > Hyphomicrobiales > Rhizobiaceae > Agrobacterium > Agrobacterium fabrum. Next base: position 236,648 of record NC_003063.2, read on the forward strand.
GACACCCGACATGGCAGGCCCTGCCTTCGACGCGCTTGAAGCCTATCTGAAAGACAAGAAGGCACCGGCGAAGTGGATTCAGACCGAATCCAAGCTCTACACGGCATCTGATGACCCGATGAAGGTCTACGAGGCGAAGAAGGGCCTGGGTTACTAAGCCATTTCTTCGAGGAGCGGCACCTCCCCGTGCCGCTCCGTCGTCGCATTCTTATCCGGGACCTCATCAATGTCCGAAACTGCACCACTTCTGGAAGCACGCGCCATCGGTAAATCCTTTCTGGGGATCACGGCGCTGGACGGCGTTGATTTTTCGCTTGCACGCGGTGAAATCCATGCGCTTCTCGGCGAAAACGGCGCGGGCAAGTCGACGCTCATCAAAATCCTGACCGGCGTTTACCACCGCGACAGCGGCTCGATCTTTCTCGACGGAAGCGAGATATCGCCCGCCAATGTCGGCGAGGCACAGGCGCTCGGTATCGGCACCGTTTATCAGGAAGTAAACCTTCTCGAAAATCTCACGGTTGCGGAAAACCTATTTCTCGGCCGCCAGCCGCATCGCTTCGGCATGATCGACCGGGCCTCGATGCAGAAGCAGTCCCAGGCGCTGCTAACACAATACGGGCTTTCCATCGACGTCAACGCCCTGCTGTCCAGCTATTCCGTCGCCATCCGCCAGATCATCGCCATTGCCCGCGCTGTCGATCTTTCCGGCAAGGTGCTGGTGCTGGACGAGCCGACCGCCAGTCTCGACGCCCATGAGGTCGAGATGTTGTTCGGCGTGCTGAAAAACCTGCGCGCGCGCGGCATCGGTATCATCATCATCACCCATTTCCTCAATCAGGTCTATGATATCGCCGACCGCGTGACGGTTCTGCGCAATGGTCGTCTCGTCGGCACGCGCGATATCGGCAGCCTGCCCAGATCCGAACTCATCGCGATGATGCTGGGCCGCGAATTGCAGCACATCACCCACGAACATCAGGCGGCGGATGATACGGTCGTTGATGGCGAACCGCCTATCCATTTCGAAGGTTACGGCAAACGCGGCAGCATCGCCCCTTTCGACCTTGGCATTCGTCCCGGCGAAATCGTCGGCGTCGCCGGTCTTCTCGGCTCCGGCCGCACCGAAACGGCTTTCCTGCTGTTCGGCGTCGACAAGCCCGATACCGGCAAGGCCACGATAGACGGAAAGACGGTGGCGATTTCCTCACCCGAAGCCGCCATCACCGCCGGCTTCGGCTTCTGTCCGGAAGAGCGCAAGACGGACGGCATCATCGGCGATTTTTCGGTGACCGACAATATTGCGCTGGCACTTCAGGCCCGTCAGGGCTGGGCACGGCCATTGTCCCGTCGGCAAAAAGCGGAGCTTGCCGAAAGCTTCATCAAATCGCTCGATATCCGTCCCGCCGATCCCAACCGGCCGATAAAATTCCTGTCCGGCGGCAACCAGCAGAAAGCCATTCTGGCACGCTGGCTCGCCACCCATCCCCGGCTTCTGATTCTCGATGAACCAACCCGCGGCATCGATATCGGCGCCCATGCAGAAATTCTCAAAATGATCGAAAAACTCTGTACCGAGGGCATGTCGCTTGTGGTCATCTCGTCCGAACTCGAAGAGCTGACCGCCGTTGCCCATCGCGTCGTCGTGCTCTCCGACCGCCGCCACGTCAGCGAATTGAAGGGTGGTGACGTCACCGCCGATAACATCATGCGGGCGATCGCCGAGGCGGCGAAAACGGAGGCGGCATGATGGTGGCCGTGACACGACGCCTCAAGAGGCTTGCACCCCAGCTCGCCGCCCTCTTCATCATTCTGGCAGCGATTACAATCATTTCGCCTGGCTTTCTTGATGTCTCGCTTCAGAACGGGCGGCTCTATGGCAGTCTGATCGATATTCTCGTGCGCGCTGCCCCCGTGGCGCTTTTGACCATCGGCATGACGCTGGTGATCGCCACCAAGGGCATCGATCTGTCGATCGGCGCGGTCATCGCCATTTGCGGCGCGGTGGCCGCCACGCTCATCAGCAACGGCCATTCCATCCCCGCGGTCCTTGCCGTCTCGCTTGCGGTTGGCATTGCCTGCGGCTTGTGGAACGGCGTGCTTGTCGCCCTTCTCGATATCCAGCCGATCATCGCCACGCTGATCCTGATGGTGGCGGGACGCGGCATTGCCCAGCTCATCACGGAAGGTGTCATCCTTACCTTCAACGATGACGGCTTTGCCGCGATCGGCTCCGGCTCTTTTGCCGGCGTTCCCCTGCCCGTCATCATCTGGGTGGCGGCGGCTCTCGTCATCGGCGTTCTGGTGCGCAAGAGCGCGCTCGGCTTCCTGATCGAGGCGACCGGCATCAATCGCCGCGCGGCGGCGCTTGCCGGGGTGCGGGCGCGCTTCCTGCTGTTTTTCGTCTATGCCGTCTCCGGTCTCTGCGCGGCCATCGCCGGCATGATCGTGACTGCGGATATTCGCGGCGCGGATGCCAATAATGCCGGGCTGTGGCTGGAACTTGACGCCATCCTGGCGGTGGTGATCGGCGGCACATCGCTGAATGGCGGCCGCTTCTCCATCACCGCATCGCTGATCGGGGCGCTCATCATCCAGACCATCAATACCGGCATTCTGGTTTCCGGTTTCCCGCCGGAATTCAACCTCATCATCAAGGCCGGCATCATCATGGTCGTCCTGACGCTGCAGTCGCCGGCGATCATGGCGGTTCTCGGCTTCGTCAGAACACCCAAGCCGCACGCAAAACCGGCTGCTGCCAACGGCATGACCAAGGAAGGAACCGCGCGATGATCCACAGCCGCAACCTGCCCTTCCTCACCACGCTGATGATCTTCGTGATCGCCTATCTGCTGTGCGTGCTGCAATATCCGGCTATCCTGTCGACACGGGTGATAGGCAATCTTCTGACCGACAATGCCTTTCTCGGCATTGCCGCCGTCGGCATGACCTTCGTCATCCTGTCGGGCGGCATCGATCTGTCCATCGGCTCGGTCATCGCCTTCACCAGTGTTTTCGTGGCCGTGATGGTCGGCACCTATAATATTCACCCGCTTCTGGCCTTCGCCATCGTGCTCGTGGTCTCCACGCTGTTCGGCTGCCTGATGGGAGCGATGATCCGCTTCCTGTCGATCCCGCCTTTCGTGGTGACGCTGGCGGGCATGTTTCTGGCGCGCGGTGCAGCCTATCTGATCTCCACGCAATCGGTGCCGATTTCGCACCCCTTCATCGACGAGATCCAAGGCTTTTATTTCCGCTTTCCGGGCGGTGGCAGGCTGACGGCGCTCGCCATGCTGATGCTCATCGTCTTTGCCGCCGGCATGCTGATTGCCAGCCGCACCCGCTTCGGCGCCAATGTCTATGCGCTGGGCGGCAACCCGCAATCGGCCGAACTGATGGGCGTTCCGATCGGGCGCACGACGATCGGCATCTATGCGCTTTCCGGTTTCCTTTCCGGCCTCGCTGGCATCGTCTACACGCTCTACACCTCGTCGGGGTATTCGCTGGCGACGGTTGGCGTGGAGCTGGATGCCATCGCCGCAGTCGTCATCGGCGGCACGCTTCTCACAGGCGGCACGGGACTTGTGGCGGGAACCTTTGTCGGCCTGCTGATCCAGGGGCTGATCCAGACCTACATCGTTTTTGACGGAACGCTGTCATCCTGGTGGACGAAAATCGTCATTGGCGTGCTGCTTTTCGTCTTCATCGTGTTGCAGCGCGCAATCATCTGGTATTCAAACAGGAGACTGGCCGGACCACATCCGGCATAACGCAAACGGAGGCTTTCTTGGGGCTGCTCGAAACGACGATAAGCGGGCGAAAACGCCGGAACAGCCACGCCCATGTGGTCTCCGAACTCGGCAGCGCCATCGTCTCGGGCAGGATTGCGGAGGGCTCGCTGCTGCCCAATGATGCCGAACTCTCCATGCGCTTCGGCGTTTCGCGCACAGTGTTGCGCGAAACCATGAAGACACTGGCGGCCAAACGGCTGGTGGAACCCAAGGCCAAGGTCGGCACCCGCGTTCTTGATCGCTCAAGCTGGAATTTCTTCGATCCCGACGTGCTGGGCTGGCGCTGCGAGGCCGGCATAGACCAGGAATTCGTCAAGCATCTGGCGGAAATCCGTCTGGCGCTGGAACCGGCGGCGGCAGCAGCAGCGGCCCTGCAGGCCTCCAATGACGACATCGTGTCCCTCTATGTCATCGCCGCCAAATTCGACAATCCGAAACATACGCCGGAAACCATCGCCAAGGTCGATCTCGAATTCCACCTGGCCGTGGCGCATATGTCCGGCAATCCCTTCATGCGCTCGGCAAGCGGGCTGATCGAAGCGGCCCTTGCCATTTCCTTCCAGCTTTCCTCGCCCGCCGCCTCGCCCGGCACCATCGCCGAGATCGCCTCCAACCATCTGCGCATCGTGCATGCGATTGCCGCGCGTGATACGGATGCGGCGGTGAAAGCCATGCGTCATGTGATCGAGGTGGGCAAGGACCGGACGCAGAACGCGATCAAGACGACCTGAAGGCGCGCGCCTCTGGCGCGGGTGTCTGCGCCTTGCCGCCGGGAAGGCGGCTGACCGGCAGAAACTCCGCTGCCACCAGCCCGAAGACGTGAGTCCTAAGCGAAACCGCGGCTGACCACTTTGCATCCGACTCTGCACGCTACGCGTGACATCCAGGCGTTTTCATGCCATAAAACCAAAATTCCTTAACCAATCGTCTGAATTTGCGAGAGCTGCCATGAATGATGCCCTGACAGAAATGCTGCGTGGCCTGAGGCTCGACGGCGTGGAGTATGGCCGCTGCCGCCTGGCGACACCCTGGGCGACGGCTTTTCCCGAACAGGACGCGGCGCGGTTTCATTTCATCGGCGTCGGTCAGGCGAAACTGCAGAAACCTTCCGGCGAATGGCTGACGCTGACATGCGGCGATGCCGTTCTTCTGCCCCGGGGCCACGCCCATGTGCTGGGCAGTGGTGAGAGTGTGACGCCGTCTCCCTTTGATCACTTCGGCAAAAAGGAAGTCTGTCAGGGTGTTTTCGACTTGCAATGCGCGAGCGCCGGCGGTGATACCGTGGCCTTTACCGCTTCGATGCGTTTCAACATGGATAATCTGCACCCACTCCTGCAACTGATGCCGGATGTGATGTTGACCAGCGATCTGGCCAAAAGCGATCCGGCCATTCCGCATTTGCTGGAAGCCATGACGCGCGAGGTGGAGCTCAATCGCGTCGGCGCAGGCGGCATTCTGGCAAGGCTTGCCGATGTATTGACCGCAACCCTGATCCGCACATGGGTGGAACATGGCTGCGGCGATTCCAGCGGCTGGCTTGCCGCCGTGCGCAATCCCGAACTCGGCCGCGTGCTGGCCGCTATCCATCTCAACCCCGAAAAGGACTGGAGCGTGGAAGAACTCGCATCGTTGATGGGTGCATCCCGTTCCAGTTTCGCGGAACGCTTCACCCGCGTGGTGGGCGAAAGCCCGGCGCGTTATGTGGTGCGCGTACGCATGCATCAGGCACGGCTGTGGCTGCGCGAAGGCATGCGCGTGACAGTGGCAGCGGAAAAGCTCGGCTATGATTCCGAGGCCTCCTTCAGCCGCGCCTTCAAACGTGTACTCGGCGCGCCGCCCAGCCAGTTCCGCAGGAAGGATGCGGCCGGGCTGGAGGAAGCAGCTTAAAAGCTTGTCAGTGGAAATTGCGGGAAATGACCTTTATCCGCTCGACCTCATCGTCATCATGGTTGGAGGGCGGCGGACGTTTCCTGATAGCACGATGATCATCCGGCATGCCGTGGTGGAATTCGTCGCCACGCCCGTGCGGCAGGGGAAAAGCATTGTTGCGCTCGCCCACGCTCGCCAGCGCATGCGACAGATCGGTCAGCCGGTGGGCGACCAGATGCACCACCTCGCCTTCCCGCTGGATCTTGCCGTAAATGCCGACCATGCCAGCGGACAGCACCACGCGCCGGTATTTTTCGAAGGTTTTCACCCATAGAACCGCATTGGCGATACCCGTCTCATCCTCCAGCGTCATAAAGATCACGCCCTTTGCCGAGCCGGGACGCTGGCGCACCAGCACCAGACCCGCCGTTTCCAGCCATGTGCCATCCCGCACACGCACCGCCTCCGCACAGGTGACGATGCGGCGGCGGGAAAGATCGCGCCGCAGGAAGGTCATGGGGTGTTCGCGCAGGGTCAGCCCCACATGGCCGTAATCCTGCACCACCTCGCCGCCATCAGTCATGGGCCGAAGCGCAACGGAAGGCTCCTGAAGCTCTTCGATAACGGCATTTTCCCTGATGGCGGCGGCGGCGAAAAGCGGCAGCGGCTCATCCCGCAGGGCCTTAATGGCCCACAGCGCCTCGCGTCTGGCAAGACGAAGCGAGGGCAGGAAGGCATCGGCTTCGGCAAGACACACAAGGGCAGCAGCTGGAACGCCCGCCCTTCGCCAGAGATCATCGACGGAGGCGAAAGGCCGATCCTGCCGGGCGGCGACAATATCGGCGGCGTGATCGTTGGAGAGCCCCTTCACCATACGCAGGCCAAGCCGCACGGCAAACCGCTCCTCACCCTTGTCATTCTTCTTGCCCGTGGGCTCCAGCGTACAATCAAAGCGGCTGTTATTAACGCAGACCGGGCGCACCTCGACGCCATGGTCGCGCGCATCACGCACGATCTGCGCCGGGGCGTAAAACCCCATCGGCTGCGAATTGAGAATGGCCGTACAGAAAATATCGGGGTGATGGCATTTCAGCCATGAGGAGGCATAGGCAATCAGCGCGAAAGAGGCCGCATGGCTTTCAGGGAAACCATAACTGCCGAACCCTTCCAGCTGCTTGAAGATGCGTTCGGCGAATTCCTTGTCATAGCCATTCGCCACCATGCCGGTGACCAGTTTTTCCTTGAATTTGGAAATAGTGCCAACGTTCTTGAACGTCGCCATGGCCCGGCGCAACTGGTCAGCCTCATCTGCGGTGAAATCGGCGCAATCCATGGCAATCCGCATGGCCTGTTCCTGAAACAGCGGAACCCCCAGCGTCTTTTTTAGAATATTTTCAAGTTGCGGTTTTTCATACAAAACGGGCTCTTTACCCTGACGCCGCCGCAGATAGGGATGTACCATATCTCCCTGAATGGGGCCGGGACGAACGATAGCGACCTGAATAACAAGATCGTAAAATTTGGCGGGCTTCAAGCGCGGCAACATCGACATCTGCGCCCGGCTTTCGATCTGGAAAGTGCCTAGCGTGTCGGCTTTTTGGATCATTGCAAACGTTGCGGGATCATCCGGTGGCATCGCAGCAAGATCGTATTTTTCCCCTGTGCGAGCCTCCAGCAGATCGAAGCCCCGCTTCATGCAGGAAAGCATTCCAAGCGCCAGGCAATCCATTTTCATGAACTTCACGATATCAATATCGTCTTTATCCCATTCGATGATCTGTCGATCATTCATGGCGGCTGGTTCGATCGGCACGAGCTCATCCAGCCTATCATGGGAAAGTACGAAGCCGCCCGGATGCTGACTGTGATGGCGTGGCGTGCCAACAAGCTGGTTGGCAAGCTCGAAAGCCAGTTTCAGGCGACGATCCTCCATATTGAGGTTTAGTTCCTTCACCTGTTTTTCGCCCACTCCTTCGCTCCAGCGCCAGACTTGCGAGGACAGAAGTTTGGTCAAATCCTCCGGCAGGCCCAGAACCTTGCCGACATCGCGCAGCGCCCCACGCCCGCGATAACGGGTAACGACGGAACAGAGCGCCGCCTTGTCACGACCATAGGTGTCATAGACCCACTGAATGACCTCTTCACGCCGCTGGTGTTCGAAATCCACGTCGATATCCGGCGGTTCTCCCCGGTTCTCGGAAACGAACCGTTCGAAGACGAGATTGCTGAAAAGAGCGGGATCGATGGCGGTGATGCCAAGCACAAAACAGATAACCGAATTGGCCGCCGAACCACGCCCCTGACATAGAATATCTTTTGAACGCGCATAACGGACAATGGCATTCACGGTCAGGAAATAGGAGGCATATTGCAATCTGCCGACAACATCCAGCTCATGATGCAGCGCCTTCTCCACTTTCTCCGGCAAACCGTTCGGATAACGCCCCGGCACCGCCTCCCAGACCATCTTCTCCAGCGCCTGCTGCGCCGTCAGTCCCGGCAGGCTGCGCTCCTCGGGATATTGATAGACCAGTTCCTTCAGCGAAAATTTGCAGCGTTTTGCAATTTCGAGGCTGCGGGAGAGCGCTTCGGGGTAACGGGCAAACAGCCGGTGCATCTCTTCCGGCGGTTTCATATAGCGGTCGGCATGGCGTTCGCGGCGGAAGCCCGCCTCGTCGATGGTGCAATTGTGCCTTATGCAGGTGACGACATCCTGCAGCATGCGCCGTTCGGGCACATGAAACAGCACGTCATTGGTAACAACAGTCGGCACGCCTGCGGCTTGCGCCATCCCTGACAGCTCGAAAAGACGCATCTGGTCGTTGGGTCGTCTTCGAAGACTGAGCGCCATATAGGCCCGGTCGGCAAAAGCTGCCTTCAACCGACGCAGGCGAAGCGCGCAGAGATCATCGGCCAGATCGGCGAGCAGCACCACGATCAGGCCTTCGCCATAGGCAACGAGATCGTCCCAACTCAGCCGGCATTTCCCCTTGCCGCCCCGTTTCTTGCCCACCGACAGCAGCCGGCAAAGCCGCCCGTAAGCCGCACGATCCATGGGATAAACAAGCACGGAAAGATCGTCATCCAGATCGAGGCGGCAGCCGATGACGAGGCGGACGCCATGATTATTGGCGGCCTCATAGGCCCGGGGGATAGCCGCAAGGCTGTTGCGATCAACGACGCCAAGCGCCTCTATGCCAAGGTTTTTGGCCTGTTCGAAAAGCTCATCGCAGGAGCTTGCACCGCGCAGAAAGGAAAAATGCGTGGTCACCTGAAGCTCGGCATAACGGGGCGCGCTCATGCGAAGACCCCGTGGATGAACCAGCCCTGTGAGCCCGTTTCGGCATGTTCGCCATCACCGGAGCGGAAAATCCAGAAGCGTTCTCCGCCTTCATTTTCCACCGTGAAATAATCGCGCACGGCGGCCTTTTCCCGGTCGCGTTTCCACCATTCACCGAACACCCGTTCCGGCCCGTCGGCGCGCCGCACATTATGGCGCTCGCCCTTCCAGAGGAAATAACGCGGCGGGTGGTCCGGCAGCAGGGCCAGCGTCTCGATGGGTTCCGGCCTTGCAAAAAGCCGGACCGGGCGCGGCCAGTGGCCGGGCCAGCCGAGCGTATCCTCAGGCGCAAGCGCCGCAACGCGGGCAAGAGAACGTTCCGGCACGTCGCTTGCCACCGCCGCATAACGATAGACCCTGTGGCCGCGATTGAGGATGACATCGACCGTATCGGCGATTTCCGCACGCCCCTCGTCCAGCAGTGAAGAACGAGCCTGCGCGGCGACAAGCGGCTCGGCATGGGTGGCGGTCAGCACCATCATCTCGATGCCGAAGCCGGGATCGATGGTGTCGATACGGTCGGTCAGAAGTCGGACAAGCTGTTTGACATCGCGCACCGGCCTGGAGGTGCCGGCCCGTATGGCCTGCAGGCCGCTATCCACCCGGTGCAGCACCAGATCGACCCGGCGGGCGCCGAGACCGCGCTTTTCCAGCGAGGCGCAAAGCGCCGTTACCAGCTTTTGGCTATAACGGGCAATCGTCTCCGCCGCAGCGATCGGCTCAGGAAAGACGCGCCGCACCTCCACCAGTTCGGCCACTCTCACCGGTTCGATGGGGTCGCCGATCTCCCCGAAAGCCTGGGAACGACGACGGACGAGTTCGGGGCCGAAACGCAGGGTGAGCGGCGCTCGCGGGGCTTCGGCAAGCTCGCCAATGGTGCGGAAACCGAGCACCTTCAGCCCGGAAACGATACGGTCCTCCAGCCTCAACGCGGAAAGCGGCAAGCCGCTGATCGCCGCTCTTTGGCCACCCGGCGGCACGATACTGATCTCCTCGCGGCTAAAACGCGCCAGCGCATGGGCCGCCCCCCAGCTATCGGCAATGGCGGCGCGGGCGGCAAAACCGGCGGCGTGCAGGCGGTTGAGCATGCTGCTCAGCATCAGCGCCTCATTGCCGTGAAGATGGTCCGCGCCTGATGTGTCCAGCACCAGCCCGTCCGGCGGGTCTGCGGCGACGATCGGGGCATAGATGCGCAGGAAATGAAAGGCCAGCTGCTGCAGGGCGCGGGCATCACCAGCCGCATCCAGATCTTCAACGAGGAGGCCCGGCACCAGTGCCTGCGCCTTGCTGACCGGCGTGCCGGGCCGGATGCCCGCCGCCCTGGCCGCCTTGTCGAGCGCCTGCACCAGCCGGCGGCTGCCCTGGCGGCCGATCATGACCAGCGGCGTTTCAACCGGCGGCGCGTCCTTGCCCGAAAGACGCCGGAAACGATCCGTCGGCCATGTCGGCAGGTAGAGCGAGACGACCCTTTGCATCACAGGCTTCCACTTCAAATTCGGCGCTTTCGCCGCCGCGACATCGCAAGAGTTCCAGAAACCAGCGTGGCCTGCCCACCCCCGGCACCGGCAGGGGCGAAGAGGGCCGCACGGAGATACGCCAGCGGGTGACGGCCGCCGTCGGTTCGCCGAACAGCGCCGCATCGGCCGGACGCCGGAAACGGCGGATGGCAATGCCGGTCACACCGGAGGTTTCCGCTGCCAGTTGCAGCCGCCGCGAGGCGGTCATCGGCAACTTTGACAATTCACCCATCACCGCGCCGAAACCGTTGCAGCGCAGTCCCTCCTCGAAACAGTCGAGCACGCCTTTTTCATCGCGGCATTCAACGATGATGAGCCGGTTATGCGACAGGCCGGCCTGCGTCAGGCCCGGCATGAACAGGTCCCGACGGGTGACACACCATAAAACCTTGCCGGAAAGCCTTGCCGCCACACCGGCTGCAAACAGCGCTGCTGCCGCGCCATCGGCAGCGCCATTGCCGCCGCCGCTCAGCTCATGCAGGCAACCGAGCTTCAACCCGCCTCCCGGCAGGTGATGGTCAATGGCATCCACGCCGAAAGGCAAGGTCTCGTGCAGCCGCTCAGGGCCGTTACCGATCCTTTCCAGCCTTTCACGCAGCTCTTCGACAACGAGCAACTGGTCCGCGCGTTTTTGCATGGCATGACAGGTTTCAATTCCGGATTTTCAATCTTGCTGTTCTTGTTTTGTTCCTATTTCAGTAAAGAGTCAAGCAACAGGCTGCCGGTCTTCAACAGTTTGCACGGAAAGAGGGGATTCTGGCCTTGCAGCGCTTCGTCCCGCCGTTAAAACGGAAATGTCTGCTCGCCCTGTGAAAACCGCGGGCGCCGGACACCATGGTTTGGAGGAACCGCCGATGATCGCCAGCATTCTGATTGCCGTGGTTGCGGCCATCCATATCTACATCGTCATCCTGGAAATGCTGCTGTGGGAAAAACCGGCCGGCCGCAAGGCCTTCGGTCTCTCGGCGGATTTTGCCCGGCAGACGAAAGTGCTCGCCGCCAATCAGGGGCTTTATAACGGGTTTCTGGCGGCCGGGCTGATCTATGGGCTCACACAGGGCGATGAAGGGCTGAGCTTCAAGGTGTTTTTCCTGCTGTGTGTCCTGGTGGCCGGTATTTTCGGCGCCGTTACCGCCAATATGAAGATCCTGTTCATTCAGGCACTGCCAGCCTTGTTTGCACTCGGATTTCTCTGGATCGGAGCATGAACCCGATGACCGCATGGAACGACACCCGCGCCAAAGATGCCCTCAACCGGATATTCATGGCGGCAGTCGCAAGTGCTGATCCGGCGAAGGTGTTGCAAAAGCATCTCCCATCCCCACCCAAGGGTCGCTGCGTGGTCGTCGGTGCAGGCAAGGCCTCAGCCGCCATGGCCGCAGCGCTGGAAGAGGCATGGCCGCATGTCGATCTCTCCGGTGTGGTGGTGACGCGTTATGGCCATGCGGTTCCGACCTCCCGTATCGAGATCATCGAGGCCTCCCATCCCGTACCTGATGACAAAAGTGCGGAAGCGGCCAAACGCATTCTCGCCGCCGTTGAGGGACTGACTGCCGACGATATGGTCATCGCGCTGATTTCCGGCGGCGGTTCGGCGCTGATGGTGGCGCCGGCCGAAGGCATGACGCTTGCCGACAAGATGGCCGTCAATCGTGCTTTGCTTGCCAGCGGTGCGACAATTTCGGAAATGAACGCCGTGCGCAAACATCTCTCCCGCATCAAGGGCGGACGGCTGGCGCTGGCCGCCAAACCGGCCAAGGTTGTTTCGCTGCTGATTTCCGACGTGCCCGGAGACGACCCCTCCGAGATCGCCTCCGGCCCGACGGTTGCCGATCCGAGTGATATCGCGACCGTGCGCGAAATCGTCGCCCGATACGGGCTCGATCTTCCCGAAACCGTGCGCAAAGTGCTGGAAAAGGGTGAGGAAACCCCGAAGTCTGGTGATATCGAAGAGGATGTCAGGATGATCGCGGCGCCCTCGCTTGCCCTGCAGGCGGCGGCGTATGAGGCCGTGAAGCTCGGCCTGACGCCGCTTATCCTCGGGGATTCCCTCGAAGGCGAATCCAGGGATGTCGGTGCCGTCATGGCCGGCATCGCGTCCTCCGCCAGCCGCAAGGGCCTGCCGGTCAAAGGTCCGGCCGTGCTGCTTTCAGGCGGCGAAACCACGGTCACGATTGGCAAGGGACCGGCCGGCAAGGGCGGCCGCAACACGGAGTTCCTGCTGAGCCTCGCGCTGACGCTGAAAGGCGCAGACGGCATCTGGGCGATTGCAGGCGATAGCGACGGCATAGACGGCGTGGAAGATGCGGCAGGTGCCGTGGTGACGCCGGATACGCTTGACCGTATTCGCGCCGCCGGTGTCGATCCGCGCCAATCGCTGGTGAGCCATGATAGCTATACCGCTTTCAAGGCGGCGGGCGATCTTGTCGTGACCGGTCCGACCCTGACGAATGTGAATGATATCAGGGCGATTTTGATATGGTGAAGGTGTAAGCGTTCGAGCCGGCTCTCCCGTCCGGCCGTGCGTATCCTCAGGCAGAGGCCGTTTTTGACTATGCCGCCGGAGAGGTATAAATTGGCGGCATATCCTTGGGAGCCTCAGCCATGCGTCTTGGAGTGCTCGTACCCGGCCTGATAGTGGCCCTTAGCCCCGCCTTGGCGGATGCCCATAATTGCAAATGCCGAAATCGCGGCACCATGTTCGAACTCGGCCAGACATCCTGCCTGAAGGTCGATGGTGCTTCTTATCTCGCGCGCTGCGAGATGAAGCTCAATGTTTCGTCCTGGACCAAGATCGAGGATGGCTGCCCGGTGACAGAGCGGACACAGCAGCAGTCGACACGCGTTAATTGATGTGTCGAGGCAGATCAGGCTCTGGAGCACGGAGGCGTATCGCAAAGGAAAGAAGCGAGCGGAGGCCGCTTCTCCCCCGAGGGGGAGAAGAAACCAGGCCGCAACGTTGTTTTACAGCTTCACCCAGCCGCCATTCTTCTTGCCTGACTCGATGCAGGCCGTGACGAAGGCCACACCTTTGACGCCGTCATCCACCGTCGGATAGATGACCGCCTTATCCAGCGCCGAACCGGTGCGGCGCGCCTCAATGGCATGCGCAGCCTCGGTATAGATGGTAGCGAAGGCTTCCAGATATCCTTCCGGATGGCCGGAGGGTATGCGGGTAACGCGAGCGGCTGCGGCCCCTGCCCCGGCCCCGCCGCGGGTGATCAACTGCTTCGGTTCGCCGAGCTTCGTAAACCACAGATAATTCGGATCGGCCTGCGTCCATTCGAGACCGGCCTTGTCGCCATAAAGGCGGATCTTCAGCCCATTTTCATGGCCGACTGCCACCTGGCTGCACCAGAGCATGCCCCTGGCGGGTTGCTTGCCGCCCTTGGGCTTGAAGCGCATCATCACATGAGCATTGTCATCGAGCCGACGGCCTTCGACGAAGGTATGCACATCCGCCGCCAGCTCATCCGCTTCGAGACCGGAAATGAAGCAGCCGAGATTATAGGCATGGGTGCCGATGTCACCGGTGGAACCGCCAACGCCAGATTGGGCCGGATCGGTACGCCAGACTGCCTGTTTCGCGCCGGTCTGTTCCACCGCCTCCGTCAGCCAGTCCTGCGGATATTCCATTTGCACCAGACGGATATTGCCGAGTGCACCGGCCTCCACCAGCTCGCGCGCATGCCGCACCATTGGATAACCGGTGTAGTTATGCGTCAGGATGAACAGCGCATCGGCCTTATCGGCCACGTCCTTCAGCTTTTTCGCGTCTTCGAGATTGGAAGTCAGCGGCTTGTCGCAGATGACATGGATGCCGCGCTCCAGGAAGGCCTTTGCAGCGGGATAGTGCACATGGTTGGGGGTGACGATCGCCACCGCCTCGATACCATCCTCGCGCAGCGCTTCTTTTTCGGCCATTTCTTCAAACGAGCCGTAGCAACGCTCAGAGTCGAGCCCCAGCTCACGCCCGGAAGCTAGGGATTTTTCCGGTGTCGAGGACAGGGCCCCCGCCACGAGATCGAAGCGATTGTCGAGCCGCGCTGCCATGCGATGAACGCCGCCGATGAATGCGCCCGAACCGCCGCCGACCATGCCGAGGCGAATCCGCTTGTTCGCCACGTCGGTTGTCTTTCCTTCAATAGCCATAATATTTCCCCTGAAATGCTTTCAAAGCCCAAGCATACGGCGGTTGGCCGCATCGTCGGTGCCACCAGATGCGAAATCGTCAAAGGCCTTTTCCGTGACGCGGATGATATGTGCCTTGACGAACTCGGCGCCTTCGCGCGCGCCATCTTCAGGGTGTTTCAGCGCGCATTCCCACTCGACCACGGCCCAGCCGTCGAAATCATTGGCCGCCATTTTCGAGAAGATCGCACCGAAATCAACCTGCCCGTCGCCCAGCGAGCGGAAACGGCCGGCACGGTTCACCCAGCCCTGATACCCGCCATACACGCCCTGCCGTCCGGTCGGATTGAACTCCGCATCCTTGACGTGGAACATCTTGATGCGATCCTTGTAGATGTCGATATTGTCAAGATAATCAAGGCATTGCAGCACGTAATGCGAGGGGTCGTAGAGCATGTTGGCGCGGGGATGGTTCTTCACCCGCTCCAGGAACATCTCGAAGGTGACGCCGTCATGCAGATCTTCGCCGGGATGAATTTCGTAGCAGACGTCGACGCCCTGCTCATCGGCATAATCAAGGATCGGCGTCCAGCGTTTTGCCAGCTCGTCAAAGGCGGTTTCCACCAGACCAGCCGGGCGCTGTGGCCACGGGTAGACGAACGGCCAGGCAAGCGCGCCGGAAAAGGTCGCATGCGCCTTGATGCCGAGATTCCTCGAGGCTTTCAGCGCAAACTTCACCTGCTCAACCGCCCACTCCTGGCGCGCTTTGGGGTTGCCGCGCACTTCCGGTGCGGCAAAACCATCAAAGGCTTCGTCATAAGCGGGGTGAACCGCAACGAGCTGGCCCTGCAAGTGGGTGGAAAGCTCCGTTACTTCCACGCCGTTCTGGCGCGCTACACCGGCGAACTCGTCGCAATAATCCTTCGATTCCGCCGCTTTTTTGAGATCGATCAGCTGGCCTGCCCAGCTTGGCACCTGCACGCCGGCATAACCTTTTTCCGCCGCCCATTTGGTGATGGCATCCCAGCTGTTGAAGGGGGCAACATCACCGGCAAACTGGCCGAGAAAAAGACCCGGGCCCTTGATCGTTCTCATTAAAATCTCCTCCTGCATCGATACAGTTGCGCGGTAACCCGCTTTTTTCTCCAGCGCCAAGCTAACCGCTCGTAGTTTTCAAACAAGCCCCAAAAGCGGAGGGACAAAAGAATTTTCGCACTCCACTAAAAATGCACATGGCGCTTAAAGCGCCAGGCCGCTCGCCCTGTCGAAGACATGCACACGCTCATGATGCACGGTGGCGGCGAAGGGCGTATTGACCTTCACCGGCTGCTCGCCATCCACCACCGCCGTCACCTGATCACCCGCCAATTCAAAGACCACATGCGTCTGCGCGCCGGTCGGTTCCACCAGCACCGTTCGTCCGGATAGCGCAATATCGCCGCCGATGCTCGAGCCGATATGTTCCGGTCTCAAGCCAATCGTCACCGGCTGGCCGCGTTTGACCTTTCTGGAGGCGGCAATGCGGATCGCGGTTCCATCCTTCAGCCGGGCAGCGGGCTGGTCGCCCTCGCCGTCGACCACGCCTTCGATGAGGTTCATGGCGGGTGAGCCGATAAAGGCGGCAACGAAGAGATTGGCGGGCGTCTTGTAAAGCTCGAGCGGCGTGCCCTGCTGTTCGATGCGGCCGTGATTGAGCACCACCACCCGGTCCGCCAGCGTCATGGCTTCGATCTGGTCATGGGTGACATAGATGGATGTCGTGCCGACCTTCTGGTGCAAAGCCTTGATTTCGCTCCGCATCTGTACGCGGAGCTTGGCATCCAGGTTGGAGAGCGGCTCATCGAACAGGAAAACCGCCGGATTGCGCACCACTGCGCGGCCCATGGCGACACGCTGGCGCTGGCCGCCGGAAAGCTGCGAGGGCTTGCGATCCAGAAGCTTGCCGAGATCGAGCATGCGGGCGGCTTCCGCCACGCGCTCCTCGATGACGTTTTTCGGCTGGCCGGCGAGCTTCAGGTTGAAGCCCATGTTTTCGGCCACCGTCATATGCGGATAAAGCGCATAGGACTGGAACACCATGGCGATGTTGCGTTCTCGCGGGGTCATGGAATTGACTACCTTGTCGCCGATGAGAATATCCCCATCGGTGATTTCCTCCAGCCCGGCGATCATGCGCAGCAGCGTGGACTTGCCGCAGCCCGAAGGCCCGACCAGCGCGATGAATTCGCCGTCGGCTATATCAAGCGAGATGCCGTGAATGACATCGAGTGCGGCATAGGACTTGCGGATATCCCTAAGTTCGACGGAAGCCATATTTTGCTCCTTTCAAGTCACGATTTGACGGCACCGGCCGTCAGGCCCGCGATGATGTGTTTCTGGGCGAGGAAGAAGACGATGACAGTCGGCAGGATCGTCAGCGTGATGAAGGCGAGCACGAGTTGCCATTCGGTGCCGAATTCGCCGCGATAGACCATGATGCCGAGCGGCCAGGGATATTTCGATTCCGAATTCAGCATGATCAGCGGCAGGATGTAGCTGTTCCAGCTGCCGACAAACGAAACGATGCCAACGGTCGCCACGATCGGCCGCGAAAGCGGCACGGAAATATGCCAGAAGAACCGTAGATAACCGCAGCCATCCACGAAGGCTGCCTGAAACAGCTCGTCCGGCAGATTACGGAAGTAATTGCGGAACAGAAGGATGCTCATGCCCAGCCCGAAGGCCACCTGCGGCAGAACCACGCCCCAATAGGTGTCGAGCAGGCCGAGATCGCGGATGCGGATGAACAGCGGCAGAATGGCGGTGGCCGCCGGGAACATCAGCCCCAGCAGGAAATAATTGAGCAGGAAGGACGAGCCGAAAAACTTCACATGCGCGAAGGTGAAAGCCGCCATGGCCGAGACGGTCAGCGTCAGGAACACCGTCAACAGCGCGATAACAAGCGAATTGAAGATTTGCAGCCAGTAGCGTTTGCCGAAGAGAATATCGCCGTAATTGGCCCATTGCCATTCGGCCGGAATGCCGAAGGGGTTGACGCGCAGGTCCCCCAGCGTCTTGAAGCCGCCAAGCGCCGTTGTCAGAAGCGGGATGAGCACGATGGCCGCAATCAGGCTCAGCGATATATAAAGATAAAGCTTGGTTTGCAGCGGCATGCGGACGGAGGTGGAGGTGTCAGTCATGGCGCATGAAAATCCTTTTGTAACCGAAGGCGAGCGTTACGCAGATGACGAAGAGAACGACGCCGACCGCGCTGCCAAGCCCCACCTGCATGCGCATGACGCCGTAGGTGTAAAGGAAGGTGACCATGGTCTGCGTGGAGTTGGAGGGGCCACCGCCGGTGAGCGGCATGATCATGTCGAACAGCTGCAGCGAGCCGATGACCGCAAAGAACACGGAAAGGCGCACCGTGGAGCCAAGCATCGGCAGCGTGACGTAACGGAATTTCTGCCAGCCCGACGCGCCGTCGATTTCTGCCGCTTCCAGCACGTTCTTGTCGACGGACTGAAGCCCAGCGATAAACAGCATCATGTGGAAACCGAAATATTTCCAGACGATGACGCCGAGCACGGCATAGATCGCCACATCCTTGTCGGCCAGCACGTAGGGATTGGCGAAGCCGAAGAAATTGGAGATGGCGGCGAAAAGACCGTAATCGCCATCATAAACGAAACGCCAGATCAGACCCGCCGCAACGTCAGCCAAAACATAGGGCAAAAAGAACACCAGCCGGAAGGCGACGACGCCGGGAATACGGTGCGCCAGCATCATGGCGAGCCAGATCGCCAGCGGAATCTGGATCAGGATCGAGATAAGGATGATCAGGCCATTATTCATCAAGGCCTGCGAGAAGGCGGCATTGCCGAACAGGACCTGGAAATTCTTCAAGCCCACGAAATCGGTCGGCGTGCCGTATCCGTTCCAGCGATAAAGGCTGTACCACGCCGCCTCGCCCATGGGCAGGATGACGAACAGGGTAAAGAGCAGAAGTGCCGGCGGCAGAAACACCAGCAGGGTCAGCGCCCGGTCATGTGCGACCGAGCTTTGCTTGCGCTTTGCCGCGCGCCGCGCCGGTATGGACGCAGAAGTCATGGAAATATCCGTCATCTCTATCCGCTTTCATGGAGGCAGATAGGCGGCGCCACATATTCGGCGGCGCCACCATGGAAATCGTCAGATCAGCGCAGTTCGAATGCGTCCTGAATCTGCTTGGCGCCTTCCTCTGCGGTCATCTGGCCGGACACGATCTCAACCGAGACGTCGTTGACGACGCGGCCGACGGCAGCACCCAGCGTCTGGTCGAAGAAGTTCTGGTGCCAGGTGGAGGCGGCAAGCTGCTTGGCGGAATCCGCGAGCAGCGGGTTTTTCACCGCACCGGCAGCGCCCGTTGCAACCGGCAGGATCATGCCAGCGGTCGCCATCTTCTCTTCGCTTGCCTTGCTGGTCAGGAAGGTCGCGAAATCGATCGCTTCCTTGGAAGCGTTCTTGGTGAGCGCCCAACCGTTCAGGCCGCCCAGCGTATCGGTGGCCTTGCCGGCGCCGCCTTCAACGACCGGGAAGGCAAAGCGGCCGATATTTTCGGGGGCGAGCCCCTTGCCGTCGCCGGCATTCTTGCGCTGGTTGGCTTCGGTATTATCGAAGCCGAGGATGATCGCCGCCTTGCCGTCCCCGAAGACGCCGAGCGCCTGCGGCCAGGTGGAGCCGAGATAACCGGGCTGGAAAGGTTCGAGCTTGCCGAACTCGGCCAGTTGCTCACCCGCCTTGATGATGGCAGGGTCCATGAAGCCTTCGCCTTCGCCCTTGCGGGCGGCGTCAAACACGGGCTGCCCGCCATTGCGCATGACGAGGTAGCTCCAGTAGAAATGGATCGGCCATTTCTCACCGCCACCGCCGGCAATCGGCACGATGCCCGCGTCCTTGATCTTCTTGACTGTTGTGCTGAAATCCGCCCAGGTCTTGATATCCTCGGCCTTCACGCCGGCCTTGGCGAACAGCTCCTTGTTGTAAAAGAAGCTGACGAGGCTGACCCGATACGGCACGGCCCAGACCTTGCCGTCAAAAGACAGGCCGTCGATTGCGGAGGCATTATAGGCCTGGCGCAGCTTGCCGCCATCGGCATCGAAAACTTCGGTCAGGTCCTTCAGCGCTCCGGTTTTGGACTGCTCTTCAAGGACGCCGCCGCCCCAGCTGTAAAAGAAGTCAGGCACGTCGTTGGATTGCAGCAGCGTCGGCAATTTTGCCTTGAAGGCCTCGTTTTCAAGGAACTGCAGCTGAACATCGACATCGGGGTGCTTGGCCTCATATTCCTTGGCAATCTCCTCCCAGACAGCCACGGATTTCGGGTCAAGCTCCACATGCATCCATTTAACGACCGTCGCGGCCGAGGCGCTTGCGGCGCCGAGCATGAGAGCAATACTTGTCGTTGTGGCAAAGCCTGTCAGCTTGCCGCCCAGGCTTGCGCCTGCGTGCCAAATCGTCATGATGGTGATCCTCCCTCGGGGATTTCCTCATTTATTCCCCAATGCGGATTAATTCATATCAGGGTTCGCTCATTGTCAAGGCACAATGCCGATTTTTTGCGCTTAACGCTTGACACACCCCACCCCCACCCCGTTATTTAATCCGCATTCCGATATAAATCGGGAAGCAACGGCATTGATCGCAGCAGGACACCATGAAGACCGCAGACCCAGAATTGATGCGCGCGATCAACAGGCTGAGCGTGCTGGACAGCATCCGCCGCCACGGGCCGATCTCGCGGGTGGAAATCAGCGAAAGAACGCAGCTCTCCACCACGACCGTTTCGGCGATCACCGCCTCGCTGCTGGATGACGGGCTTATCCTTACCCGCCATATCGGCGATATCCGCACCGAAGGCGCACGCGGCAGACCGCGCGTGATGCTGGAGCTGAACCCGGATGCCGCCCGCGTAGTGGGTGCCAAGATCGCCGCGAACCGCATGGTTTTCGTCGTCACTGATTTCTGCGGCAATGTGTTGTCCACTCTTGCCCTGCCGATCCGTGTAGACCGCCAGCCGATCGGCGTCATTGCCGATCTGGTGGAAGACGGGGTGCGACGTTGCGTGGTCGATGCCGGACTGTCGCTGGAAGATGTGGACATGGTCTGCCTTGGCCTGCCAGGCGTCATCGAACATCGCACCGGCAGGATCCGCAGCAGCCCTATCCTGCGGGAAGTAAACGTCAATTTCGCCGAGGAAATGACGGCGCGGCTGAATTCGCCGACCATCATCGAAAGCGACGCCCACGCCATCACGCTCGCCCACCACTGGTTCGGCCATGCGCGTGACCTCGAAGACATGGTGCTGATTTCGCTCGAACAGACGCTCGGGCTTGGCGTGCTGCATCAGAACCAGCTCTTCCGCGGTGCGGGCGGCCTCAGCCACAATCTCGGCGATCTCGTCATCGGCCTTGCCAATGAAGGCACGGTGCGGCTGGCAAGCCAGGCGGGCGAAAATGCCATTCTTGGCTCTCGTCCGGTGGACGGACGTTTTGCCGAGGCGATCCGGCTCGGTCGCGGCATGCAGCATGCCCATGCGCTGATTGCGGCGGAAGACCACGATCTCATCGCTGCGGCGTTGCGCGCCGGTGCGGCCCTCGGCCTGACACTTGCCAATATCGTCACGCTGTTTGCGCCGCCGCGGGTCATCATCACGGGCTCCAGTCTGGAGCTTGGCGAGCCCTTCATCACCAGCATTCGAAACAGCTACAATGCTGCCGTGCCGCCATCACTGGCCGGCGTAGCGGAGCTGGTTTTCGACATTGCGAGCGACGACTTATGGGCGCAGGGGGCTGCGGCCGTCGCGCTTTATGAACTTTACGAATCGCCATGGAACACCACGGGGCCGGCGCTCTAGCCGAAAGGCTCGTGCACAGGATTCGGCATTTCTGATTTACGGGAGGAATCACATGAAAAAGGTCGGTATCGGCATCATCGGCTGCGGCAACATTTCCAGCGCCTATCTCAAGGCCATGGCCTCGTTTCCAATTCTCGATATTCGCGGTCTGGCGGATATGAACGAGGAGGTGGCGAAGGCCCGCGCGGCAGAATTTGGCCTTCAGGCAACAAGCGTCGACGCGCTTCTTTCTGACCCTTCAGTGGAAATCATCGTCAACCTGACGATCCCCAAGGCGCATGTGGAAGTGGGTCTGCGAGCGCTGGACGCCGGCAAACATGCCTATTCCGAAAAACCGCTGGGCATCAATTTCACCGAAGGCAAACGTCTTGCGGATGCGGCAAAAGCAAAGGGCCTGCGTATCGGCTCGGCGCCGGATACATTCCTCGGCGGTGGCCACCAGACAGCACGCCGGTTGATCGACGAGGGGGTGCTGGGCCAGCCGGTCGGCGGAACGGCCACTTTCATGTGCCCCGGCCATGAGCGCTGGCACCCCAACCCCGCCTTCTATTACGAGGTTGGCGGCGGGCCTATGCTGGACATGGGCCCCTATTACATCACCGATCTCGTCAATCTGTTCGGCCCGGTCGCCAAGGTCGCAGGCTTTGCCATTGCGCCGCGCAATGAGCGTCTTATCACCAGCGAACCGAAGAACGGCGAGAAAATCCCTGTTCATGTCGCGACTCATGTCTCCGGCGTTCTGGCGTTTGAGAATGGCGCTGTGGTGCAAGTGGGAATGAGCTTCGATGTCGCCGGCCATAAACATGTGCCGCTGGAAATCTACGGCACGGAAGGCACACTGATCGTGCCCGACCCCAACCACTTCGGCGGCGAGGTGCAATTGCTGAAAAAGGGCGGCCAGTTCGAACCGCAGGCGCTGTCATCCCCCTATGCTGATGGCAATTACCGCTCGATCGGCGTGGCGGACATGGCCCATGCGATCCGCGAAAACCGTCCGCACCGCGCCAATGGCGATCTTGCGCTACATGTGCTGGAGGTCATGGAAGCTTTCCAGACGGCATCGGACAGTGGCACCACCGTTTCCATCACCACCAAGGTGGAGCGCCCTGCTCCGCTTGAAACATCGCTGGTCGACGGCCAGCTCGGCAAATAATCCTGAGGAGGAAATAAATGCGCGAAGCACTCATCGTCTGGGGCGGCTGGAGCGGCCACGAGCCACAGGAATGTGCCACCATCGTCAAGGACATTCTGGAGGAAGACGGGTTCAAGGTCTATGTCGAGCATAGCACCGAAGCCTTCGCCGATCCTTCAGTGCATGATCTCAGCCTTGTGGTGCCGATCGTCACCATGTCGAAGATCGAGAAGGAAGAAATCAAGAACCTGACGGCCGCCGTCGAAAACGGCGTCGGCATTGCCGGCTTCCATGGCGGTGCAGGCGACAGTTTCCGCGAATGTGTGGAATATCAGTTCATGATCGGCGGCCAGTGGGTCGCCCATCCCGGCAATATCATCGATTACACGGTCAATATCACCCGGCCGGATGATCCGCTGATGGAGGGGATTTCCGATTTCCCCTATACGTCGGAACAATATTACATGCATGTCGACCCCTCGAACGAGGTTCTGGCGACAACGACATTCACCGGCGATCACGCCTGGTGGATCGACGGCGTGGTGATGCCGGTCGTCTGGAAGCGCAAATACGGCAAGGGCCGCGTCTTTTATTCGGCACTCGGCCATCAGGCCAAGGAATTTTCCGTGCCGCAGATGAAGACCATGTTCCGCCGCGGCGCCAACTGGGCCGCACGCTAACGGTTGCATCGAGAGCGGCCCTGAAAGGCCGCTCTTCCATCTTACCAGTCACGGATAATTTCTTCCGCAGCCATCGCAACACCCAGCAGACGGTCGTCCGTTCCATACAGGCCCGAAAGCAGCAGGCCGACCGGCATGCCTGCCTCGCCGGTTCCGCAGGGAATAGACACGCCACAGTGATCCAGGAAATTGCCGATCTGGGTGTTACGCAAGGTCTTGGCATTCATCGCGAAAAAGGCATCGTCATTTTCAACCAGCGGCGCCACCTTGGCCGCGACATGTGGCAATGTCGGTGAAATCAGAATCTCGTCCCTGCTGATCATGGCGGAAAACGCCGCCATCATCCGGTCGCGCGCCTCGATGATGGCGATATAATCAGGCATGGAGATATTCGCTCCGAGCCTTGTTCGCACGACCACGCGCGGGTCCATGCGCGCGGCGTCGGCACCTTCAAGTCGGGCTTTGTGCAGGGAAAAGGCTTCCGCCGTCACCAGCGCGCCCTTTTCCCTGATGAGATCGAACAATTCCGAAAAAACCGGAAATGCCTGCCGCCGAACCGAAGCGCCGGCACGGACCAACCGTTCCACCGCCTGTTCGAATGCGGCCGCGACGCCCGGCTCGATGCCATCAAAAACCACCGTTTCCGGCACCACCAACGACACGCCGGACAAAGGCATGCGCGCCAGATCCGCAGCCGTTCTGCCGCGCATGGCGGCATCCACCCAGACGGCGTCCTGCACGGTGCGGGTAAGCGGCCCGAGCGAATCGAGGCTTTTCGCCAGAGGATAAACCCCATGCATCGAATAGCGGCCACGGCTCGCCTTATATCCAACCACGCCATTGAAGGCGGCCGGAATGCGCACCGATCCACCCGTATCCGTACCGATAGCCACCGGCACCAGACCGGCGGCAACGACAACGCCCGCTCCCGATGAAGAACCGCCCGGCAGGCGATGGCCATCCGTGGAGACGGGATTGCGCGGCGTACCGTAAT
The DNA here is from genome assembly GCF_000092025.1 of Agrobacterium fabrum str. C58. Classification (NCBI taxonomy): domain Bacteria; kingdom Pseudomonadati; phylum Pseudomonadota; class Alphaproteobacteria; order Hyphomicrobiales; family Rhizobiaceae; genus Agrobacterium; species Agrobacterium fabrum. Next base: position 260,973 of record NC_003063.2, read on the forward strand.
GCGGGTTGATGCCGAGACCGGAAAAAGCGAACTCGCTCATATTGGTGCGGCCGATGGAAACCATTCCGGCCTGCTTCAGCGCCGCCACCACATCCGCATCGCGGGACGCAGGCGCATCATCCGACAATACCTTCGACCCGGCAGTCGTGGGCATCCCCTCGAGATCGAACAGATCCTTCCAGGCCACCGGAATCCCATCGAGCACGCCGCAGGAACGGCCCTCGCGAATGCGTTTCGAGGCGCTTTCCGCCTCCGCCATGGCCCGCGCCGATGTTACGCTGACAAAGATCGCCTGGTCATCCTCTTTGCCGATCGCATCCAGCGTCTCCTCCGCCAAGGCGCGCGGATCGAGATGGCCGCTTTGGATAAGAACGGAAAGCTGCGCGATGTTTTTGCCCCGGTGAGCCATGATATCTTCCCTGAAACCCGCATGTCGCGCTCAACATGCCGTTTCTCGGCCACTTGGCAAGGCCAATCACCACAGCCATGATCAACCGGGCGGCGTAAAATAACCCCGCGCTGCGTTTCCGCCAGACCGGTTTTTTCAACCACAGGTACAGGCCCGTGACGCAGCGTATCAGCAACGACTATAAAAAGACGGACTAATTCTTAATCGCATCTAAACTTTGTTGAATTATTTAGCAGACACCGCCGAAATACATGCCCTATAAAAATTCCATAAAACAATTATAACGCGACATCGCGGGGGACTATCGCGAATGGAAGAGACTGCCTATCAGGGGACAGATAGACAGATTGAACCCGGCCAAACGCTTCGCTCAACGACGCAGCCGGAAATGGGCCGGTTTTCGCGGCGGCGCTCGCTCGCCAGCAAGATAACCCTGATATTCCTTGGTGGTGTGATTTTTTCCTACAGTATTGGTGCACTCGTCGGCTGGTACATGTTCGTGGCTGCCTCCAGCGAACAATGGCTCAATCAGGCCCGCGTCAATTCACAGATCGCCAGCGCGACGTTGCGCAGCATCTATACCTATGTCAGCGTCACCGCCGATGCGGACGGACAGGTCAACGGCATATTGAGCGACAAGCCGATTGGCGACGACGGATCCATTCTCGTTACCGGCTTCAATCCTAGCGACGTTCTCGCCCTCATCGGCGCACAGACAAAAAATGCCGTCTGGCTTTTTCGTTATGACGAGGACGATGCCGGTTTCAGGCAGATCGCCGCGGCCTTTGACAATGCCACCGACGACAACGAAAAACCGCTTGCCACCGACCCCATCTTTTCGAGGGATGCAGTTGCCGCGCGTTTTTCGACCGGTTTTGCCACCATCGGCGAGTCCAGCCATTATATCGGCCTGCTGCCGATCATCAGCACGGAAACGAAGAAACCCATCGGCGCGGTCGCCGTCAGCATCGGCGGTTCGGACGCGCTTTATGGCGCACAGCGCAAGCTGATCTATAATTCGCTCGCCGCGCTGATCGTGGTCCTGACCGTCACCGGCGTGCTTGTGACCGTCATTGCCCGGCATTTCCTCAAACCGGTCCCGGCGCTGGTGCAGGCCACACTTCGAATTGCCCGCGAAGAAACCGACGTCGTCACACCGTTTCAGGAACGACGGGACGAGATCGGCGATATGGCGACCGCCATCGAAACGCTGCGTGAGGCGGTACTGGAGCGCGGACGTCTGCGGCAGATACGCGATATGGCGCAGCAACTCGAACATATGGCCCATCACGATGCGCTGACCGGACTGCCCAACCGCGTGCTGCTGATGAAGACGCTGGAAACCAGGCTGGAACATCTTTCCGCGTCAGGCCAGCCATTCAATGTCATGCTGCTCGATCTCGACCGCTTCAAGGCCGTCAACGACACGCTGGGACACGCCGCAGGCGATGCCCTCTTGGTGGCGGTGGCCTCGCGCATTTCCGCCGTGCTCGGTGAAAACGACATGGTGAGCCGTCTTGGCGGCGACGAGTTCGCGATCATCCAGTCAACAAACGCCGACTGCGAGAGCGATGCAGCGATGCTGGCGGCGCGGGTGGTGCACGCGGTCTCGCGCAGTTTCAGCCTGGAAGGCAGCACCATCAGCATCGATACCAGCATCGGCATCGCCTGCGCGCCGGTCCATGGCACATCGGCCACACAACTTCTGCAACATGCTGATCTTGGCCTTTACCGTGCAAAATCCATGGGCTGCGGTTATTTCGTGTTTTACGAGCCGGGCATGGACATGGCGGCGAAGCACAAGCATGCGCTGGAAATAGACATGAAATCCGCGCTCGAAAACCAGGAATTCGAGCTGTATTACCAGCCCGTGGTCAATCTGCAGAGCGGCCGCATCGTCGCTTACGAGGCGCTGGCCCGCTGGCGGCACAGCAAACTCGGCCTCATTACCCCGGACCGCTTCATCACCCTCGCCGAAGAAAACAACTTCATCAAACCATTGGGTGAATGGGTTCTGGCACAGGCCTGCATGGATGCCATGACCTGGCCGAAAGATATCAGGCTTGCCGTCAATCTGTCCGCCGTTCAGCTCTCCAATGACGATATCGTCCCTGTTGTCGACCGGGCATTGGAAAAATCCGGCTTCCCGGCCGAGCGGCTGGAGCTTGAAGTGACGGAAACCGCGATGCTGGAGCGCGACAGCAGTACGAAAGCGCTGAAACTGCTGAAGGAAAGAGGCGTCCGTTTAGCACTTGATGATTTCGGCACCGGTTATGCCGGGCTCAGCACGCTGACCCATGTCGCCTTCGACAAGATCAAGATCGACCGCGAATTTGTTTCCGGCCTGCCCACCAATCCCATGTGTTCGGCCATCGTCAACACCATCATCGACATGGCCGAGCAGATCGGCCTGAAGGTGACCGCCGAGGGCGTTGAAAACAGGGATCAGGTCGAAGCCCTCAAGCTTTCGGGATGCGATGAGGCGCAAGGCTATTATTTTGCTGAACCTGCCCCTCTGGCCCGAATCTTCAAAAACCGCGCTGTTATTACCCCGGCCGCCAAGGACGAGTACGGCGATGCCGGTCGGTCGGCACCGGGTTCTTATCATCCACCACAAAAAGCGATTTGAGAAACCAGCCGCCGACCAAAAGGACATAAAATGCGCCTTTCAGTATTTTGCCTTTTCCTCACATGCTTTGCTCCTGTTACCCCGCTGCAGGCCGCCGATGAAGGCGACACGCTTCAGCAGATTGCCAAAACCGCAAAAATCCGTATCGGTTATCGCGAGGCCGAACCGCCCTTTTCCTATCAATTGCCAAACGGGGAAATCACCGGTTTCTCTACCGATCTCTGTAGGGCAATCAGCGAGGATATTCGCAGCAAGCTGAAGCTCGACAAGATCGAGCTCGAATATGTCAAGGCAACGCCCGCGACCCGCTTCATTCTTGTCCGCAGTGGCCAGATCGACATTGAATGCGCCGCCACGACCAATAATAGCGAACGTCGCAAGATCGTCGATTTCTCCTATCCCAATTTCATGACCGCGACACAGTTTCTCTCCCGCAAGCAGGACAATTTGAAAAGCCTTGCCGATCTCGCCGGGCGATCCGTCACATCCGCTTCCGGCACCGTCAATATCGAACAGCTGAACGCCGTGAACCGGGCGAAGAACCTCAATATCTCTGTCATGCCGACCAAGACCAATGAAGAAGCCTTCGACCTCGTTGTTGCCGGCAAGGCCTCCGCCTTCGTGATGGATGGCATATTGCTGGCGGCGCTGGCGGCGACCTCGGAAAATCCTGACCTTTATGCACTCTCCGAGGAAACGCTCAGCGCTCCCGAACCCTATGGTCTGGTTTTCCGGCGGAACGACCCGGCGTTCAAGGCGGCGGTCAATGATAGTCTTCGGCATATGTACACCAGTTCGACCATTCACGGCCTTTATGAAAAGTGGTTCACCAAACCCATTCCGCCGAACGGCATGAACCTGAACCTGCCGATGGCCGCCTCCCTGAAACAGGCCTACGACCATCCGAGCGAATACCAGGACTGAAAGCGCAAGACGCCGAACCGCATTGATTTGATGACGATGTTTTAACGGATTGTTTTAGCTGGAGATGCGCGATGCAGAGATCGACATTGTGGCTGTTGTTGTTTTTCCTGAGCTTTCTGCCCGTGGCGGCGGCCAGCGACAATGCCCAACCACCGACACTTGAAACCATTGCCAGGACCGGCACGATCCGGCTCGGTTTTGCCGATCGCAATATTCCCTTTTCCTATCTGGGCACCGGCCCGGAGCCGATCGGCTACAGCATCGAACTGTGCCTCCGCGTGGCGGATTCCATCAAGAGAAAGCTCGCCCTGCCGGAACTGAAGGTCGAATTCGTCAAGCGCACGCCCAGCAACCGCATCATGCTTCTCAATGACGGCACCATAGACATGGAATGCGTGGCGAGCACGAATACGGAGGAAAGACGCAAGGCCGTCTGGTTTTCCTACAGCCACTTCATCACCGGCACGCGTTATGTCGCGCTGAAATCAAGCGGCCTGAACACTGTCGCCGATCTTGCCGGGCGAACGGTGGTGGTGACGACAGGCACCATCAATATCAGCCAGCTCAACGTGCTCAATCGCAAACTGGGAATGAACATCGCCGTCCTGCAGAATGACAGCACGGAGGGCAGTTTCGACATGGTGACGGAAAATCGCGCCTCTGCCTTCGTCATGGACGATATCCTCCTGCGATCCTTCATCGCCGAGACCGGCAGGCCGGAAGATTACGTCATCTCGAACGAATATCTTGCCCCGCCGCAGCCCTATGGCCTGATGCTGCGGCACGGCGATACCGGCTTCCGGGACGCCGTCAACGAAGCGCTGGGGCAGATTTATCAAAGCGGCGAAATCGAAAAAATCTACGACAAATGGTTCAACGCGCCGATCCCGCCGAATGGCATCAACCTGAAACGCCCGCTGCCCGGCGATCTGGCAGAAGCGTTTCGAAGCCCTGTGGATACGACGGCAGAATGAGAAACGCCGCCCGGAGGTGGGCGGAGTCTCTTATCAAGTGCCTTATGCAGCGCGCAGATGGGCGCCCAACGGAATTTCGACATCGATCTCCAATATGGAGACATGTTCGTCGCGATCCATTTTCACATGCACCCGGTCATTGTCGATCTGTACATGCTTGGCGATGACGCTAAGAATTTCTTCCCGCAGAACGGCGACGAGATCGGTTCCCGACGACGCCCTTTCGTGGGCGAGCAGCACCTGCAGGCGTTCACGCGCAAGCGGTGCGGACTTCTGTTTACGGAAGATACTGAAGATGCTCATGCAGCCCTCCTTGCGAAGATCTTGGAGAAGATGCCACGCTTCTCGCCCGGGATGACGACCGGAATATCCTCGCCGGAGAGGCGACGGGCGGCGTCGAAATAGGCCATGGCCGGCGCGCAACGGGCATCCGCCAGCGTGACAGGCGCACCGACGTTCGAAGCACGCAGCACATCCGTGCTTTCCGGAATGATGCCGAGCAGCGGAATGGAAAGGATTTCGAGGACGTCATCCACTTTCAGCATGTCGCCGCGTTCGGCGCGGACGGAATCATAACGCGTCAGGAGCAGGTGCTTTTCCATGCGCTCGCCGCGTTCGGCCTTCAGCGTCTTGGAATCGAGCAGGCCGATGATGCGGTCGCTGTCACGCACCGAAGAGACCTCCGGATTGGTGACGACGACAGCCACATCCGCGTGGCGCATGGCCAGCGTTGCGCCGCGTTCGATACCGGCCGGGCTGTCGCAGATCACCCAGTCGAAGTGCTTCTTCAACTCGGCGATGACCCATTCGACACCTTCCGGCGTCAGATTGTCCTTGTCGCGGGTCTGCGAGGCCGGCAGAAGGAACAGCGTCTCGAGCCGCTTGTCGCGGATCAGCGCCTGCGTCAGCTTGGCGTCGCCCTGGATGACGTTGACGAGATCGTAAACCACGCGGCGTTCAGCACCCATGACGAGATCGAGATTGCGCAGCCCGACATCAAAATCGACGACCACGACCTTCTCTTTGTTCTGCGCCAATGCGGCGCCAAGCGCTGCGGTCGAGGTGGTCTTGCCGACCCCGCCCTTGCCGGAAGTTACAACGACTACCTTCCCCATATGGCTCTCTCCTGTTCCTGTTCGTTTCTCTGTTATCAGCCGAGCTTCGCGGCCTTGATCGTATCGTTTTCCAGCCAGAGCTGAACGGGCTGGCCGCGCAGCTTGTCGTCAATGTCCTCGGCAACCTTGTAGACGCCGTCGATGGCCAAAAGCTCCGCTTCAAGCTTGCGGCAGAAGATGCGCGCCGAGACATTGCCGAGCGAACCCGCCATGGCCCGTCCGCGCAGCGCACCGTAAATATGCACCGAACCGCCGGCGATGATTTCAGCGCCCGAGGCGACCGAACCGATGACGGTGACGTCACCTTCCGGAAACATGATCGACTGACCAGAGCGCACCGGCTCATTGATGACCAGCGACTGCACGACGGCGCGAACTTCGCCCGAAGCGTGCGGCTTGTCTTCCGGCAATTCGGCAGCTACGGCGACCGGCTCCACCTCGACATCGGAAGCAGGCTTGCCACCCTTCAGCGACGGCGGCATGCCCGGCTCGATCATCGACGGGCGAACACCCTCAATGCCCATGATGCCGACATTGCGTTCTCTCAGCGCCGCCAGCAGTTCCTTCAGGCCCGCCTTGTCGAGCGACAGCTCCGACACATCGAGAACCACCGGCCGCGACAGGAAGAACCCGGCCGAGCGGGCAGCCAGATCATCAAGCCTTTCGAGCCATTGATCGACCGGAGATTCGGGGGACAGGACGACCGCGAGGAAGGAGCGGCCTTTGATACGGATCGAACGCTGGTCTGTTAGCACTTTGGTCATCTTGGTAAACAAATCGTTGACAATTAGGTACCTCGAATATGGTTAACAAATGGTTAACGCAGCCCCTGAAGCGATGAATTCGTTAATAAAATTCCGCTTGCAAAAGCCTTCGCGCAAAACATTCGAAAACAGCTGTTACGCCTTGAATTCATGTCACTGCCTTGCAAATGAAGACGCATGATAGCAGAGCATCCTTGCTGCAAGCTGACGCCTCCTTTCAGCAGGCAACCCTCGCCCTCCCCGCTTTTCGGGCTCGACTCGCAGGCATCACGCAGCGTCCGATTCTGGAACAACATTCTTTCAACACTCAGGAGACGATCATCTGCTTCTGGCGGCCGAAAAGCGATTCCGTTATGTCTCCGGATACTGTAGATACGGCTATACCCGAGAGTTCCAACGGAAGAATAAGATGCACAGCAAAGTCCCGCCGCAGACCCAGATATTTTCGCAAGAGTTCGCGGCCTTCCTGTTCGACATGGACGGAACGCTGGTCAATTCGATTGCCGTTGTCGAGCGCGTCTGGCGGGAGTGGGCCGTTGCAAACGGTATCGAGCCGAACGCATTTCTGCAACGTATCCATGGCATGCGGGCTTCCGAGGTAATACGCCGCGAGGCGGTTCCCGGCCTGGACGTGGATGCCGAGGCCGACATGATCTTGCGCGCCGAGATGGATGACGTGGAGGGCATCATTCCGATACCGGGCGCCGCAGACTTTCTTGCGTCTTTGCCCGCGGGAAAATGGGCTATCGTCACCTCCGCCGTGCGTGAACTGGCGGAAAAACGGCTCGCGGCGGCCGGCATCACACCGCCACCCGTGATGATCTGCGCCGACGATGTGGTCAACGGCAAGCCCGATCCCGAAGGTTACCGGAAGGCCGCCGAAAGGCTCGGCGTTGCGCCGGAAAGCTGCGTCGTCTTCGAAGATGCGCCCGCGGGCATCCAGGCCGGCGAACGCATGGGGGCTGCGGTGGTGGTCATCAACGTGACCCATTCCCACCCGATCGAGACGCCGCATCTTGCCATCGGCAGTTACGGTGAACTGGATGTGGTGATCGACGGGAATGGTGGCCTGAAGCTGACCAGCAGCAAAGCCTAAGAGCTGCCGGCGACCACCGACCGGCTGAGCTGCCCTCAAGCATAACCTGTAAGCTTTTCCAAGACGGCTAATTGACAGCCATCCATAAATACGTCCTAATAAAATTGGTAAGACCATCTTACCGCTTGCGCGAACGGGGGGAGACCTTCGCGCTGGGAGGACATCATGTTTGTGGCTCTGGAGCCGCGCCGCCTTTACCGGCTGGTCGCGGAACAAATTCGCTTGCTCATCGAGAGCGGGGAGCTGACCGAAGGTCAGCGCCTGCCGGCAGAGCGTGACCTTGCGGAACGCTTCGGCGTTTCCCGCCCTACCGTTCGTGAAGCCCTCATCGTTCTGGAAGTGGAAGGCCACATCCATATCCGCATGGGTTCGGGCGTTTACGTCAACGCTGCCGGCAGGCAGGCGAGGGAAAAGCCGCCGGTGCCAGACGCGCATGGCCCATTCGAAATCCTGCAGGCGCGCTGCATCATCGAGAGCGCGATTGCGGAGGAAGCCGCGCGACTTGCGACGCCGGAATGCATCGCCAAGCTCGATGACATCATCGAACGCATGGCCGGCGCGCTCGACAGTTCGCCACAGGCGCTCAATTTCGACCGGGCCTTCCACACCGCCATCGCCGACATCATCGGCAATTCGGCGCTCAATCGCTTCACCGGCCTGATTTATGACGAGCGCAGCCTGTCGCCCTTTTTCGAAAAGCTCGCCAGCTATTTCGAGGGCCCGTACACCTGGAACCTCGCCGTTCAGGAACACCGAGCGATCCGCGACGCCATTGCCGCCAACGACCCGGAAGGGGCTCGTGAGGCGATGCGACAGCATCTGACGCTGTCGCAAAAGAGATTTTCCGAAAGTTTCGGGGAGGAAACGATCGGAGAAGAGTGACCGCGCCGTGATCGGCGTCGGGAAAAAACAGAAATCTGGCTTTAATTCGGGAGGAGTTAAGAATGAAAATCAGATTGTCGACTTTGATGGGCGCAACAGCCGCCATCCTGCTTTCCGCCTTAGCGGCGCAGGCGGAAACCACTCTGAAATGGGCGCATGTCTACGAAACATCCGAACCGTTCCACACGGATTCGGTCTGGGCTGCGGAAGAAATCGCCAAACGCACCGACGGCCGTTACAAGGTGGATGTTTTCCCGGCCTCGCAGCTTGGCAAGGAAGCCGATATCAACCAGGGTCTCAAGATCGGCACCGTTGACATCATCATCTCCGGTTCGAGCTTTGCCGCGCGTGACTTCAAGCCGATCGGCGTCACCTATTTCCCTTACATCTTCCGCGATCCGAGCCATCTGATCGCCTATACCAAGAGCGATATCTTCAAGCGCCTCGCCAAGGGTTATGAAGACAAGACCGGCAACCACATCGCCGCTGTCAGCTATTACGGCACGCGCCACACAACATCCAACAAGCCGATTGCCGCCTGCGCCGATATGGCTGGCTTAAAGATGCGCGTTCCCGACGTTCCTGCCTATCTTGCCATGCCGCGCGCCTGCGGCGCCAACACGACACCGATTGCATTTGCGGAAGTCTATCTGGCGCTTCAGAACGGCACCGTCGATGCACAGGAAAACCCGCTGACGACCATCGAGGCGAAGAAGTTCTTCGAAGTGCAGAAGAACATCGTGTTGACGGGCCACATCGTTGACCATCTCAACACGGTTGTCTCGAAGAACCTATGGTCCAAGCTTTCCGATGAAGACAAGAAAATTTTCACTGATGTCATGCAAGAGGCCGCCGAGCGGACCACAAAGACCATCGAAGGACGCGAAAAAAGCCTCGTGGAAGACTTCAAGAAGCGTGGCCTGAACGTCGCCGAGGTCGACAAGGCCGACTTCGAAAAGAATGTCATCGAGAAGGTGAAGTTCGAGGACTTCGGTTACGACAAGGCCGACTGGGAAGCCATTCGCGCCGTCAAGTGAGCCAAGATCCGGTGCGGCCCTTGCGCCGCACCGCCCTTTCTCTCCAGACGGGATATCTCAATGTCGCAGGAAATCCATACTCAGGTCACGCCTGAGGAACTCGCCCATACGTTCGACGAGGCACCGCCCGAGGTCGATCTCAAGGTCTACGCCTTCGAGGACTGGGTCACGCTCGCCCTGTTCTGGTTGATGACGGGTTGCGTGTTCCTTCAGTTCTTCACCCGCTACGTTCTCAACAACAGCTACGCCTGGACGGAAGAAATCGCCGTCAACTGCCTGATTGGCGTGGTGTTTTTAGGCTCCGTCATGTGCGTGCGCATGTCGCGCCACATCCAGGTGGATGTGCTTTATCATTATGTACCGCCGCAGGTGGCCCACGCCATGTCGATCCTGGTCGATGTGCTGCGCATCCTGTTCTTCGCCTACACATCCTGGCTGATGTGGCGTTATCTGGAAATCGTTGCGGATGAGGAGATGGTCACCGTGGCGCTGCCGCGCAATATCGTCTTCTACACCGTTCTGGCGGCTTTCGTTTTGATGTTCTTCCGCTCCGTGCAGGTCTTCATTGAAAATATGCGACGTGGCTATTCCGTTCTGGAACGGCCAGAAGAATTCCAGAGCGCGGGGGATTGATCACATGTTGCTTCTCATCAGCTCATTCCTTCTTCTGATGCTGATCGGCCTTCCGGTCGCCATTTCCATGGCCTCGGCTTCGCTGCTCTACATCGTCTTTTATAATGTCGCGCCTGATATCATCGCGGCGCAGCGCCTGATTGCGGGTGTGGAAAGCTTCCCGCTCCTAGCGGTTCCCTTCTTCATCCTTGCCGGCAATCTCATGAATACGGCAGGTGTAACGGGACGTATCTATTCCTTCGCTGTCGCGCTCGTCGGCTGGATGAAGGGCGGCCTCGCGCAGGTCAACATCATCGGTTCGGTGATCTTTTCCGGCATGTCCGGCACCGCACTGGCCGATGCTGCCGGCATCGGCACCATCGAAATCAAGGCCATGAAGGATCATGGTTATCCGGTCGAGGCGGCCGTCGGCGTCACCGCCGCTTCCGCAACGCTCGGGCCGATCTTCCCGCCGTCCCTGCCCTTCGTCATCTACGGCATGATGGCGAATGTCTCGATCGGTGCGCTGTTCATGGCCGGCATCGTTCCGGGCGTCGTCATGACGCTGCTGATGATGATCACGGTTGCGGTCTTTGCCTATATCAAGGGCTGGGGTTCCGATACGCCGTTTAATCTCAGGACAATCTTCGGCGCATCGCTTGAAGTCCTCGTTGTCATGATGGTGCCGCTCGGCATCTATATCCTCACGGCATTTGGCCTGTCGCTCAACCTGTCGATCCTGATCGTGCTGGTCATCCTGCTTGCCTGCGACTGGTATTTCGATTTCTCCGCCGTCATGGCGCTGATGACGCCGGTGATCCTGATCGGCGGCATGACGATGGGTTGGTTTACACCGACGGAGGCAGCCGTTGCGGCCGTTCTCTGGTCGCTGTTCCTCGGCCTCGTCCGTTATCGCACGATGACCTTCAAGACGCTGGCGAAATCGACCTTCGACACCATCGAGACGACCGCATCGGTGCTCTTCATCGTTGCGGCAGCCTCGGTCTTCGCATGGTTGCTGACGGTCAGTCAGGCGGCACAGCTTCTGTCGGCGGCGATCCTGACGATCACTGACAGCAAGTGGATTTTCCTCGTGCTGGTCAACCTGTTGATGCTGTTCGTCGGCTGCTTCCTCGACACGATTGCGGCTATCACCATCCTCGTGCCGATCCTTCTGCCGCTGGTGCTGCAATTCAACATCGATCCGGTGCATTTCGGCCTCATCATCACGCTCAACCTGATGATCGGGCTGCTGCATCCACCGCTCGGCATGGTGCTGTTCGTGCTCTCGCGCGTGGCGAAACTCTCGGTCGAGCGCACGACCATCGCCATCCTGCCCTGGCTGGTGCCGCTATTCGTGGCGCTGCTGCTGATCACCTTCATTCCGGCAATCACCTTGTGGCTGCCGACCGAAATGGGCCTGATCCGCTAAGGCAAACATCATCGCCCGCGCGGTTCGCCGTGCGGGTTCATTCCTTCCACACACAGACTATATGAGGGCATCGTCATGCAGACACGCGTGGCACGTCTATATTCCCGTGAAGATATCCGCGTCGAAACGCAGGACGTTGCGCCCCCCGGCCCCGGCGAAGTGTTGCTTGCCATGGCGGCAGGTGGCATTTGCGGCTCCGATCTGCATTATTATCAGGATGGCGGTTTCGGCCCGGTGCGGGTGCGCGAGCCGATCATCTGCGGTCATGAGGCATCCGGCCATATCGCGGCTTTGGGTGCGGGTGTCAGTGGGCTTGCCATCGGCCAACTCGTCGCCGTCAATCCCTCGCAGCCCTGCGGCCACTGCCAGTTCTGCCTGAAGGGCCAGCCGATCCATTGCCTCGACATGCGCTTCATGGGCAGCGCCATGCGCCTGCCGCATGAGCAGGGCATGTTCCGCGACCGGCTGGTTGTTCCCGCAAAACAATGCGCGACATTTTCGGACGCTACCTCGCCCGCCGAGGCCGCCTGTACCGAGCCGCTTGCGGTGTGCCTGCATGCCGTCGCACAGGCTGGCGATCTGGCAGGTGCGAAGGTACTGGTGACCGGTGCCGGCCCCATCGGCCTCCTCACCATAGCCGCTGCCCGCCAGGCCGGCGCAGGCATCATCGTCGCCACCGATCTCACCGATGCGGCGCTGGAACGGGCCCCCGCCATGGGTGCGGACCGCACCATCAATGTCGCAAAGGACGCCGATGCGCTTTTGCCCTATCAGGACAACAAAGGTTATTTCGACGTCATTTTCGATTGTTCAGCCGCCGGTCCCGCGCTCCGCTCCGCCTTCGCCTGCGTCCGCCCGCGCGGCACCATCGTGCAGGTGGGGGTGACAGGCGACGTCACCATTCCGCTTAATGCGCTGGTGGGCAAAGAGATTGTCTGGCGTGGGTCGCAGCGTTTCCATGACGAATTCGCCATAGCCGCCGGGCTCATCTCGTCGCGCAAAATCGATGTGCGACCGATCATTTCCCACAGCTTCCCGCTTGGCGACGCCAAAGCGGCATTCGAACAGGCCGGAGACCGCTCCGCCGCCTGCAAGGTGCAGCTGACATTTTCCGCAGACTGATATTTGAGGATCAAAGATGAGACATACATGGCGCTGGTTCGGCCCGGTCGACAAGGTCACGGTTCAGGATGCGGCTCAGGCGGGCGCGGAAGGCATCGTCAGCGCGCTGCATCACATAACAACCGGCGATGTCTGGCCGGTGGACGAAATCACCAAACGACATGAAGCAATCAAGGCCGGCGGGCTTTATTGGGACGTGGTGGAAAGCGTGCCGGTTTCCGAGGATATCAAGACCCAGACCGGCGACTGGAAAAATCACATCGCCAACTGGCAGGAGACGCTACGCCGCCTCTCCGCCTCCGGCATCCGCACCGTTTGTTACAATTTCATGCCAGTGCTGGACTGGACGCGCACCGACCTGCGCTGGGAAACCAGACATGGCGCAAGGGCGATGCGTTTCGATCTCACCGATTTCGCCGCTTTCGACATTCATATTCTGAAACGCCCTGACGCAAAGGCAGATTATCCGGACTGGCTGCTGGAGGAAGCGGCAAAACGTTTTGCCGAGATGCCGGATACGAAAATTGCCGCTCTGGGGCGCAATATCGGTGCGGGCCTGCCCGGGTCGGCGGATGGTTATACGCTCGCCCAGCTTCTGGAAAAGCTGCGCTCCTATCACGGCATCAACCGGGGAAGACTGCAGCAGAACCTGATCGACTTTCTCTCCGAAGTGACGCCGGTTGCGGAAGAGGTCGGTATCAACATCTGCGCCCATGGCGACGATCCGCCATGGCCGCTGCTCGGCCTGCCGCGCATTCTGTCAACGGAAGCGGATTACGCCCATATGCTGTCTCAGGTCGACAGCCGCGCCAATGGCGTGACGCTGTGCACCGGCTCCCTCGGGGCGCGCGCCGATAACGATCTGCCCTTCATTGCCGGCCGTTTTGCCGATCGTATTCATTTCGTGCATCTGCGCAATGTGACGCGCGATACCGATACCGTTCCCTGCTCCTTCTTCGAGGACGAGCATCTGGAGGGCGGAACTGATATGGTCGCCGTCATCGCCGCACTCATCACCGAAGAGGCCCGTCGCCGGGCGGAGGGCCGCGACGACCATACCATTCCGATGCGGCCCGACCACGGTCAGGAAATACTCGACGACCTGACGCGCGGCGCGCAGCCCGGTTATCCCGCCATCGGCAGGCTGAAGGGGCTGGCGGAGCTGCGCGGCATCGAGCGCACGCTGTCGCATGGCCGTTTCGGCCTTGCGACCGGCAAAGGCTGAGCGGGAAAATTGACCGCAGGCGATGCGTCAGCCTGCGGCCAACCGCGCCCGGAACGTGAGATAGGAGAAGGTTGCAAGTCCGCCGGCAACCGCTCCAGCGGCTTTCACGGTGGCGTCCATCAGATGCGGGTGGCGTGTCGGCGAGAGGAATTGCAACGCCTCGATACCGAACGCCGCAACAATACCCGCCACGATGATCGCCAGCCAATAACGCGGATAGGCCAGCACGAAGGCCGCCGAACAGAAGGCAAAGGCAGCCGCGCGATCGAGGCCAACACTCGTCAGCGTGTGCGGACGAAAGCCGATCGGGCAGATTGTAACGATCACGATCAGTAGAAGAACCGACCAGGCGATATATTTTGGAAGTCTGTTTGTCATCATGGCGTAACAATAGAGTGCCACCCGCGCAAACGGAAGCACGTCTTTTTCACGCCTCGCCCAATTAATCACACTTTTTGGTCAGATAGTTCAAAAACCGGCTTTCGCTCAGGCCCCACACGGGCTAAGGCAGAAGGCAACCGGACGAGGATCGTGGCTGATGGCCTTGGCGCTGTCGCCTTTCGATGCGATGTCACGGTATCGGTGGATTTTCCACACAGGATCAGATTTTCAGGGAAGAGCACAATGAGTTTCAAGCCGCATGGCAAACATCTGGTTGCAGGAGAATGGGTCGCAACGGAAGCAAAATTCCGCAGTGAGCCTGCACATGGCGAAGCTTTCGATTTTTCGGTCGGCACCGTCGATCTGGTGAATGCGGCCGCAGAAGCAGCCGAAGAGGCCTTCTGGAGCTACGGCTATACCACCCGCGAAGAGCGCGCCGCATTCCTCGACACCATCGCCGATGAAATCGAAGCCCGCGCCGACGCCATCACCGAAATCGGCTCGTCCGAGACCGGCCTGCCCGCCGGACGCCTGCAGGGCGAACGTGGCCGCACCGTTGGTCAGCTACACCTTTTCGCATCGCATATCCGCAAGGGCGATTATCTCGACCGCCGCCACGACGAAGCCCTGCCGGATCGCCAGCCGCTGCCGCGCCCGGATATCCGCCTGATGCAGCGTCCGATCGGCCCCGTCGCCGTCTTCGGCGCTTCCAACTTCCCGCTCGCCTTCTCCACGGCCGGTGGTGATACCGCCGCTGCTCTGGCTGCCGGCTGCCCCGTCGTCGTCAAGGGCCATTCCGCCCATCCCGGCACCGGTGAAATCGTTGCCGAAGCCGTGCTTGCTGCCGTCAAGAAGCACAATCTGCATCCCGGCGTCTTCTCGCTGATCCAGGGCGGTCGCCGCGATGTCGGTTCCGCACTCGTGCAGCATCCACGCATCAAGGCGGTCGGTTTCACCGGCTCGCTCGCCGGCGGTCGCGCACTGTTCGATCTCTGCGCCCAACGCCCCGAGCCGATCCCGTTCTTCGGCGAACTCGGTTCCGTCAACCCGATGTTCCTGCTGCCGGAAGCAGTTGCCGCCCGTGGTGAAGCCATCGCCAAGGGTTGGGCCGGTTCGCTCACCATGGGTGCGGGCCAGTTCTGCACCAATCCCGGCATCGCCGTCATTCTCTCCGAGCAGGCGGATGCCGTGGCTGAAACCGCCCGCGCAGCACTTTCCGAAGTCGGCCCGCAGGTCATGCTGACGGACGGCATCGCCGCCGCCTATCGTGACGGTCGCGACCGTATCGCTGCCGGCAACGGCGTGCGCGACGTGCTGACGACCACCTGCAATCTGCGCAATGCAACGCCTTATCTCTACCGTGTTGCCGGCAAGGACTGGGTTGCCAACCACGCGCTTGCTGAAGAAGTCTTCGGACCACTCGGCCTGATCGTGACTGTTGATAGCGCGGAAGAAATGCTTGAAGTCGCCAAGAGCTTCGAAGGCCAGCTGACGGCGACCATGCATCTGGATGCCGGCGACGCGGAACTCGGCCGCAAGCTGCTGCCGATCCTGGAGCGCAAGGCCGGCCGCGTTCTTGCCAACGGTTTCCCGACCGGCGTGGAAGTGTCCGAAGCCATGGTTCACGGCGGCCCCTACCCGGCCTCGACGAACTTCGGCGCAACCTCTGTCGGCACCATGTCGATCCGCCGCTTCATGCGCCCGGTTTCCTACCAGAACATCCCTTCGGACGTTCTGCCCGAAGACATCCGCTAAAACAAAAGGGAAGGCGCAAAAGCGCCTTCCCTTTCACGTCCGATGCGGCTGACTCAGATAGACTGGATCGCTTCGATCTTTTCGAGACCGCCGACAATTCCGGCAAAATCCTGCCAGACGCCCTGCGCGCCCTTGCGCCATTCATCCAGCATTTCCGGCTGCAGCACCTTGCCACCCTTCGAGAGCGCGAGGTCGACGGACTTTACTTCATCTTCCACGATCAACTGGTTGAAATAACGGGCACCTTCGCTGGAGGCTTCCAAGAAGACCTTCTTTTCCTCATCGTCCAGCTGGTTCCAGAAGGCTGCACCGTAATAAACAACGCCCGTGGCCCAGATATGGCCGGTCTCGGTCAGATAAGGCACGACCTCGTAAAGCTTGAAACCGGCATAGGCCGATTTGGTGAGGTCCATGGCGTCGGCCACCCCGGTCGCCAGCGCATTATAGGTTTCGGTGATCGGAATGCCGACCGGTGTCATGCCGAAGGCGCTCCACAATTTGGTGTGCAGCGGGCTCTGAATGACGCGGATTTTCTTGCCCTTCAACTGTTCCGGCCGGGTCACAGGCTCCTTGGCCAGAAGATGACGTGCGCCGTAATTGATGAAATCGGCGGCGACGAATTGCTGTGCGGCAAGCTTTGTCTTCAGTTCTTCGCCGGTCTCACCCGTCACCACCTTGCGCACATGTTCACTATCTCGAAACAAGAAGGGCAGATCGAGGATCTGCAGTTCCGGCACCCAGCCGGACAGGGAAGAGACGGTGGAGAGGCTCGCCTGAACCGATCCGAGGCGGATGTTTTCTGCCACCTCCTTTTCGCCGCCCAGGGCCCCGCTCTTGACGATGTTGAAGTGGAAACGGCCGGGCAATTTCGCCTCCACCAGCTCGCTGATCTTCACCCAGATCTTCGTCTCGGGCTTGTCGTCGGCAAATAGCGATGCGACCGTGAGGCGGCGGGTCCTGGCCTGCGCCGGGCGCATCAGGGCCGGTGCGGCAAGCGTCGCGGCACCGAGAGCGGAGAGTTTGAGGAGATGACGGCGATCGATAATGGTCATGACAAAAACCTCTGACTTAAAACAATATGGCCCATAGGCATAAAATGGCGAGGGCAACGAGCAGCGAGACGAGATAGGGAATGACCGCCCGGAAAAGTGCTGCCGCCGGAACACGGGTCACGCCGCTGACCACGAAAATGAGCATGCCGAGCGGCGGTGTCAGGCCGTGGATCATCAGATTAACCACCAGAATGACACCGAAATGAATGGGATCGATGCCGGCCGCCACGGCGGCGGGCAGCAGGATGGGCCCGAAGAGCAGGATCGCCGCGCCGATATCCAGCACCAGACCGACCGCGAGCAGGATGAGATTGGAGAGCAGCAATACGGTGATCTTGCTGCCGCCAAGCACAGTGACAAAATCCGTGACGAGGCCGGAGACATTGTCCACTGCCAGCAGAAAGGCGAAAGGACCGGCGGTGCCGATCAGAAGACCAATTGCTGCCGCCTCCCCAGCCGATTGCCGGAAGGTCGCGAAAATGCGGCCCACGCCCAGCCGGTAACCGAAGCCAAGGAGCAGCGTATAGAGCGCCGCAAGGGCCGCCGCTTCCGTGGTTGTGACGATGCCGATACGGATGCCAACCACCACGATGACGCCGAGGCCGAAGGCCGGTATGGCCGCGATGGCCGAGCGCCATCGCTCTGCCCCGGTGGCGCGTGGCAGGGTATCGACGCTGCGCACGCTCAAATGGATCGCCACGCCGAGGCAGACCGCCATCAGCCCACCGGCGAAAAAGCCGCCGACCAGCAGCGAGCCCACCGAAAGATTGGTGGCCGTGGCGAGGATCAGGAAAGCGATGGACGGCGGAATGACATTGTCGAGCACGGATGTCGCGGCAATAATCGCGCCCGCCTGCGCCGGCGGATAGCCGTGTTTGACGAGTTCCGGCTGAAAGGTGGACGCGCCGAAGGCGGCGTTGGCGACCGATGAACCGGACGCGCCGGAAAACAGCACGCTGGTCAAAAGCGTCGTCTGCGCCAGACCCGCCCGGCGGTGGCCGACCACGGAAGCGGCGAAACGGACGAGCTGGTTGGCGACACCCGATATTGTCAGCAGGCTTCCGGCCAGCAGGAAGAAGGGGATGGCGAGCAGCAGGAATTTCGACATGCCCGTTACGGTCGAGGAAACGATCGCCGGCTCGGGCAAGGTGCTGCCAAAGGCAATCGCCACATAAGCGGCAGCAAGAAAAGCGTGAGCGAGCGGTGCCGCCAGAACCAGTCCCACCGCCGCCGTCAGCGCCAGAAACAGGCTGGGCGGCAGGGTCGTATCAACGAATATTTGCGGCAGTCCGACATAGGCCACAAGTGCGATGGTCATGGACAGCAGAACGGCGAATGTCTTGCCTTCGCTGAAACGCTGAAGCGTCAGATAGACAAAGATAAGCGCGCCGCCTGCGCCAAGAAAACCGAAACGCACCCATTCCGGCAGGCCGAGCGTCGGCGAAGTACCACCCAGCATCGCCGCGATCTCCACCCCACCCAAAGCGAGGATGAGCGCCGCAACAAAGGAGAAGGCATCGGCGAGAATTTCAGTGGCGGCATGAAACCGCGGCGGCAGGAAGCGCACGAAGACATCAAGCCGCATCGCCAATGCGCTTTTGAGGCTGAGCGGTGCGCCAACGGCGATCATCGCCACATTGAGCCATATGCCTAGATCTTCCGCGCCGATGAAGCCGGTGTGGAACAGATATCGCAGGGTGACATTGATCAGCACCACCAAGAGAAGGGCCGCAAGGATCAACGCGGCCACCGCGCCGAGCACGGCATCGAAGCGCGACAGCATCACCGCTGCCGCCGTCTCGAAGCCTTTGCGCCTCTGCTTTTCCGCTACCGCCATGATCCGCCTTCCGCGCGTGATCGGTGTCACGCGGCCAGAAGCGGTATAGAAGAATGTTCCCCGGTGTAAAGCGCCGCGCTCCGGGAAAACGGGGCAGCAGTCAGAGCGCCACGAGGTGGCCGGGTGAAACCTCGCGATACGCCCGCGGATTGGCTGTGTAATCCACCGGACGGATCGGGCTTTTCAGCTCATCATTCGCCGCACCACGCCGCGTATTCCGGCGGTCCGGGTCCGGCACCGGCACTGCGGCCATCAACTTGCGGGTGTAATCATGCTGCGGATTGTCGAAGACATCAGCGCGCGGGCCGATTTCGACGATCTCGCCGAGATACATCACCGCCACGCGATGGCTCACGCGTTCCACCACCGCCATGTCATGGGAAATGAACAGGAAGGCGAGATCAAGGCTCTGCTGCAGATCCAGCATCAGGTTGATGACCTGCGCCTTGATCGACACGTCAAGCGCCGACACGCTTTCATCGGCAACGATGACCTTCGGCTGCAATGCCAGCGCGCGGGCAATGCAGATGCGCTGACGCTGGCCGCCGGAAAATTCGTGCGGGTAACGCGCCGCCATATCAGGGGAGAGGCCGACCTTGTTCAGCATGTCGGCGACCACCTCCTTCGCCTCGCGAGCGCTGCCCATGCGATGCTCCAGAAAAGGTTCGGCAATCGCAGCCCCCACCGTCATACGCGGATTGAGCGAGGCGAAAGGATCCTGAAAGATCATCTGCACCGTCTTGCGCATCTCGCGCATGCCTGATTTGTCGAGGGTAAGAATATTCTCGCCATTGACCACCACAGAACCGGCATCCGGCTCGATCAGCCGCATGATGGCGCGACCGGTGGTGGACTTGCCGCAGCCACTTTCACCGACCAATGACAATGTTTCGCCGGCCCTGAGATCGAACGACACATTCTCCACCGCATGGACCCGGCCGCTGAGCCGTCCCAACAGGCCGGAGTGAATGTCGAAACGCTTGGTCAGCCCCTCCACCTTCAGCACCGGCTGGGCGCTGGCATCGACGGTATCGGCCGGACGAACCGGTTCCTGCGTTTCCCCCGTCGCGGTGTTGACGATGGGGAAGCGGAGCGGCCTTTCTTCACCCTTCATCGACCCCAGAACCGGAACTGCGGACAGAAGCGCACGGGTATAGGGGTGTTTGCCGCGATGGAAGATATCGGCCGTCGCGCCGACCTCCACCTGCTCGCCGCGATACATGACGACGGTGCGGTCGGCGATTTCGGCCACCACGCCCATATCATGGGTGATGAACAGGACGGAGGTGCCCTCCTCTTCCTGAAGCGTCTTGATAAGGTCGAGAATCTGGCCCTGGATCGTGACGTCAAGTGCAGTCGTCGGTTCGTCTGCGATCAACAACTTTGGTTTTGAGGCAAGCGCCATGGCGATCATCACGCGTTGGCGCATGCCACCGGAAAAGCGGTGCGGATATTCATCGAAACGGGACGCAGCGGAAGGGATTCGTACCTTTTCAAGAAGGCGGACCGTCTCCGCTCTTGCCTCTGCTTTCGACATTGGCTGGTGGCAGAGCAGAGCTTCGGAAATCTGGTCACCGATGGTGAACAGCGGATTGAGGCTGGTCATCGGCTCCTGAAAGATCATGGCGACCTCGTTACCCCTGACCCGCCGCATGGCGTCTTCGGAAAGGGACAGCAGGTTGCGACCGCCGAGCAAGATCTCACCCTGAACCCTGCTGCTTTCCCGATCCAGCAGCCGCATGATGGAGAGCGACGTCACGCTCTTGCCCGAACCGCTTTCACCGACGATCGCGACGGTCTCGCCCGGCCCGACATCGAAGGAAATATCACGCACCACCGGTTTCCAGCCGCCATCCACGTGAAAGGACGTGGTGAGATTGCGGACGGAAAGCACGGCATCTTCGGCACCAAGCGGTGCTGCCTGCGGCATGGTCATGATCGTTCCCTTCTCTTTATTGTCGTTGCAATGCTCGCGGCACCCGCTCGCTTACTCAGTCCGGCCAGCACAGCATGCCGTCGAAGCGGTGGCGGCTGCGGTCTTCGAACGGTGTCGCAATCATCTCGTTGGAGGCGCGTGCCTTGTCCAGCTCCTCGGCCAGCCGGGAAGCCACGATGGTTTCCTGACCGGGATGCAGGTTGCAGGGGTCGAGATAGAAATAGCGATGCTCGACCTCGTGATCGCGGGTGATGATCGGCGGATTGCCTCTGGCCAGCGCCGTCGTCAGGTCCCAGGCGGTGATATGCGCTTCGTCGGCATCGATGATGACACGCATGCGGTCGAGCGGATTGTTGGTCGGGTCGGGCTCGATCAGCGCCGTCACGCCCGGGCGTCCGTCCAGCGTCTTTTTCCAGAGATTGAGATAGCCGGTTTCGCGCTCGCGAATGCCGGCATGGTCGCGTTTTTCCCAGGCTTCCAGCGCCGCCATCACGCCATAGATGCTTTCCTTGCCGACCTTCATGCCGCGGCCGATGCCCATGTTCTGCAGAAAGGCATGCCGCACCAGTTCCTTGCTTCCGGCGACGATGCCGGACGTGGGGCCGCCAAGGAACTTGTGGCCGGAATAGAGCACCACATCCGCGCCCGTCGCCAGAAACAACTCCAGATCATATTCGGAGGCCGCATCGACGATGACAGGCACGCCCTTCGCATGGGCGATTTCGACGAATTCGGACAGATGCAGCAACCCATAATCGACCACATGATGCGAGACCACATAGACCGCTGCCGCGGTTTTTTCAGTGATGGCGTTTTCCATGTGGTAGCGATGGGTTGATGTCGCCTGCCCGACCAGCACCACCTTGCCACCGCCGAGCCGGATCGCCTGATCCACCGGCGCGCCGTAGCTCACCACATGGCCCATCTGGACCAGAACCTCGTTCTTTTCAGGCGCGATATCGGGCAATTTTTCGATGGCGAGCAGATTATTGCCGGTAATCGCACCCGCCACAGCAAGGCTGATGCCGGACGAGCAGGACGCCGTGACGAAGCCGGCCTCGCCGCCCGTCAGCCTCGCGATGATCGCGCTCGCCTTGCGCTGCAGATCGTTGATCTCCACGAATTGCGGAAGGATCGCCGCCATGGCCTCGACCGCCTCGGGGACGACGATGGAAGCACCGAGCGACGTCATTGTGCCCGAGACGTTGATGACCGGGCGAAGGCCGATCCTGCTTCTGATATCCTCGGTCATGTCTTTCTCCTGTCTTTGCGATGCGATGGGCATCGACATATATGCCATAATAATGTAATAGCTTCTCAAAATGCATGAGGAGCCGGAATTTGGACGCCCATCGACTGGACGAAATAGCTTCAACCGCCCTTTCCGACACAGCGGAAAACCCGGACGTGAAGGCGGCCAAGCGCTCGCGCGTCAGCGGCATCGACCGTGCGCTGCAGGTGATTGACTACCTTTACGAAACCGGATCGCCAGCCGGCGCTTACGCGATTGCCAAGGCCATCAAGGCGCCGCTTTCCACCGTCTATGTGATCGTCGACGATCTCGTCGAGAAGACCATGCTGGCGCGCAACGCCGACGGCAACATCTGGCTTGGCGCACGGCTTTACCACTATGGCCTCGCCTATGCGCGCTCGCTGGATTTCATGGGTGTCGCCACCCATGAAATGCATGATCTGTGCCGCCATGCCGGCGAAACCGTGCAGCTTTGCGGACGCGATGGTGATCATATGCTTGTGCTGGCGATGGCCGATGGACCCAGCCACTTTCAGGTTGCGTCCCGCGTCGGCACCCGTGTTCCGCTGAACTGGACGGCATCCGGCCGCCTGCTCGTCGGTCATCTGCCGGAAACCGAACGCCTCGAACTTTTCAGGCGTTGCGCCCGCTCCTCGCCCACGGGCCGTGCGGAAATCAATCCCGAGACCCTGTCGCAATCGGCGGCGGCCGCTTTTCATGACCGCCTGTCGATACAGGTCGCCGAATCCGATTACGCCGTCGCCTGCATCGCCTCGCCGATCTGCGACATCAACGGTGAATGCGTCGCGACGATTTCCATCGTGCTGCCGGAACAGAAGGTGCTGGCGGACGAAAACCACTATACCGAACAGGTCAGGGTCTCGGCGGAACGGATCGAAAAGCTGATGGGCTGGCGCAACCATTAAATAGCCTCAACCCTTCAGCGCGACGATGGCTTCGATTTCAACGGTAATGTTGCCCGGCAGCGAGCCAAAACCCACGGCGGAGCGGGCATGCTGCCCCGCATCGCCGAACACGTCGATGAACAGATCGGAGCAGCCGTTGATGACGCTCGGATGATCGCGGAAATCGCTGACGGCATTGACCATGCCGAGCAGCTTGACCACCTTCTTCACCCGCGACAGGTCCCCCAGCGCCTCATGCATGACAGCAAGCAGGTTGATGCCGGTGAGGCGCGCATGATTATAGGCCTCTTCCAGCCCGATTTCCGCGCCAACCTTGCCGGCGTAAAGATGGCCGTTTTCTTCCCGCGGCCCCTGCCCCGAAAGATAGAGCATGTTGCCTTCCACCACATGGGTGACGAAATTGGCAATCGGCGGCGGCGGCGGCGGCAGAGAGATGCCGAGCGCAGCGAGCCGGTCATAGGGCGAAAGGTGCCCTTCAGCATCAAGCAAAGACTGTTTCACGCGAATTCCTCATAATGCCGGGATGGGTATCCCGCCTTGTCTGCGGAAGGCGCAGGGCAGACCCTGCGCCATTCCAGTCGGGTTCAGCGCCAGGAATAACCATGGCTATGGCGCACCAACTTGCGCGCCCTTGGAATGTAACGGCTGGCGGCTATGGCTTCCGCACCGATGACCGCGTAACGCGGCTCGAACAGGCGCTTCAGACGCGACACGTCACCATTGGAATCCGTGGCTTCCAGATCGGCATCGACAAGATCGAAAACCGTAAAATCCGCCCGCTGGCCGACATCGAGGCGGTTTTCCATGTCAAGGCGGATGACGGAGGCCGGATTGCGGGTGACTGCCTCGACGACGTTTTCGAAAGGCATATCAACCGACAGCAGCTTCGACATGGTCGTCGCCAGGTCCCAGACCGGGAAATTCATCGAATGGCCGTGCAAATCCGTCGAGATCGAGAACGGCAACAGGCCGCGCGCAATCGCCGCCTCCGCCACCTTGAAGGAGAAGGATGCGCCGCCATGGCCGATATCCAGCCGGATGCCTTCACCCGCGCAGCGTTCGGCAAGGTTGAACAGGTCCTCGTCTTCCATGATGCTGGAGCCCGACTTGCCGTTGAAGCAATGGGTCACGACATCCCCGGGACCGAGGATTTCCAGCACCTCGTCATAAAGTGCGGGCGGTTCGCCCACATGCACCATCATCGGCACTTTGAGGATCTTGGCGATCTTCTTGCCGAGCTTCACCGGCGTCACACCCCAGGAACCGGTGATGACATGGCTCGCCCGCACCTTCAGGCCGACAATATGTTCGCTGTTTTCGGCGTAACATTCGAGGATACGATCGAGGTCGATATCCTTGATGTCGCGCAGTTCCGGCACGCGGTTGCAGGCGACGAGGCCGATGGAACCGAGATTGAGGAAAGCCTTGATGCGCTCTCTCGAAGGTTCGATGATATATTCGCGGAAACCATGGAAATTCGCCTCCCCCGCCGAGCCGGCATCCACCAGCGTCGTGACGCCGCGTTCCGCCCCGCATTCGGAGGGGCGGATGGAAATATCGGTGCCGCCATGCCAGATATGCACATGCAGATCGACCCAGCCGGGTGAAATGAAGGCGCCTTTGGCATCAATGCGCTGCGTATCCGCAGGCGCCTGCAGGGCAGAACCTACCGCGGCGATCTTGCCGTCGCCGCCGATCAGAATATCGGTCGAGGATTGGGACGCCCCCTTTCCGAAACCGACAGGTTTGACATTGGTGAGAAGAATGGGAGCTTGAAGAGGCGTTTTTGCCTGTTCACCTGATGTCATCTTACAAATCCCTTCGCAGTCTTGGGTCGAGCATGTCCCGCAGCCCGTCGCCGACCATTTGCAGCGACAGCACGGAAAGAATGATGGCAAAGCCGGGGAAATAGGTCATCCAGTCAGCCTGACCGATATATTGGCGACCAGCGGAGATCATGGTTCCCCAGGTTGGAATTTCAGGGCTGACACCGAGCCCCAGAAACGACAGGCCGGCCTCGGCCAGCATGGCACTGGCGAAAAGGAAGGTGCATTGCACGAGGATCGGCGAGACCAGATTGCGCAGGACATGCCGCGTCATGATGTGGAAGGTGGAGATGCCGAGCGCCCTGGCCGCTTCCACATAGGGCAACTCACGAATCACCAGTGTCGAGGCGCGCACGATGCGGGCAAGGCGAGGCGAATAAACCACGGCGAGCGCGATGATGACAGTCGTCAGCGACGGACCGAGTGCCGCCACCAGCGCGATGGCCAGCAGAATATCCGGAAAGGCCATCATTGCGTCGATCAGGCGGGCAATCGGCGTATCCAGCTTCTGGAAGAAACCGGCGAGCAGGCCGAGCGTGATGCCGATAATGGACGATAGCGCCACAACGGCGGCCCCCACGAGAAGCGACAGTCTGCCGGCATAGATGGTGCGGGAAAACACGTCGCGACCGAATTCGTCGGTGCCGAACCAGTAGAGTTCGCTCGGCGGCTTCAGGCGGTTGACGATCGACAGTTTCGACGGCGAGTAAGGCGCAATCATCGGCGCGAAAACGGCAAGCAGCACGAAGACGAGCAGCACGATAAGACCAGCGGCGACAGTCCTGCGTTTCAGGAGACGCCGAATGAACAGGATGGTCGGGTTGCGCGTCGGAGGGGCGGTGGAGGTGATATCGGCCATCAGTAACGAACCCTCGGATCGACCAGCAAATAAAGCATGTCGATTGCAAAATTGATGAGGACGTAAAGCCCGGCGATGACGAGAAGCGCGCCCTGAATGACCGGATAATCACGCCGGAGCACGGCGGACACGACGAGATTGCCGACACCCGGCAGGCCGAAGACGGTCTCCGTGACGACCGCGCCGGAAATCAGCACGGCGGCGGTGAGGCCAAGCACGGTGAGGATGGGGATGAGCGCATTTTTGAGCGCATGTTTCATCACCACGCGGCGCTCTTTGACGCCCTTGGCTCTGGCGGTGCGAACATAGTCGTCACCCAGAACATCCAGCATCGAGGCGCGGGTGAAGCGTAGAATGAGGGCGGAAGAAACGAGGCCGAGCGCAATCGCCGGAAGGGTCAGGTGATACATGCGCTCAAGGAAGCTCGCACCGGGCCCGCCATAACCCGACACCGGGAACAGATCGAGCCGCACGGCGAAGAACTGCATGAGAATGAGGCCGAGCCAGAAGCTCGGAATGCTCGCTGCCAGCATCGCGATGGTGGTCGCGGCCTGGTCCACGAAGGAACCGCGACGGTAAGCAGCATAGATACCGATGGGGAGCGCGATGACACCGGCAATCAGCAGCGAAAAAATCGTCAGGAAGAAGGTCGGTTCCGCCCGGTCGAGAAGCGCCGAGCCGACCGGCATGTTAAGAAAGATCGACTGGCCGAGATCACCCTTCAGCAATTGGCCGATATAATAGACATATTGCACCCCGAGCGACTGGTCGAGACCAAGCCGGGTGCGAAGCTCGGCAATATCCTGCGCCGTGGCATCCGGCCCCAGCATCACGGCGGCCGGATCACCGGGGGTGACGCGCAGGATAACGAAAACGATGGTGACGACGAGGAACATCACCACGATCATTCCCGCAAGTCTTTGGAAAATATAGCGTATCACGTATGAAAGCTCCGAAGCGCGTGATTGCCGCGACCAGGCGACGGTTGAACCGAGTTCTCGAGGGTGCCGGCAATTCCGGCACTCGCAGTAGTAAAATCGAACGTTCTCTTCGCACGTCCTCCTTATACCCCACCCTCATTCCTGTGCTTGTCACAGGAATCTAGCCAGCCCCAAGTCCTTGGGCTGAAAGGACTCCTCTCGCCGTGCAGACGCGCGTCGGCTGGATTCCCGTGACAAGCACAGGAATGAGGGCGGAGGCGAAGCGGGCTCACAGGTCCGGCATGAAAGAGCGCCGGATGCAAAGCCCGGCGCCCGATTGCCAACCAGTCTTATTTCGTGACCGAAGCATTCCAGAAATAAGGCCAGGGAGCCGGATCGACGCCTTCCAGCTTGTTGGATTTAGCCGCCGCGGCGTTGAAGTCGCCGATCTTGATGAGCGGCAGCTCGGCATAGATCGTTTTTTGCACATTGGCCCACAGCGCAAGGCGCTTTTCCGGATCGGCTTCCGACGTGAAGGCGTCAACTGCCGCCTTGCGTGCCGGCGTATCCCACCAGCCCGGCGAGCTGGTGGACAGCGCTCCCATCAGCGCCGGTTCCGGCAGGAAGGGGCTGTGGCTGATATAAATGTCCCAGAGCTTCGGATCGGCGCGGCGCTGCGTCAGCGTTGCCCAGTCCACCACCTGCATATCCACCTTGAAGCCGGCAAGCTTCAGATATTCCGCCGCCACCTGCGCCATTTTGTAATGGAACTCGTATTGGCGGCTGGTGAGGATGCGCAACGGCTCGCCATTATAACCGGCAGCCTTCAGCTTTTCGGCTGCTGCCTCCGGGTTGCCGACATTATAATTGCCGTCGACGCCCTCTTCCGTGTGCCAGGAGAAATTGTCGGGATAATAGGCGCCGTCAAGGGCGTAGAAATCGGTGCTGCCGAAAGCGGCGGCCAGCATGTCCTCCATGTTCAGCGCTTCGGTTACGGCCTTGCGAACCTCAAGCTTGGAAGCAAGCCCCTCCTTGGTGTTGAACACGAAGACCGGGAAACCGAATGGCTTCAGCATCATGGGCTGCGAGGCTGACGAGGACTTCACCTTTTCGAAGGACTCCACCGGAATGGAATCGACGTAATCATATTGACCTGAGACGGCCGCCTCGACGCGGGTATTGGGATCGGGCACCGGAACGAAGCGGATTTCGTCGAGATATTGATGGCGCGCACCACCATAACCGTCGCTTTCGCCATCACGGGACTTGTAGCCATCAAAACGCACGAGCTGGATATATTGGTCCGCCTTGCGTTCCTTCAGCATATAGGGGCCGGTGCCGACAAATTCGGCCATCGGCTCCGCCTGCTTTTCAGCCGGCAGGATGATGGCTGCCGAATTGTTGAAAGCCAGCAGCGAGGTCAGCGGCGCATAGGGCTGCTTAAGGGTAATCGTCACCGTTCCGGCATCGGGTGCAGAAATATTGTCGATAAAACCGGCGGCCTGCTTGCCGCGCGATGCGATCTTCATCCACCGGCCGAGCGAGGCGACGACGTCTTCCGAGGTCATGTCGCTGCCGTCATGGAACTTGATGCCCTGGCGCAGCTTGATGGTGTAGGTTTTGCCATCCGCACTGATCTCAGGCAGGCTTTCGGCCAGAAGAGGCGTCACCTTCCAGCCCTTGTCGAAGGTGTAGAGCGTCTCGAAAATATGCTGCGTGACGATGCCGACCAGATCGGCGGTCGAGGCCATCGGGTCGAGTGTCGGCGGCTCGCCGATCGTCGCGACGTTGATGACGCCGCCCTTCTCCGCAGCCGTCATCACACCCGGCGCCAGCAACAGCGCGGCGGTGGCGAGAAATGCAATTTTACGTCTCATGGTCAAGCTCCCAGCTCTTTGTTCCAACTCGATGTTCCATTATTATGTTATATACATCTTTATAACAGAATATCTCGATAAGATGCCTTGTCAATGACCTTGCGGCGCGATGACGGATTTCCGGTATCGGCAAACTGGAAACAGGATTTTTCGGGGGAACAAAAAGGAGCTAGCCGGCAGGGAGGATATTGCTGCACGCATTCGCGAGGGAAACGCCGGCGGAGAATTACGCAGCTTGGTTGTTTCGCATTTGCGAAGGAAGTGTTATTGAAGATCGGACTAGGACAGACATAACCGCCCATTCTTATTTATCTTTACCTTATTCGCCTTCCCGCAGCCGTGTTTTCAAGGGCTGCAGACAGACCTAATATTCGATACCGCCGAGCTTGTTCAAAGCGGACAATAAATTTTTATTACGTTGAAATTATTGAGGAAATTATGAAGACGGCAATCGTGCATGACTGGCTCACCGACCGCGGTGGGGCCGAGAAAGTGCTTCACAACCTTCTCGAAATTTATCCTCACGCGGACCTTTATTGCCTCGTCGATTTCATGAGCGAGCGCGACCGGGGCTTTCTCGGCGGGCGTCCCGTCAACACCTCCTTCATCCAGAAGCTGCCCTTCGCCCGGAAGAAATATCGCTCCTATCTGCCGTTTATGCCGCTCGCCATCGAGCAGTTCGATCTTAGCGGTTATGACCTCGTCATCTCCTCCAGCTATGCGGTCGCCAAGGGCGTCATCACCGGTCCCGGCCAGTTTCACGTCTCCTACATCCACAGCCCCATTCGCTACGCCTGGGATCTCCAGCATCAATATCTCAAGGAAACCCGGCTCAATCGCGGCTTCGCCTCGTGGATTGCGCGCGCCATTCTTCACTACATTCGCATGTGGGATATCCGCACCACCCATGGCGTCGATCTGATGACGGTGAATTCCAAATTCATCCGCAGCCGCGTGCGCAAATGTTATGGGCGCGATTCCACGGTGATCTACCCGCCGGTCGATACCGCGCATCTTTCCCCTTCCGACAGGAAAGGCGATTATTTCGTCACCGCCTCACGGCTGGTGCCCTACAAGAAAGTGCACCTGATCGTGGAGGCCTTTGCGAAGATGCCCGATAAACGGCTTGTCGTGATCGGCGACGGGCCGGACATGAAACGCATCCGCGACATCGCCACGCCTAATGTCGAAATTCTCGGTTTTGTCGGCAATGAGGAGCTTCACAAATACATGGCGGAAGCCAAGGCATTCGTTTTTGCCGCTGAAGATGATTTCGGCATCGTTCCCGTCGAGTCGCAGGCGCTGGGCACCCCAGTCATCGCCTATGGCAAGGGCGGCGTACTGGAAACCGTCATTCCACTCGGCGCCTCAAACCAGCCGACCGGCCTCTATTTCGGCGAGCAGACACCGGAGGCGATCTGTGCCGCGGTCCAGGAATTCGTCGACAATTCCGACCGTTTCGACAAGAGTGCCTGCGTCGACAATGCCGCCCGCTTCTCGCGCG
This sequence comes from Agrobacterium fabrum str. C58, assembly GCF_000092025.1. Classification (NCBI taxonomy): domain Bacteria; kingdom Pseudomonadati; phylum Pseudomonadota; class Alphaproteobacteria; order Hyphomicrobiales; family Rhizobiaceae; genus Agrobacterium; species Agrobacterium fabrum. Next base: position 291,319 of record NC_003063.2, read on the forward strand.
AGCGATTCCTGAGGGAATTCGCAGATACGGTGAATTTCGCCCTGGCTGAGCGGGCCTGAACCGGATTTCCCGTCCACGCCAAAGCTCATCATCACCGCCAAGTACTCAGCTTGGTCCGCCTTGAATGTAAAAGTCTTTTACAAAACAATTGATTAGACGTCACTCACGTCAACCGAAAAAGAAACCGCGCAAGCGTGACAAAACTGCACTAGCGCGATGCAGCAATCAAAGAGATTATGACGATAACTGAATATTGAAGAGCAACAATACTGATACCGTCGGGGAATTTGAATATCGCGCCTGATCCGGATTTTTCCGGGGCGGTTGAGCAATGAAGAACTTGAAGCATCGCCTTAAATTAGGCATATGCCTGATTGGGGGAATTAAACATCTTCGAATGCGATTCCGCTGAAGGGATGTAATGCCGGTTGGGATTTCCTTTACCGGTGTCATGTAAGAAGTGCTTATTTTTAATAACTTATACGGTGTCCGGACTATTTTCACTTTTTCGGACGGAATTTATTTTGAGGACCAAATGCGTTTATTGAATGTTTCGATCCTGCTTGCCTCTGCAGCACTTTCGGGTTGCACGGTCACTGCGGCCTCCGGCCCTGACGCGGCGACGATCGAATCCAACGCTTCCGTAAAATTTGCGTCCAAGGACAAACACAAGACCGCAGGCGTCGATTACGCCCTGATCGACGTCAACAGCGCCGTTCTCAATTACGTGGGAGATACCACCAATACGACCTTGCTCGGCAGCTTCGGCGGCGGCAAGGGTGGCGTGCCGGCACTGCCGATGGGTGTCGGCGACGTGGTGCAGGTGGCGATCTTTGAAAGCCAGGCAGGTGGCCTGTTCATTCCAAGCGAGGCCGGCAGCCGTCCCGGCAACTTCATCAGCCTGCCGAACCAGACGGTGGACCGTGAGGGGAATATCAGCGTTCCCTATGCCGGCAAGATTCGCGCCACCGGCCGCAATGTCGAGAATGTGCAGACCGAAATCGAGGAGCGGCTCGCCAACCGCGCCATCGAACCGCAGGTTCTCATCACCAAGATTTCCAGCCGCTCCGCACAGGCATCGGTGCTGGGCGACGTCAAGGAGCCGACAAAGGTTCAGCTTTCGGAAGCGGGAGACCGCGTTCTCGACGTCATCTCCTATGCCAAAGGCTTGAGCGCGCCGAATATCGAATCCTACGTCACACTGATCCGCCGCGGCAAGACTGCGCGCATCAACTACAACCACCTCGTCAGCACCCCGTCGGAAAACATCTATGTGGTTCCCGGCGACACAATCATGGTGGAGCGTGAGCGCCGCACCTATCTCGCCTTCGGCGCTTCCGGCCTGAACGGACGTTTCGAGTTCGAGGACGCCAGCCTCAAGCTTTCGGATGCGCTCGGCAAAGCCGGCGGCCTGCTCGATTCCCGCGCAGACCCCGCGCAGGTCTATATCTATCGTACCGTGAAACGTGATCTTCTCGTGAAACTCGGCATCGATACGTCGAAATTCCCGGGGCAAGAAATTCCGGTCATCTTCCGCGCCAATCTGCGCGATCCGTCGACCTTCTTCGCCACAACGAAGTTCCCGATGCAGGATCGCGACATCATCTACGTCACCAATTCGCAGGCCACCGAACTTTACAAGTTCCTGGATCTCGTCGGCTCCGTTCCGGCAACGACGGGCAATGTTGCAGAGGACGTGCTGACGACACGCAACGCCATCCGGGCTTTCTGATACTCGGCATCCCGACGCCCCATCAAAGCCGCCCCGGAAACGAGGCGGCTTTTTTCATTGGCCGAACCTGACGATGACCGGGCAACCTTGCCCGAAAGTGCTCGAGCCCCTGCGTGGCAAGGCGATGCAGCCGTGGCATTGTCGCCGCCATTACAAAAGTTTAAGGTGATTTCGCAGCGCATTGGGTGTCTTGTGGGGGAAAGCTGCTCCCAAGGCTTGCCGCACATGTTCGGGAAACATGTACTCTCATTACGCGGAATCGTCAGATGAAACGTTTCTGGACCGCCCTTAGCGTTCTTGCCATTGCAGCCGCCGGTACCTGGTATTTTAGGGATCGCCTGCCGCTCGATCAAATTCCCTATCTCAAACAATTTTCCAGCGCGTCTCCGCAGCCCGGCGCCGAAACTGCAGCGCAATCCTCCCAAAACGGCCAGCCGGCCCGGCAGTCGGGACAAAGACAGGGCGGCGGACGTCGCAATGGCGCGCCGCCCACGGTCAGCACCATCGCCGTCGCCAAGGCGACGCTGCCGATGGATGCAACGGCGACGGGATGGGCAGTTGCGGCCGATATCACCAATATCGCCCCGCTTCAGGCCGGTCTCGTCACGGAAATTAGCGCGAAGGACGGCCAGCATATCAAGGCGGGCGATCTGATCCTCAAGTTGGATGACCGCATCGCCCGTGCCGCCGTCGACAAGGACAAGGCCAATATCGCCGCCGACCAGGCGACGCTGGAGCAGACCGAGGCCGCCTTCCAGCGTGCCACCAATCTGGTCAAGCAGAGCGCGGAATCGCAACAGGTACTGGATCAGGCCAGGGCAGCGCGCGACGGCGCCAGCGCCAAGATCGATGCCGACAAGGCAACGCTCGCCTCAGATCAGGTGACGCTCGAACATATGGAAATCCGTGCCCCATTCGACGGGCGGCTCGGCGATATCACCGTCAGCCCCGGCGCCTACCTCAGTGCCGGCGTCAATATCGTGACGATTACCAAATATGATCCGATCTCGGTCAGTTTCCGGCTTTCCCAGCGCTACCTGCCGCAATTGCGTGAAGGCGTGACAAAAGAAACCGCCGTTGATGTCGATCCGGCGGCGACGGGGGGCGAGCCCATGCGCGGCGTCCTGCGTTTTTACGACAATGCGGTGGACCAGACCTCGGGCACCGTGCTGGCAAAAGCGGAGTTCAAGAATGACCGCGGTCTTTTGTGGCCCGGCCAGTCAGTGAACGTCACCGCCCACTTCGTCTCGGACGATGAAATGATCGTGGTGCCGACTGTCGCCGTGCGGCCCGGGCCGAAGGGCAATTTCGTCTATACGGTCGATAGCGAACACCATGCCCATATGACATCGGTGGAAGTTGCCCGCTCGAATGGCGACCTCACCGCCATAACAAGCGGCCTCAATGGCGGCGAACATATCATCGTTGAAGGTCAGTCCGAACTTGCCGATGGCCAGACGGTGGTCGAGCAATTTTCCGACAAGGGCGGTGCGGCTGCCAATGTGGCCGCCAATATTCCGCAGGAACAGGTTGGCGGCCAATGATCCCAAATTTCTGTATCAACCGCCCCGTCGCCACCACACTTCTCGCCATCGGCCTTGTGCTCGCCGGGCTTGCCGGCTTCCGCCTGCTGCCCGTCGCTGCCCTGCCGAAGGTGGATTTTCCGACGATCAACGTCTCCTCGTCGCTCTCGGGCGCCTCGCCGCAAACCATGGCCACATCGGTCACCACACCGCTGGTCAAGCAGTTCGAAACCATTCCCGGCGTCAGCGAAATCAGCGCCACCAACACGCTCGGCAACAGCTCGATCGTGCTGCAGTTCGATCTCAACCGCGATATCGACGCCGCAGCAGCCGATGTTCAGGCCGCCATTTCGCGCGCCCAACGGCAATTGCCGAGCAACATGACGACAACCCCAAGCTATCGCAAGACCAATCCGGCCGATGCGCCGGTGCTGCTGCTTGCCGTCAACAGCAAGGAAATGCCGACCAGCAAGGTGGATGAGATCGCCGAAAACATCATCTCGCCGCTTCTCTCCACCATTTCGGGCGTCGCACAGGTGAGCATCTATGGTGCGCAAACCTATGCCGTGCGCATTGGTCTCGATCCAACGCAGCTTCAGGCAAGAGGGCTCGGTGTTGATACGGTCACAACGGCCATCACCCAGGCGAACAATCAGGTACCCGTGGGTGCCTTGCAGACCGACAATCAGCGCTTGACCATCGAGGCCGATACCCAGCGGACCAATGCGGCCGCCTTCCGCTCGCTGGTCGTCTCCACGAATAATGGCGCGCCGATTCATCTCGGCGATATCGCCAATGTCACTGACAGCATCGACAATACCAATGCCGGCAGCTGGTTCGATGGCGAACAGGCTATTATTCTTGCCGTGCAGCGGCAGCCGGATGCCAATACCGTCGAAGTGGTTGATGCCATCAAGGCCAAGCTGCCGGCGCTGCAACAGCAATTGCCGCCATCCGTCAATATCCACGTCATGAACGATGCTTCGACCGCCATCAAGGATGCGATCTCTGACGTTCAGTTCACCCTGTTCCTCACCATCGGGCTGGTGGTTGCGGTCATCTATCTTTTCACCGGGCACCTGACGGCAACCATCATTCCGGGCCTTGCCGTGCCGCTGTCACTCATCACCGCTTTCGGCATGATGTATGTTCTGGGCTACAGCATCGACAATATCTCGCTGCTCGGGCTGACGCTATCGGTGGGCCTGGTGGTGGATGACGCCATCGTCATGCTGGAGAACATCCTGCGGCTGCATGAAAAAGGCCTGCCCATGCGTGAGGCGGCCTTGCAGGGGGCGGCGGAAGTCAGCGGCACCATCCTGTCCATGTCCGTCTCGCTGGTGGCCGTCTTCATTCCCATTCTGTTGATGGGCGGCGTGATCGGCAGGCTCTTCAACGAGTTCGGTATGGTCGTCACGCTGGCGATCATGGCCTCGGCGCTGGTCTCACTGACAGTAACGCCGATGCTCGCTTCGCGCCTGTCCGGCCACTCCTCGCGGCCGCCGGCCATCATCCGCTGGTTCGATGCCGGCTTCGAGCGCACGCTTCGCCTCTACGGCAAGGCCGTCGGCTGGTGCCTTTCCCATCGCCGCATCGTGCTTGCCTCATTTCTCGCCTCGGTCGCCGCCTCGGTCTACCTGTTCGAAACCCTGCCCTCCAGCTTCTTCCCGCAGGAAGATATCGGCCGCCTTTCTGTCTCGACACAGGCGCGTGAGGATATTTCCTACACGGCGATGCGGGATCTCCAGGCACAGGTCGCCGATCAGATCCGCAAGAACCCGGCGGTCGTGCATGTCACTTCCATCGTCGGTGGCAATTCACGCAATCCGCTGAACAACGGTTCGATGTTTGTGGAATTGAAGCCAAAGGAAGAACGCGCGCCGATAAGCCAGGTGCTGACCGAACTGGGTCAGGCCACGTCGAAAGTGGCGGGCATTCGCACCTATATCAACCCGCAGCAGAGCCTGCGTTTCGGCGGACGCAGTTCCGCCAGCCAATATCAGCTCGTCGTTCAGGGCTTGAATGCCGATACGACCAATGAATGGTCGAACAAGCTGATGGAGGCGATGCGCCGCGACCACACATTCACCGCCGTCACCACCGACGCCCAGAACGGGGCGATTGCCGCGACGATCTCCGTCGATCCGGAAAAAGCGGCCGCCTTCGGCATCACCAATGACCAGTTACGCAAGACACTGGAAATGTCCTTCGGCGGCTATACCGCGGCACAAATCCAGTCGACGGGCGATAGCTACGACGTCATCGTGGAATTCGACAGCTCCAAATCCTGGAATGACGATTTCCTCAGCGATATCAATATTCTTTCGGCGAAATCAGGAGTTCTGGTTCCACTTTCCAACTTCGCCTCGCTGACCCGTACGCAGGCGCCGGTTACCATCAACCAGACGGGCCAGCTCGTCTCCACCACCATCTCCTTCAACCTGCCGGATGGCGTGGCGCTTTCCGATGCCACAAGCCGGATCGACCAGATCAAGACCACGATCGGCCTGCCGCAGGATGTGTTCACCAGCTATGGCGGTACGGCGGCGATCTTCCAGCAGAGCCAGGGCAATACCGGCGTCCTCATTCTGGCGGCAGTGCTGACCATCTATGTGGTGCTGGGCGTGCTCTATGAAAGCTTCATCCACCCGCTGACCATCCTCTCCGGCCTGCCGGCCGCAGCCTTTGGCGCTCTTGTGGCGCTGAAAGTGATGGGCATGGATTTCTCGATCATCGCGCTCATCGGCCTTTTGATGCTGATCGGTATCGTGAAGAAAAACGCGATCATGATGATCGACGTGGCGGTGGAGTTGATGCGCGAAAAGGCGGAACCGCCCGCAATCGCCATTCACGAAGCCTGCGTGCGCCGGTTCCGGCCGATCATGATGACCACCTTCTGCGCATTGCTGGGCGCACTGCCCATCGCGCTCGGCTCCGGCGCAAGTTCGGAACTGCGCCAGCCGCTCGGCATCGCCGTTGTCGGTGGTCTCATCGTCTCGCAACTGCTGACGCTGTTCATCACACCCGTGATCTTCGTGGAAATGGACCGGTTCGGCCACTTCCTCACCGGGCTATTTTCCCGCAAGAAAAACGTTGAGCCCCATGCAGAACAGCAAAAACCGCGTAGGAAGGCCGAACCGGATTCCGTGGCGGCCTAACGCACTTCCCCGAGGCGTTTCAGCGCCTCGGGAAAACCTTTGCCCTGCAGCTGGAACGACACAATGCGGCCCTGCAGATCAGGCGCCTCGATGGTGAGCGTCTGTTCCGCTTTCAGCGCCGAGACGAGCTCGATGAAGGGCGTGAAGGACACGATGCAGCCAACCGGCAGGCATGTGCTGACCTGCACTTCCTGCAAGCGCATATTTCCCGATTTCACCGAAAACAGCTTGGTGACGGCCAGACCGAAAGGCAGAACCATGGTGCCGTTAAGCCTGTCCGGCGTTGCGGCATCGTCCAGCCGGAACTCGACGGAGACGACCAGCTTGCGGGTTTTTTCCTCCAGCTGAACCTGGGCGATGGCGCAAGGTGGTTTCGTCTCTCCTCCTGTTGAGGACGCGGCATCGGCACTGTCTTTTTTTGCGGCAGCCGCACAGGCAAGCTGCCAGCTTCCGTGAACCTCATGGAGGCGCGCTGCGGTTTCCGCCTCCTGCGCAACCGCCTCACCTGCCGTGCCACCGGCGCAAAGAAAAACCGCAAGCGCCGCTTTCACGATTCGCATCTGGCTATGTCCCATCAGAAACGAACTCCAAGTTCGGCGGCAGCGGATTGATCCAGCACGCCAGCCCCGAAAACTGCACCATAACGGAATGTCAAAGTGGCCGATGGCGTGAGATCATAGCTCAGCCCCAGGTTCAATATCGCTGCATCGCGCGGGCTCGAAGTGCTCGCAACCGAAAACACACCGCCACCCTCGTAGAACAAGCTGCTGCCCATGGCCGTATCGCCATAATTGTGACGCCACGCCAGATCGAACATCGCTCGGCCGAGCATGCCTTCAAGCGCGATATCGCGGCTGATCCGCGCACCGAACGTCGTGTAAAGTTGATCGTATCGTGTAGAGCCGGAGGAAACCGCGGCGATGGCACCCTTCTCCTGGAAGCCGTCCGTGCGTGTATTCACATAGGCGATATTGGCATAGGGCTCGATATGGGTGAGATCGAAATCGAAACGCCAGGCTGCTTCGGCAAAGACCTGCGAGGTGGAGCCACCGTAACTTGCGGAAAGGCTCTCCTGCAGCGTCGAGAAAGAAATCGAGCGGCGGGTTTCGGCATCCTGAAAAGCATGGATTGCGCCGAGCCGCAAAGAAGCGGGGCCGATCTGTGTGCCCGCATAAGCGGCCAGATAATAGCTGTCCACATCGGCCGAGGCGGCAAGCGCGGTCTGCTTGATACCGTCATGGCCATAACCGGCAGCAACCCCGGCGCGCCAGCTGTCGCTGAGTTCTCCATCCAGGCCGAACAGGATGCCACCGCCATTCATGTCGACGGATGAACCATTGCCGTCGCTATCGATACGCCCGCGAGACCGGAAACCGCTGGACCAGAAGCTAAGCGCGCCATCATCAACTGCAAAAGGGTTCTGACCGCCTTCCGCATAAGCGACCGGCAGGATTGGGCGCGCATCGACGCCCTCGAAAGCACTGCGCAGCCGGTTGAGAATGACATCCCGGCTTTGCCCGCTGCGATTGATCAAAGCCATGGCAAGCGAGGGATGGATTTCTCCGGCAAGCTGCGAGAAAGCCCCTTGCGTTTCGCCCTGCTGCAAGAAGAGCGCCGCTTCATAGAGCGGCGAGGTTTGCCCGAGCGCCTCGACGGCATTGGCGGCTGCCCGCGCATTGGCAGTCGATGTCGCGGCGGCCAGTAAGCCGGAATCGGGCGATGTCCTGAGGAAAGAAAGATAGGTGGTAGCGTCATCGCCACTTTGTGCGACCTTTGCGGTCAGATAGGCGAAACTTTCGTCAACACTTGAAAATGTGCCCGTCACTCCGCCCGTCGCCGTCAGGATCGTGTATCGCGTGCCAAGGCTGTAGGCCGAATGGGCGCCAAGCGGCGTGACAATAAGGCTGACATCGTTTGCGATGGTAATCGTACCGGTCACGGCAAGCCTGTCGGAACTGCCGTCCGCATCGATTTCGACCGCATAGGTGGAGCCGCTTGCAAATGTCGCATTACCCGTGGACGTCAGCGTGCCGATGGAATTGCCGGGCGCTAGCGTGCCGCCTGAATTGACGGTCAGACCGCCAATGGTGCCAGTGCCGCCGACCGTCGCGCCGCTACCGACCGAGACGGCGCTTGCAAGCGAACCGTTCACGCTCAGCTTTCCAGCAGAAACCGCGGTTGCGCCGGAATAGGTGCTGTTTCCGGTCAGGAGCAGATTGCCGTCGCCGGTCTTTTCGAAGCTGCCAGTGCCGCTGATGGCATTGGAAAGCGTGCCCCCACCGTCAACGACGAGTTCAGCATTATTGACGATGCCGCCAGAGCCGAAACTTTTCGCTGTTCCTTTCAGCATGCCGGCCGAAATGGTGGTTCCGCCGGAATAGCTGTTATTGCCCGAAAGCGTGGTGACGCCAGCCTCGGCAACCACCCTGCCCGCACCTGAAATATCGGCGGATAGCGTATAGCCCGTCTCGGAATGATTAAAAACGATACTGCCGTTCCCAGCGCCGAAGGCGATCGCACGCGCCTCGACCGCACCGGCGGACCGCGCCGTTTGGCCGGAGCCTGCGCCGATACTCAACACCCCCGTCGAACCCGCCTCCGTGGCGATGAGGATGGTGGGGGCAGCAAGCGACGCGCCCCCCGTTATCTCAACGGAACCGTTTCCGGCATTTCCGACGACCATAAGACCATCAACGGAAACATGTGATCCCACGCCGCTCACCAGAACCGCGCCACTCGATCCCAACGCATTGCCGACATAAAGATTATAGGCATCAAGCGATCCGCCATTTACAACGCTCAAGCTTCCGGAGCCCTGAAAGCCGACATCGACAGAGCCGGAATTTACGGTGCCGTTGTCGACGTAAGCGGTGACCTTGGAACCGGCTCCGGTGATCGTCATCGTGCCGGAAGCGCCGGCAAGATCCCCGAGAGTGACCCCAGTTGCCCTGATGGCGCCGCCGTTGCTTACCGTCACATTTCCCGTGGCCCCGCTTGCGTATCCGACAAAAAAAGTGCCGGTCATCGCCCAGCTCGATCCGTCGCCCGTTACCGTCACGGCGGAAGTGGACCCGCCATAGGTGGCAACATAACCGTCACGGCTTTTAACGGCGCCACCGGCCTCGACGGTCATGGAACCGTTGCCGTAAAGGCCGACATTGAGATCGGAGCGGCTTTTCACGGTGCTGTCTGCCCCCGATACCCGGACCGAGCCATTGCCGCCTGTATTTGTTCCGATGATGATATTCGCTGCGTCGACAAGGCCGCCGCCTGTCACCGCCAGCGAACCTGCGCCACTCACCCCCACCTCGAGACTGTTGCGGTCCACGGTCCAGACCGACCCCTTTCCATCCACGATGGCAGAGCCGGTTGCGCCTGCGACGACGCCAAGGTGCGCGACAGTGCTATCCACGGAACCGCCTGCCGTGACGTTGAGCGTGCCGTTGCCGGCCAAGCCGCCCGGATCGGAGGTGTCGCCTCCGACCTGCAAATCGCCGGTCGTCCATTTCGAGCCGTCGCCCGTCACCGTGGCCTCACTTGCCGAATGGCGGCCGATAATGGCCTCGCCACTGGTGACCGTTGCCGCGGCTTCGACCACAAGCTTTGCAGCTCCACCATTGCCGACGACGAGCGAATCGCTTTGCAGCGAGGAACCCAAACGGCTGACTGTCACGCTACTGCCGTCTGCGGAATTCAGATCCGCGATTACAGTTGTTGTCTGGCTGATAACCATACCGCCACCGGTGATGGTGAGCGTGCCAACGCCCGCCTCACCAACAACCAGGTCCGATGACATGTTCCAGCTGCTGCCTCCACCGGAAACCAACGCTGTTCCCACGGTATCGGGGTCGTTTGCCAGCACGCCATTGGCACTGTACAGCGAGCTGGCGCCAAGGACCTCCACATTGCCGCTACCACCCGCTGCGGATGACGACCAGCTGTTGTAACCCGCAAAAACAGTGTCGGCGACGGTCAGGGTCGACGAATTATCGAGTTTGAGGGAGCCGCTTCCCGTCCCGCTCTCGCCAACATAGATATTTTCCGACGATGCCGTCGTACCGTGCAGCAGAAGAAGGCTGCCCGTTCCGTTGCCGCCGACGGAGACGTCACCATCATTCGCCCAGTTCGCGCCGATGAAACTTGCGGTGCCGGATGAGCCACCGGTAGCACCGAGAATAACCGAGTTCGTCTGCAAGCCGCCCTGCACCACCAGTGTGCCGTCGCCCGGAGCATTGCCTATCGACAATTGATGCACTTCAGCGTTGGTGCCTATCGTGATGACCGGGCCATAGGTGTTGATCATCGCGTCATCGCCCGCATTCGGCACGCGGTGCGACGGCCCCCAGGCGGCGTCGGTGAACCATTCAGCCCCGTCGGGGCCTGTCCAGAGCAATGTTTCCGCGACGGCATCCGATACGGCGGCAAGTGACAATGTCAGAAAGGAAAGACCCGTTGCCCCGCAAATGAGGAATCGGCCGAGCGCCACTCCACGCATTTCCGCAGTCGGACAGGCTTTCCCTTCCGAAACATGGCAGAAACCAGCGGACATCCAGTCTCCCTCAACTGCGCAGCGCGGTCTTCTCGCGATCCCGCGAATCATCTGTTTAATAAGTCAAATCAACTAGGACAGTTTGGAAGATGATTTCCAGTATGAATAGCAAAAGCGCGGTTTTTACTGACAGACGAAAACAGAAACGGAGCACGACAGGCGTGCTCCGTTAAACAACCAAGAGTAAATCTCTCTCGAGATCGAACGGGAAAATCCCGTTCTGTCTATTGCCTTGAAAAACGACCGAAGGCCCCGCCCGAAAAGCACAGCGGATCACCGTCGCGATGGGCGGCGCGCAGCACTTCGCCGACGATGATGGTGTGGTCACCCGCATCATGGGCGGCGGCGCGACGGCATTCGAAACGGGCGAGCGTGCCCGGAATAACGGGAACACCCTCGTCGTTGATTTCCCAGTCAAGATCGTCGAAAGCGCGACCGTTGCGGGTAAAGCGGGCGCTCAGCACATCCTGATCGGCGCTCAGCACATGGATGGCGAAATGGGTCGCCTCACTGAAAGCCGGATGGCGTGACGAGCTTTTCGCCGGGGACCACAATACCAGCGGCGGATCGAGAGAAACCGACGCAAAGCTGTTGACCGTCATGCCGATAGGGCCTTCCGGCGTCGTTGCCGTCACCACTGTGACACCTGTCGTGAAAGCGCCGAGCGCGTTGCGAAAGCTGCGGCTGTTCTCGCCGCCGGGAACGAATACATGCTCATTGGGCATCTTGATTGCCTCTACAACTGTCATCACGCCACCTCTTTTCCAATCGCAAGGGTGTAGAGTTCAAACCAGGTCTGACGGTCCATCGTCACGCGAAGCGCATCGGCCGCGGTTCTGATACGTTCGAGATTATTGGTACCCAGTACCGGCACGATCTTTGCCGGATGGCGCAGCAGCCAGGCGATGGCGACCGCCGTCGCGTCGACGCCCTGTTCCTTGCCGATGCGCTGCAGGGCAGCCATGGTGCCGCCATACGCGCCTGAAAACAGCGAGCCACCGCCGAGCGGCGACCAGGCCATGGGCGAGACACGCTTTTCCTGCAGGTAGGCGAGATCGCCATTGGTAAAGGTATCGGTGGCAAGAAGGCTCATTTCGATCTGGTTGGTCACGAGCCGGTTGCTCATGGCCGATTGCAGCAGCGAAAAATCCCACGGACGGAAGTTGGAGACGCCCACCGCCTTGACCTTGCCGGAAGCGACCAGCGCATCCAGCGCCTTGCCGGTTTCTTCCGCATCGATCAGCGGGTCCGGACGGTGAATGAGCAGCAGGTCGACATGATCGGTTCCCATGTCGCGCAGCGAGGCTTCGACCGAGACGTTGATGTGGCCGGCCGTCGTATCGTAATGCTTGACGCGAGCGGAGGAGTGTCGGCCGGCCGGCGCGACGATGCCGCATTTGGTGACGATTTCGATTTTGTCGCGCAGTCCGGGCGCCGCCTTCAGGCCGCCGCCGAGAATGGCTTCCGCCGTGTACCCACCGTAAATATCGGCCTGATCCATGGTGGTGATGCCCTGCGCGAGGCAAGCCTCGATCTTCGCCTGCACATGCGCCGGCGAGGTGTCGGCATCGTCACCGATGCGCCACATGCCATAAACGATGCGGCTGAGTTCGAGTTTGTCAGAAAGAGCGATACGTTGCATCAGTGGCGTTCCCCGTTGCCGAGCGGCGTAGCAGGCGTTTCAGAAGGCACCCGGCCGTAGGCATGCGGCAGGGAGCAGGTTTTCATCTGCGGCAGAACCTTGGTGCCGAAATGTTCCGCCTCGTCGAGATGCGGATAACCGGAGAGGATGAAGGCGCGGATACCCATCTTCTGGTATTCCTCCAGCGCCGAAAGAACCTGATCCGTCGAACCGACAAGTGCTGCACCGCAGCCCGAGCGCGCCCGGCCGATGCCGGTCCACAGATTGGGCTCGACGTAACCGAACTTGTCGGCGAGTTCGCGGGCGCGCGCCTGATGCGACACGCCGAGCGAGCCGCTGTCATGGGCACGGTTGCGGATAAGTTGGCCATATTCGTCATCGAGCTTGGAGACTAGATGGTCGGCATATTCGCGGGCTTCCTGTTCGGTATCGCGTACCACCATGTGAACGCGCAGGCCATAATCCAGCGTGCGGCCATGGGCGGCGGCGCGCTCATGGGCGGCGCGCATGCGGTCGGCCAGCTGGTCCTTCGTCTCCGGCCACATCAGATAGACGTCACACTGTGCGCCGCAGAGTTCCAGCGCGTCGGGAGAATAACCGCCGAAATAGAGAAGCGGGCCGCCATTCAGCTGGTAGGGTCTTGCCGGTTCGGTCGACACACCCTTGAACTGGTAAATCTCGCCGTCATGGTCGATGGTGTCGCGCGTCCAGGCCTGACGCAGGATCTCGACGACCTCGTGGCTGCGCTTGTAACGGAAAGCGCTGTCGGCCACTTCGCCGGGGAAATCGGAGCTGATGACGTTGAGCGTCAGGCGGCCCTTCAGCATGTGGTCGAGTGTTGCCACGGTCCGCGCCAGCATGATCGGCTGCATCTCGCCGCAACGGATCGCCGCGAGGAAATTGATGCGGTCGCTAATCGGCGCGCAGCCAGCAACGAAGCTCAACGTATCCTGCCCGACCTGATAGGACGAAGGGCAGAGAATGTTGCGGAAGCCGAGTTCCTCGGCTTTTTTGACGATATCGGAGCAATGTTCGAAGCTGGAACGCAGGCTTCCATCCGGCACGCCGAGATAGGCGTAATCATCGGAACACAAAGCGGAAAACCAGGAGACCTCGGCAGCATCGAGATCAGCAGATGTAACGGGTACGACGGTCATGCAATTCCTCCTCAGGGCCGCTCTCGTTTTTCTTGCATAACATCAAGAAATATGTAAATCAATGATGTATCAATTTTTGTTTCGGCGGAGGAAACTGCATCATGAAACACACTGGCGGCAGCCTGCCCATGTATATGCAGATCGCTGAAATGCTGGTGCGCGAGGTGGCGGCGGGCCGGCTGATCGATGGCGAAAAGCTGGCGCCGGAGCGCGACATGGCGGCAGATCTGGGCATCGCCGTCGGCACGCTGCGCAAGTCACTTGCCGAATTGCAGGAGCGCGGTCTTCTCGAGCGCGTGCAGGGCTCCGGCAATTACATCCGCGCCGTCAGCGATCCGCAAAGCGTCTACGCCTTTTTCCGGCTTGAACTGATCGAAGGCGGCGGCCTGCCGACGGCAGAGGTTCTGGATGTGGCCCGCCTTGCCAAGCCAGCCGATCTGCCGGCCTTCGGCACCTCGACAGAAGGGCACAGGATACGCCGCCTGCGGCGCATCGCCGGCAAACCGGCAGCTATCGAGGAAATCTGGCTTGATGGTTCTTACGTCGACACAATTACCATCGAAAACATGTCGGAATCCCTCTACCTCTATTACCGCACCCGCCTCAATCTCTGGATATCGAAGGCGGAAGATCGCATCGATCTCGGTGACGTGCCCGAATGGGCGCCCGAGGTCTTCGGCCAGAAAGCCGGCTCCTCTGTGCCGCGGGTTCTGCGCCTCAGCCAGGCGCAGGATGGCGCAGTCGCCGAAGTTTCATGGACCTGGTTCGACCATACCGTTGCCCGCTACGTTTCTCGCATACGTTGAGATTACGCAAATTTCGCGTGATCCACGTGGACGGAGGAATTTGACGGGAGGCAAGCACGCCACGGCCCGCGCTGCGGGTTATTTTGCAGTTATATTTGTTAGAATCAAAGACTTATTAGTTTTTGATTTCTGTCAGAAATAAAATTGATACACTATTGATTTCCTTTTTATGAAAGGTAATATCACGTCCTCAGGGAGACAGGCGTTTCGCCATCCCCGCTATCGCCAGACAATCGGGATCGATTTTCGAAGATGCGATACGGGGAACTTGAAGGTTGATACCGGCTATTGCGTCCATTCAAATTCTGGGCGCGCCGGTCGTGAGGAGGAAAATATGGCTTCGGTCAGCCTGCGCAAGCTGGACAAGAGTTACGGTGCGCTTCGCATCGTCAAGGGCATCGACCTTGAAATCAACGATGGCGAATTCGTCGTGTTCGTCGGCCCTTCCGGCTGCGGCAAATCGACGACGCTACGCATGGTCGCGGGGCTGGAGAGCATTACCGGCGGCGAGGTGAAGATCGGCGACCGCGTCGTCAACCAGCTGCCGCCGCGTGAACGCGACATCGCCATGGTGTTTCAGGACTATGCGCTTTATCCGCACAAGACGGTGCGCGAAAACATGGGTTTCAGCCTGAAGGTGCGCGGCGTCAGCGCTTCCCAGGCCAATGCCAGCATCGATGAAGCGGCGAAGATGCTGGGCATCGAGCACCTTCTCGACCGGCGGCCCGGCCAGCTTTCCGGCGGCCAGCGTCAGCGTGTGGCCATGGGACGCGCCATAGTACGCCGCCCGCAGGTCTTCCTGTTCGATGAGCCGCTTTCCAACCTAGACGCCAAGCTGCGCGGACAGGTGCGCACCGAAATCAAACGCCTGCATCAGCAGCTCGGCACGACGATCATTTACGTTACCCATGATCAGGTGGAGGCGATGACGCTCGCCGACCGCATCGTCATCCTGCGCGGCGGCGATATCGAACAGGTTGGTACGCCGGATGAGGTTTATAACCGCCCGGAAAGCGTCTTTGTGGGTGGTTTCGTCGGTGCGCCCGCCATGAATTTCGCCCGCGCCAGGGTCAATGGCGACCGGCTGGCATTTTCCGACGGCAACTCCCTGCCGATGGCGGCCATCCGGCCATCGCGCGAAACAGGGCTCGAAGGCCGAGACGTCATCGTCGGCATTCGTCCGGAACATTTCGGTCCCGCCGAAGGCTTCGACAGCCAGCTTGCCGTCAGCGTGCAGGTGGTGGAACCGTTGGGTTCGGACACGCTCGTCCATTTCAGCCTTGGCGACGCGGCGCTGACCGCACGGATGCCGCCGCAGCTTCGGCCAACGCCGAACGAGGAACTGCGGATCGGCGTCGATCCATCCAAGGTCCATCTTTTCGACGCGACGACGGAACGCTCGATTCACTGATTGCCGGGCAAAAAGGCTGCGCGGCCAAGAGTTTAATAACGGGAGGAACACATGACACTTAAAACCATCAGGGGCAAAGCCCTTATGGGCGCAGCGCTCTGCGCAACAATGCTTACTTTTTCGGGACAGGCCTTTGCCGACGCCGAACTGAAAATCTTCGTTTCCAGCCAGCATCAGCCGGATATCTGGCGCAAGGCGCTGGACCAATATGAGGCAAAGACGCCGGGTGTGAAGGTAGTCATCGAGACTGGCGGCAATACTTCGGAAATGCAGGCGCAATATCTCAACACCGTCATGTCGGCCAAGGATTCGAGCCTTGACGTGCTGATGCTCGACGTCATCCGCCCCGCCCAATTCGCCACCGCCGGCTGGACCAGCGATTTCTCCGGCAAGGACTTGTCCGCCTATCTGCCGACCTATGCCGAAGCCAATACGGTGAACGGCAAGATCGTGGCGCTGCCTGCCTTTGCCGACTCGATGTTTCTCTATTACCGCAAAGACCTGCTCGACAAATACGGCATCAAGCCGCCGACCACCTGGGATGAGCTGAAGGAAGCCTCCAAGAAGGTCATGGAAGGCGAAAAGAACCCCGAGCTTCAAGGCCTGTCCTTCCAGGGCAAGGCGATCGAAGGCGCGGTCTGCACCTTCCTCCTGCCCTACTGGAGTGAAGGCAAGTCTCTGGTTGAAAACGGCAAGCTGAATTTCGACAACAAGGCTGCGGTGGATTCGCTGAAGCTGTGGAAGAGCTTTGTTGACGACGGCATTTCCAAGAAGAACATTTCGGAAGTGGCGACCGACGACACCCGCAAGGAATTCCAAGCCGGCAAGGTGCTCTTCGCCGTCAACTGGTCCTACGCCTGGACCCATTTCCAAGGCAAGGAATCGCAGGTGAACGACAAGGTCGGCGTCGCCCGCCTGCCGGCCGTCAAGGGCGGTGAGCAGACGACCTGCCTCGGCGGCTGGGAATTCGGCGTCTCCGCCTATTCCAAGCAGCAGGATGAAGCCAAGAAGCTGGTGGAATATCTCTCCAGTCAGGATGTGTCGAAGTTCATGGCGATCAACGCAGCACTTCTGCCCACCTATGCCGCACTCTACAAGGATGCGGACGTGACCAAGACAATCCCGTGGTTCGCGGACGCCCTGCCCGTCGTTGAAACGGCAAAGGCCCGTCCGGTTACCCCGCGTTACAACGAGGTCAGCGAAACGATCCGCACCACCGTCAATGGCGTTCTTGCCGGCGTGATGACACCGGAAGATGGCGCAAAGCAGATGGAAAGCCGTCTGCGGCGCGTTCTGCGCTAAACTTCAGGCCGGAAGGCGGCATGCGCGCCATGCCCTTTCCGGTCGTTTCGACTGACAGGAATAAAGCCGCCTGAACGGCGCGATAAACGGGCCGGACATAAACCGGTCCGATCGGGAGACGATGACGTGAATCCAGTTGCGGGAGCGGCAAAGGTGACAATGCCGGAAAGAACCATGGTCCGGGTGGACGAAAAGCAGCTGCCGCGCTGGACGCGCTGGCTCGATCTCGGCGACCGGTTGCTGGCCGTGCTACTGCTGGCGCCCGCAGCGATCCTGCTGTCGCTCATCATCGTTTATCCGGTGGCGCGGCTCGTCTATACCAGCTTCTTCAGCCTGTCGCTGACCTCAGGTCTGCCGGCGGAATTCATCGGCTTTGAAAATTATACGGCGATGTTCGATGATCCGATCTTCTGGGAAACGACCTGGAATACGGTGCTGATCACGCTGATCACGGTGCCCGGCGCGCTCTTCATGGGCCTTGGCCTAGCACTGCTCGCCAACCTGCCTTTCTCCATGCAATGGCCGATGCGGCTTTCGCTTCTGATCCCCTGGGCGCTGCCGCTGTCCTTTGCGGGCCTCATCTTCGCGTGGTTCTTCCATTACGAATATGGCGTGGTCAATGATGTGCTGAACCGGCTCGGCTTTGAAGGCATCATCTGGTTCAACTCGCCGAACTGGGCCTTTGCCGCCATCTGCCTGACGATCATCTGGAAAACCTCCTCCTTCATGGCGCTGATGATCCTTGCGGGCTTGCAGACCATTCCGCGCTCGCTTTACGAGGCAGCGGATGTGGATGGCGCCGGCAAGATCAGGCGGTTCTTCGAGATCACCCTGCCGCTGCTCAAGCCCTCGATCGTCGTCGCACTCATCTTCCGCACGATCACGGCGCTGCAAACCTTTGATATTCCTTACATGATGACCGGCGGCGGACCCGGCACATCCACCACCACGCTTGCCATGTATATCCACCAGAACACCGTCTCCTTCCTCGATCTCGGTTACGGTTCGGCCTTAGCGGTCGTGATGTTTGCGCTTTCCATGTGCGTTACCGCCGTTTACCTCCGCATTATCAGGACGAAGGACTAAACCCATGAGCACCGTTGCCACCTCCCCCGGTCTGTCCTCCTTCTTCTCCGGCAAGCCGCTGCGCTTCATCGCCGCCTCCATTCTTCTGGTGAATGGCCTTTTCCCCGCGATCTGGATTCTCTTCACCTCGCTGAAGACCGAGGCAGAACTGACCGTGAAACCGATCACATGGTTTCCGCACGCGCCGACGCTTGCCAATTACATGCAGGCCTTTTCCGATCAGCCGTTGCACCTCTTCCTGTTTAACAGCTTCATGGTGGCGCTGCTCTCCACCGCACTCACCATCCTGATTTCTGTACTGGCGGCTTACGCGCTGGCGCGGCTGAACCTCAAATACCGCGCGCTGATCCTGTCGCTCATCATCGCCGTTTCCACCTTCCCGCTTGTCACGCTGCTGGTGCCGCTGTTCGAAATCATGCGGGCGCTCAATCTGCTGAATAGCTGGACGGCACTGATCCTGCCCTACACGGTGCTGTCGCTACCGGTCTGCACGCTGATGCTGGTATCCTTCTTCGAAAGCATTCCGCGCGACCTCGAAAACGCCGCCATGATCGATGGCTGCACCCGCATCGGCGCCCTGTTCAAGGTCGTCGTGCCGCTCTGCGCGCCGGGCGTCTTTACCGCCGGCATTCTCGCCTTCGTCAATGCCTGGGATGAGTTCCTGCTGGCGCTCTCTTTCAACTCCAACCCGGCCCTTCGCACCCTGCCCGTCGGCATTCAGCTTTATCAGGGTGAGTTCGCCTTCCCCTGGCCGGTCATCTCGGCGGCGCTGGTGGTCGGCATCGTGCCGGTTGCGATCCTGATCGTCATCTTCCAGGAACGGGTCGTCTCGGGCCTCACCGCCGGTGGTCTCAAGGGCTAAAAGGTTAAGTCATGCATTTCGAAACGACCAAAGACGGCTTCACGATCGCGATCGGCAACCGCATCATCCTTTCCCATTCGCCCGATAAACCGGCCTTCTTCGCCGGTTTCGGCGAGGAACGAATGGACATGTATCGTGGCAATTTCGATATCGAGGACTATGTCATCGAGAGAACGGCCCTGCGCCATGCCGAGGTGAGTGGCGACAGCGTCACGCTCTCATCCGCGCCAGGACAGGCGCCGCGCCTTCGCCTGACGCTCGACGGCAACGCCATCAGGCTGACGGCGCTGGACGAGACGATCAACCGCCTCTGGCTGCGCGTCGTCGCGGAGACGGACGAGCATGTCTGGGGTGGCGGCGAGCAGATGTCCTATTTCGACATGCGCGGCCGGCGCTTCCCGCTCTGGACCTCTGAGCCCGGGGTCGGCCGAGACAAGACCACCGAAATCACCTTCAAGTCTGATGTCAGCGGCAAGGCGGGTGGTGATTATTACAACACCAACTATCCGCAGCCGACCTGGCTCTCCTCGCGCAAATACGCCCTGCATGTGGAAACGAGCGCCTATTCGGTCTTCGACTTCCGCAATGGCGATTTCCACGAGATCGAAATCTGGGCCGTCCCCGAAAAGATCGAATTCTTCGCCGGCGACAGTTTCGCCGATATCGTCTCCGCCCTGTCTCTTCACTTCGGACGCCAGCCCGAATTGCCTGATTGGGTCTATAACGGCGCGATCATCGGATTGAAGGATGGCGTCAACTCCTTTGCCCGGCTGGAGAAAATCCGTGCGGCCGGAACGAAGGTGTCCGGCCTCTGGTGCGAGGACTGGGTGGGGCTTCGTCAGACGTCCTTCGGCGCACGCCTCTTCTGGGACTGGCAGGCGAATGACACGCGCTACCCGCATCTGCGCCAGAAGATCGCCGAGTTAGCCGATCAGGGTATCCGCTTTCTGGGTTACGTGAACCCCTATCTCTGCGTAGATGGCCCACTCTTTCCGGTCGCTGAATCGGCGGGTTATTTCGCCACCGATGTGGATGGAAAGACGGCGTTGGTGGACTTCGGCGAATTCGATTGCGGCGTGGTGGATTTCACCAACCCTGCCGCCGCCGACTGGTTCGCCGAAGAGATCATCGGCAAAAACATGCTGGATTTCGGGCTTTCCGGCTGGATGGCCGATTTCGGTGAATATCTGCCGATCGATATCAAGCTGTCCAATGGCGTCGACGCCAAGCTGATGCATAATGCCTGGCCGACGCTCTGGGCCGAAGTCAATGCGAAGGGCGTCGAAAGCCGTGGCAAGACCGGCGAAGCACTGTTCTTCATGCGTGCAGGCTTCACCGGCGTGCAGGCCCATTGCCCGCTGATCTGGGGTGGCGACCAGTCTGTCGACTTCTCCCGTCATGACGGCCTTGTCACCGTCATCTGCGGCGCGCTCTCCTCCGGCCTCATGGGCAATGCCTATCATCACTCAGACATCGGCGGCTACACCAGCCTGTTCGGCAATGTCCGGACAGCGGAACTCATCATGCGCTGGACGGAGATGGCCGCCTTCACCCCGGTCATGCGCACCCATGAGGGCAACCGGCCGCGGGACAATCTCCAGATCGATCAGGATGAAACTGTTCTTGCCCATTTCGCCCGCATGACGGCGATATACGTCGCGCTCGCCCCCTATCTGAAATCGCTCTCCGCCGAGGCCGCAAAAACCGGCCTGCCGGTGCAGCGACCCCTATTCCTTCATTACGAGAATGAGCCGCAGACCTATGCCGTTCAGGACTGCTATCTCTACGGGGCGGACATGCTTGTCGCACCGGTCTGGAAAGCAGGCGAAACGCAACGCTCGCTCTACCTTCCGGGTCATGGCGAATGGGTGCATCTCTGGAGCGGCAAGCGTCATGCCGGCGGGCGAGACATCACCGTCGAAACACCGCTCGGAGAGCCGGCGGTGTTCTATCGTGCCGATAGCAGCCATCACCGGCTGTTCGAACAGCTTCGCACCATCGGCTGAAGGCTAGAGGTTTCGTCCTTGCCATCACCCCGCCAGGCGGGGTGATGTGATGGGCTTCCTCCTGCGACAGGCTGACTTTGAAGTACAGGCCCGGCGAATTATAGGCCCGGCGAAGCGAATTGTTACATGCGAGCGCCGGTTTCTGACTGAAACTGCTTGATCCAGTGCGGGTCTTACCTCGCGCGAACCGTTGACATTTTCAAAACTTGACCTACAAAACAAGCTCTTCCGAGGGGAGCACCAGACGGTGCTGAGATGGTGGTGAACCGGACCCTTGAACCTGATCCGGGTCATGCCGGCGTAGGAACGGAACTGTCGTGCGCTCGAGGCGCTGCCCTTTCTCTTCTCCGCCATGCCTGATCTCCGTGATTGTCACATCTGGAGACGACCGATGATGCTGAAACCTTCCGTCCTCCGCACATGGTGCGTTTGCGTCTGAGGCCCGGCTCATGCGTGCCACCCATGCACTGAACGGTTTAGGTCTTCTGCTGCTTCTCTGGCAGACGGGGACATGGCTGTTTGCGCCGCCGCGCTACATCCTGCCGTCACCCGCCGATGTCGCGGCCGCCTTTTGGCGCCAGTCCGGCTTTTTGTTCGGTCAGGCCATGGTGACGCTTGGTGAAATGGCGCTGGGTCTCGCGGCAGGCGTTACCGCTGGAATTCTCGTCGCCTTCACGATTGCCGCCACTCCGCGCTTCGGCCGCCTTGTCTGGCCCATGGTTCTGGTGTTGCAGGCGTTCCCGGTCTTCGTGCTCGCTCCCATTCTCGTGCTCTGGTTCGGCTTTGGCATGGCCTCTAAAGTCGTGATGACGGCGGTTATCATCTTCTTCCCCGTCGCTTCGGCCTTTACCGATGGCCTCAACCGCACGGACCGCGCCATCCTCGACGCCGCCTCGCTGACGGAGGCGAGCCATTGGCAGATCCTCACCCGGCTGCGCGTGCCGCTGGCGCTGCCCTCCCTGATTTCGGGCTTGAGGGTGGCGGCGCCGCTTGCCCCGCTCGGCGCCGTCATCGGCGAATGGGTGGGCGCATCCGCCGGGCTCGGTTTCGTGATGATCCAGTCCAATGCCCGTATGCAGACCGACACCATGTTCGCCGCCATGGCCATTCTCGCCGTCATGGCCGTGCTGCTCAGGCTCATCGTCGACCGGGCGACCGCCAATCTGGCCCCCTGGGCCAAGGAAACAGAACACACCATTCCTTTCAGATATTTACGGAGACTTTCGGCACCATGAAACGAACGCTTTTTTCCCTCGCCATCGCAGCGGCAAGCGTGCTTGCGCCCATGCAATCTGAGGCCGCCGACAAGCTGACCGTGTTGCTCGAATGGTTCGTGAACCCCGATCATGCACCGATGGTGATCGCCACGGAACGCGGCCTGTTCACCGATGCAGGGCTGGAGGTGGAGCTGGTTCCGCCCGCCGACCCTTCCGCCGTGCCGCGCCTTGTCTCGGCCAAACAGGCCGATATCGGCGTGCATTACCAACCGAACCTCTATCTCGATCACGAAGCCGGCCTGCCGCTCGTCCGTTTCGGCACGCTGGTCGAAACGCCGCTCAACACCGTCACAGTTCTCGCCGATGGGCCGATCAAGAGCCTGAAGGACCTGAAAGGCAAAAAGGTCGGTTTTTCCGTTTCCGGCTTCGAGGATGCGATGCTGAAGCGCATGCTGGAGAAGGACGGCCTGACGAAGGATGATGTCGAACTTATCAACGTCAATTTTTCGCTTTCGCCATCGCTGATCGCCGGCAAGGTGGATGCCACGCTGGGCGGTTTCCGCAATTTCGAACTGACGCAGATGAAGCTCGAAGGCCACGAGGGTCGCTCCTTTTTCCCCGAGGAACATGGCGTGCCGGCCTATGACGAGCTGATCTTTGTCACCCATACCGATCTCGTAAAGGACAGCCGCCTGCCGCGTTTCCTCTCCGCCGTGGAACAGGCCGCGATCTTCATCACCAACCATCCGCAGGAATCGTGGCAGCTTTTCATCAAGGCCTATCCGAACCTGAACGACGCCCTGAACAAACAGGCCTTTTTCGACACGCTGCCACGTTTCGCCAAGCGCCCGGCCGCACTCGACCGCGCCCGTTACGCCCGTTTCGGCGCCTTCATGCAGGAGATGCAGCTGATCAAGCAGGCCCCCGCAGCGGACGATATCGCCGTGGAGCTGCAACAGCCATGAGTGGCGATTTTCCAACAGCGGCAAGGGCCGCCGAAATTCTGGAGCGCGTGCGGCAGATGCGCCCGCGCGTGCATTGCCTGATGAACACCGTGGTGCAGAAATTCACCGCCGACGGCATCACCGTCATTGGCGGCATTCCCTCGATGACGACCTCGCTCGAAGAAATCGAGAGCTTCGTCACCAAGGCGGATGCACTGACCGTCAATCTCGGCACACTGGACGCCGAACGACGCAGGGTCATCCGGCTGGCGATCGAGATCGCCAACGCATCTGGCAAGCCGTGGATCGTTGACCCCGTGCATGTCGACTACTCACCCTCGCGGCTGGATTTCGCCCGGGAACTTATCGCCCAATCGCCCACTATCGTCCGTGGCAACCGCGCAGAAATGAGCCTGATCGGCGATGTACCAGATGTGGTGAGGATCGAGACCGGACCGGTGGATCATCTCCGCGACAGGACCCGCAACGTCAGCATTGTCAACGGGCATCCCTGGATGGCGAAGGTGACCGGTACGGGCTGCCTTTCGGGCGGTGTCATCGCCGCCTTTATGGCAGTGGAAAAAGACGCGCTGACAGCGGCAGCCTCCGCCCTTGCGGTGACAGGCGTTTCCGCAGAACTGGCCGCACAACGGGCTAAAGGCCCCGGCACATTCGAACCGGCATTTCTGGATGCGCTTTCAGAAATTTCCGGTGAAGACATCATCAATCATGCGAGGATCGAGCATGAACAAGGTTGATTACCGTCTCAACGCGCTGGTCGATGCCAGTCTTGCCGACGTCGCGCCGTTGCCGGAGCTTGCTCTGGCGGCTGCGCTCAACGGGGCAACCATCCTGCAATATCGCGACAAGCACGGCTCGACGCGGGAGATGATCGAAAACGCCCGCGCCATTCGCGAGGCGATCGGCGGCACCGGCGTGCCGCTGGTCATCAACGACCGGGTGGACGTGGCGCTCGCTTCAGGGGCCGATGGGGTGCATCTCGGTGCCGACGACATGGATGCAAAGACAGCAAGGCGCATTCTCGGCGAAAAGGCAATCATCGGCCTCACCGTAAAGAACCGCGCCGATGCCGAAAGGGCGGCCTCCATGCCCGCCGACTATGCCTGTATTGGCGGCGTGTTCGAGACCGTTTCCAAGGTCAACCCGGACAAGCCGGTCGGCATAGAAGGCTTTACAACGCTGCGCGCCCTGCTGAAGGAGTGGCAGCCGGATATGCCGGTGGGCGCAATCGCCGGCATCGATCTTGACCGTGTGCCCGCCGTCATCGCCGCCGGCGCGGATGGGGTCGCCGTCATTTCCGCCATCTTCCGCGCAGCCAATATTGCCAGCGCAACCAGCGACTTCCGCTCCGCAATTGACGCGGCGCTGAAAGCGAGACAGCCATGACTTCAATTGCATTGACCATTGCCGGCTCCGACAGCGGCGGCGGCGCGGGTATCCAGGCCGATATCAAGACCTTCTCCGCACTCGGCGCCTATGCCGCGAGCGTCATAACCGCCATCACCGCCCAGAACACCCGGGGCGTGACTGCCGTGGAGGATATTTCGGTCGCCACCATCGTCGCGCAGATGGATGCGGTTTTTTCCGATCTCGCCGTCAACGCCGTGAAGATCGGTATGGTCTCGCGGATCGAAACCATCGCCGCCATCGCAGAACGGCTCCGGCAGCAGTCGCAGCCGGTGGTGCTCGACCCCGTCATGGTGGCGACCTCGGGCGACCGGCTGCTGCATGAAGATGCCATCGAGACGTTGCGGCACGCATTGTTGCCACTCGCCGCCATCGTCACCCCGAACCTGCCGGAAGCGGCGCTGCTGACCGGAACCCCGATAGCGGAGACGGAGCAGGAGATCACCCGTCAGGCGGAGCTGATCCTGAACGCCGGCGCGAAGGCCGTGCTCATCAAGGGCGGCCATGGCGATGGACCTGAGAGCACCGACTATCTGTTTGCGGATGGTGCCATGCAGGCGCTTTCTGCACCCAGGGTGGAGACAAAAAACGACCACGGCACCGGCTGCACGCTCGCGGCCGCCATTACGGCTCACCTTGCGATGGGACATGAATTGCGGGAGGCGGTCGGGCTTGCGAAGGATTATCTGAACGGAGCGCTCGAGGCCGGCCGGGGGCTCGCCGTTGGGTCCGGGCGCGGGCCGGTGCATCATTTTTATCGGTGGTGGGGGTGATATCGATAGGTGGAGTGTGGGGCTTACCCCCCTCTGTCCTGCCGGACATCTCCCCCTCAAGGGGGGAGATCGAATGGGGCGGCCGCTCGTTCTCTCGCAATCGTCTCACTATTGATAAAGTGGTTCACTGGATGCGGTGAGCAAGCAGCTTGCCGATCTCCCCCCTTGTGGGGGAGATGTCCGGCAGGACAGAGGGGGGTGGCCGCGTACTCGACGCTACCGCGCCTTCGGCGTCGCCAGCACATTCCGGATCGCAAAGCTCGAATGAATGCGCGAAACCCCCGGCAGTTTCGACAGGATCTCCTTGTGAATGCGCTCGAAATCCCCCGCGCTTTCCGCCTCACAGCGCAGGAAATAATCCGAACCGCCGGTCATCAGATAACACTCGCGAATTTCCGGATACCGCCGCACCGCATTTTCGAAACGGTTGAGAAAATCCTCCGTCTGCCGGTCAAGCGTGATCTGCACGATGACCGAAATCACCTCGCCGCCGGCAAGGCCGCTGGTCAGCGCCGTATAGCCCCTAATAATGCCTTCCCGCTCGAGAATATCGACACGGCGCAAACACGCCGACGGCGAAAGCCCGACTTCTGCAGCAAGCTTTGCGTTGCTGATGCGGGCATTCAGCCGAAGCAGGCGGATGATGTGGCGGTCGGTCGCATCAAGGGACGACATAGAAAATTCCAATTAATCGATGAAAATTGCGTGATTTCAAATTCTATCGCATTTTCTTCGAATAATCGCCAAGAAATTCGACAATCGTTGCAATACTCTCAGAGGATAAAAATGAGGGTGAACGACCATGGACATGCAGATCAGCCGCCAGCAGGCCGCCGGTGGTGCAAGCGGCCATCTAACCATCGATCTGGGCGCATTGCGGGATAATTACCTGACTCTTGCCGGTATGGCCCCCGCATCGCAAACGGCCGCCGTCGTGAAGGCCGATGCCTATGGTCTCGGCGCGGATGTCGTCTCACAGACCCTGTTCGAGGCGGGTTGCCGCAATTTCTTCGTCGCCCATATCGATGAGGCGCTGGCACTCAGGCTCCGGCTTTCGGCAAAGGCGCGGATTTTCGTCCTCAATGGTCTGCAGCCCGGCAACGAAACCTCCTGCGCCGCCATGGCCATCACCCCGGTTCTGAACTCGCTGGAACAGATCGCGCAATGGTCAGCTCATGCCAGAGAGCTCGGCAAGACGCTCACCGCCGCCGTCCAGATCGATACCGGCATGTGCCGCCTTGGGCTCTCCCCCGAAGAGCTTGAAATCCTCTCCGCCAAGCAGCAGTTGCTCGATGGAATTGAGATCGCCTTCGTCATGAGCCATCTCGCCTGTGCCGACGAGCCGGATCATGTTTCCAATGCCGCGCAGCTCGCCGTGATGCGCAAGGCCGCCACCGCCTTTCCCGAGACGCCGGTCTGTTTTTCCAATTCGGGCGGTATTTTTCTCGGCAACGACTATCATAACGCTCTACTGCGCCCCGGCATCGCGCTTTATGGCGGTGCGCCTTCCGCTGCCGGCCCCAACCCGATGAAGCCGGTCGTTCGTCTCGATGTCGCCGTCATTCAGACCCGCACCGTTCCCGCCGGCTCGCTGGTTGGTTACGGCGGCTCTTTTACGGCGAGCGTTCCGACGCGGCTTGCGACAATCGCTGCCGGCTATGCCGATGGCCTGCCGCGTTCGCTCAGCAATCGCGGCGCGGCGTGGTACAATGGCGTGCGTCTGCCGATTGCCGGGCGCGTTTCGATGGACAGCATCATTCTCGACATATCCGCCCTGCCCGAGGGAACATTGACGCAGGGCAGCCTCGTGCAGATGATCGGGCCTGATCAGACACTGGAAGACATCGCCGAGGATGCGGGCACGATTGCCTATGAAATCCTGACCGGCCTCGGCCGCCGTTACCGCCGCAGCTACATTCAACCGGGCATGAGCCCGGCAACCGCTTCAACATCAGTCAATCACAAGTGAGACGATCATGAACGTCACTATCCTCGGAGCCGGCGTCGTCGGCGTGACATCCGCCTGGTATCTGGCCAAAGCCGGACACAAGGTGACGGTGATTGACCGCCAGCCGGCCGCAGCGCTCGAAACCAGCTTTGCCAATGCCGGCGAGGTTTCCCCCGGTTATTCATCGCCCTGGGCTGCCCCCGGCATTCCAATGAAGGCGATGAAATGGCTGTTCATGAAACATGCGCCGCTGATTATCCGCCCGACAGCCGACCCGGCCGCCTGGCGCTGGATGAGCCAGATGCTGCGCAACTGCACCTCGGCGCGTTATGCCATCAACAAGAGCCGCATGGTGCGCGTTGCCGAATATAGCCGCGATTGCCTGATGGCGCTGCGCGAAGAGACCGGCATCGACTATGACCAGCGCATGCAGGGCACGCTGGAAGTGTTCCGCACCCAGAAGCAGTTCGATGCCATCGGCAAGGATGTGGACGTGCTGACGGCGGGCGGTGTGCCTTTCGAGATTCTCGACCGCGACGGCTGCGCCGCCATCGAACCCGGCCTTGCACCCGCCAAGGAGAAGATCGTCGGTGGTCTGCGGCTGCCCGGCGACGAGACCGGCGACTGCTTCATGTTCACCACGGAACTCGCCCGCATGGCGGAAGAGGCAGGCGTCACCTTCCTTTACGACACCGGCATCATGCGCCCCATCGTTGAGGGAGGCCGTATCAAGGCCGTTGAAACCACGCGCGGCCTGATCGAGGCGGATATTTTCGTGGCTGCACTCGGCAGCTATTCGCCGCAATTCGTGCGGCAACTTGGGCTGACCCTGCCGGTCTATCCGGTGAAGGGGTATTCCATCACGGTTCCGATCGTGAAAGAGGAGCGCGCGCCCGTCTCCACAGTCATGGACGAGACATTCAAAGTGGCGATCACCCGTCTCGGCTCGCGCATCCGCGCCGGCGGCATGGCGGAAATCGCCGGTTTCAGCAAGGATTTGCCGGCCGCACGCCAGGAAACGCTCGCCCATTCGGTGGAAGACCTGTTTGGCGGCGCGGGTGATCAAAGCCAGGCGAAATTCTGGTGCGGTCTGCGCCCGATGACGCCAGATGGCACGCCTGTCATCGGCGCCACCCGCTACAGCAATCTTTATCTCAACACCGGTCACGGCACGCTCGGCTGGACCATGTCCTGCGGCTCGGCCCGTGTACTTGCCGACCTGATCAGCGGGAACAAGCCGGAGATCGATACACACGACCTCGCCATCAGCCGCTACGCCGCCTGAGGCGGAATAGAAAAGCCCCCTCCCGCCGACAAGGCGGGACGGGCGGCGATCAAAGCGCCAGCGCGTCCTTGAGCGCCAGCCCCTCCTTCATGCGAAGGTCGAGATCGGCTTCGATGTGGTCGAGGTGCCGCAGCATCAGCGCACGGGCTTTTGCCGCATCCTTCGCCTCCAGCGCATCCAGAAGGTCGGCGTGGTCATTATGGCCGCAGCTCGAGACACCCGAGCGACCATAGAGCGCGATGACCAGCGATGACCGCGCCACCAGCTCATCCATGAATTTTTCGAGGATGGCATTGCCGGCAAGCGCGGCGAGCATCAGGTGAAAATCGCCCGACGCCCTGATCTCCGCGCGTCTGGCGGTTGGGCCGCGCTCCAGCTGATGGCGGCTTTCCTCGACCAGATGTTCCCTCAGCTTCTTCGCCGCCGCTGGGGTGATTTTTTCGATCGCCGCATCCACCACACCGGGTTCGATCAGCCGTCGCGAGGCAAAAACCTGCCGCGCCTCATCCGGCGTGGGGTTGGAAACGAAGGCGCCACGATTACGCTCGGCCTTGACCAGCCCCTCATAGGCCAGCATCTGAAGGGCTGCCCGCACCACCGTGCGGCTGACCTCGAACAGGGTTCCCACTTCCGCTTCCGACAGTTTCGTTCCCGGTGCGAGCCGCCGGTCGACAATGGCGTCACGCAGCGTATCGCGAATGGCCTGTGCACGGTCTTCATGCGAGGAATCGGGATTGACGGTTATGTGGGAAAGGCTCATCGGTGCGTCCTGTTTGTTCTTGAGTTCTAGCGCGAAGTACGGTCCGCGCAAACAGGAATTGCAGGCCGCCGCCGGTCCGCCACAATTCATTCAGCGCCCGTTCAGCAGCCGGGCGGTATTTCCTTAACCATCGAATTTGCAACTGGCAGCGCCCTGCCACTTGGATGGAAGAAAACACCATGTCGTCCTTCGCAGCTAAAACAGTTCTGACGATCGCTGTGGCCGCCGCCACGCTCGTTCCCTTCAGCAGCGCATCCGCCGGCGACTGGGATCGCCATGACCGTCGCGATGCCGCCATTCTGGGTGGCGTCCTCGGTCTTGCCGCCGGTGTCGCCGTTGGCTCGGCAATGTCGCGGCCCGGCCCGGTGGATGATGAGCGCGTCTATATCGACCCGCCCCGCCGTTACGAGCCGAGCTACGTTTATGAAGAGCCGGACTACCGCTATTATCAGCCGCAGCCACAGCCGGTTTATCGCCCCGCTCCGGTCTATCGTCCGGCACCGGTTTACCGCGCCCAGCCGGTCTATGACAACAACCCCGGTTATTACCAGCCGCGCCGGACCTACCGCACGATCGAGCCCTGGACAAATGCCTGGTACGACTATTGCTCGCAGCGCTATCGCAGCTTCAACAGCCGCTCCGGCACCTATGTCGGCAACGATGGTCAGCGTCATTTCTGCGTAGCAGGTTGAGCGGCAAGACCGCCAAGATAGATACAGCCGTTATTGTCAGGCCGCGGGCGGAAACGTCCACGGCTTTTCCATCTGCATCAGCGCCATCTCACGCCGTGCCGTTCTTCACATAATCCGCCCGGTTGATACCATGACGCTGCAGCTTGTCGTAAAAGGTCTTGCGGGCAATGCCGAGCGTTGCGATGGTTTCCGCCACGTCTCCGTTCGAGCGCTCCAGTGTTTCGCGGATGATATGCGCCTCAATCTCATCCATGCGCTCCGGCAGAGTCCCTGAAGCCGGAATGGCGGATTGCGAGGTGGGCGCAGCCGCTGGTTCTGCCTCCAGCCCCAGCACCACCCTTTCGGCAAAATGCCCGAGTTCTCGGACATTGCCCGGCCAGTCGTGGTCCTGGAGCCGCCGGGACGTGCCGGCGCTGATCTGCGGCACCGGCATGTTGAAACGGTTGGCAGCCTTGGTGACGAAATGGGAAAACAGGAGCGGAATATCCGCCTTGCGTTCGCGCAGCGGCGGAATGGACAAGGTCACCACGTTCAGCCGGTAATAGAGATCTTCGCGGAACGTGCCGCGCTCGGCCGGATCGCCGAGATCCACCTTCGCCGCCGCCACCACGCGGATATCGACCGGCCTCTCCTCGTTTGAACCGAGCGGCGAGACTTCGCGCATTTCCAGCACACGCAGCATCTTCACCTGAACCGCGAGCGGCATACTTTCGATTTCGTCCAGAAATAGCGTACCACCGCTGGAATGTTCGATACGGCCAACGCGCTTTTTCTGTGCACCGGTAAAGGCCCCCGGCTCATGGCCAAAAAGCTCACTTTCGATCACCGTTTCCGGCAACGCGCCGCAATTCAGCGCCACGAAATTGCCCTTTGAACGCTTCTTGCTCCAGCGATGCAACGCCGTTGCCACAACTTCCTTGCCA
Organism: Agrobacterium fabrum str. C58; assembly: GCF_000092025.1. NCBI lineage: Bacteria > Pseudomonadati > Pseudomonadota > Alphaproteobacteria > Hyphomicrobiales > Rhizobiaceae > Agrobacterium > Agrobacterium fabrum. The sequence continues at coordinate 322,523 of NC_003063.2, forward strand.
CTGCCCGTTTCACCCGCCACCAGCACATCCACATCCGTATCGGCAATGTGGCGTAGCGTGGTGCGCAGGCGCTCCATGGCGGGTGTCTGGCCGATCAATGGCAGATCGTCCTCCGCCTGTCCCGCAGCCCGGCGAAGCGCACGGTTTTCCAGCACGAGACGGCGCTTTTCCAGCGCCCGGCGCGCACTTTCCACCATGCGTTCGGCGGGAAAGGGTTTCGCGATGAAATCATAAGCGCCGTTGTGAAGCGCATCGACGGCCATCGGCACGTCGCCATGGCCGGTAATGAGGATGACAGGCAGATCGGCATCGATCTTGCGGACATGGTCGAAGAATTCGAGGCCTGTCATGCCCGGCATGCGCACATCGGTGATGATGATGCCGTCGAAATCCTCGTTCAGGGCCGCAAGCGCCTGCTCCGCCCTGGAAAAGGAGGTGACCGGCAATCCGTCGAGTTCCAGCGTCTGCACCATCGCCTTGCGCAACTGGGAATCGTCATCCACCAGGAATATGGTTCCATCCGCCATCATGTCATGCTCGCTTCAGATATACGGAAAAAGACGTGCCCGCCCCACTGCTCGTCACCTCGATACGACCGCCATAATCGGAAGCGATATCGTTGGAGATGACGAGGCCAAGACCGAGGCCACTTTCCTTTGATGTGTTGAAGGGTGAAAAAAGCTGGGCGCGGATGGCCTCCGGAATGCCGGCGCCATTGTCGCTGACCGAAATCACGACCATGTCGCCCTCCTCCCGCACCCGCACCTCGACACGCGCCGTCTCAATCGTTTCCGTGGCTTCCAGCGCGTTTTGCAGGAGGTTGATGAGGATTTGCTCGAGCCGGATACGGCTGCCGAGCACCTTCAGATCCTGATCCGGCAGGACGATATCCAGCGCATCCATCTGCCCGGAAAAACGGCTGCGCAACAGCACGACCGCGCCTTCGATGACCAGCCTGGCACTCACGGGTTCGGCGGCGGTGCGGCCCTTGCGTGCAAGTATCTTCAGGTCGGTGGTAATGGTGCCGATACGCTCGGTGAGAGCGGCGATGTCTTCCAGATTTTCATTGGCTTCGGCCAGACGATCGCGTTTCAGCAAGGTACGGGCATTATCGGCAAAGGCGCGGATGGTCGCTACCGGCTGGTTGATTTCATGCGCCACGCCCGCCGCCACCTGGCCCAGAATGGAAAGGCGGTTGGCCTGCACCAGCTCGTGCTGGACATTGCGCAACTCGCCGGTGGTTTTTTCATGCAGGGTGATTTCGGCCTGCAGATGATCGCGCGTTTTCGTCAGGTCACGGGTTCGTTCCTGCACCTTCATTTCCAGTTCAGCCCGGGCGCGCTGTTCCTCTTCCTTTTCCCGGAGCGCCTTGTGCCTGCGCCACAGCCAGAATGCGGAAAGCGCCATCAGCGGCATCAGCGTCGCCAGCGCCACCACCCTGCCCTCGCGGATCTTGACATTCAGTGCCGGTGCGACGGGCTGCAGATAATGCAGGGTCCATGACGTCGTCGGCACGGGCACTTCCAGCTGCAGATAATCGCCACGCGCGCGCGCCGGCCCATCGACATGGATGAGTGGAACGCCATCGCCCGACGACCGGGCCACCCTAAATGGCAGGGTCGCAAGCGTCTCATTGCCGAATTGCAGGCTTTCGGCAATGATCTTCCGCCGCGCCTCGTCGATGGGTGCCACGGTCTTGAAACGCCACTCCGGCACACTCGTCATCAGAACGACGCCGTTCCTGTCGACCACATAGACCGGTTTGCCGCCAATGTTCCAGTCCGACTCCAGACGGTTGAATTCCACCTTGGCAATGACGACGCCAAGTGGCCGCCCGTCGCTGGCATCGATGCGGCGGGAAATATAAAGACCTGGCCGGCGGCTGACATTGCCCAGCGCATAATGTTCGGACATGCCCGTCTTCATCGCCGCCTGAAAATATTCGCGGAAGGCGTAATTGGAGCCAACGAAGCTGTCGTCCTGCCGCCAGTTGCTGGAGGCAATTGTCAGCCCGGTCGGCCCGGTAACGTAGATCACCGAGGACTGCGTGCCTTCGATCAGGCCTTCCAGTTTGCGGTTCAGCCGGTCGAGGGCGGGCGGACCGCCACCGTCAAGCGCGGCGGCAAGATCGGGATCGCCTGATAGCACCAGCGGAATGGCGCGCGGCCGCTCGAGCGCGACATTCAATAGCGCGATCTTCAGTTCGGCATCGGTCGAGGCCTCGGAGGCGGCAGTGCGTATCGCCTGGCGGCGGGCGAACTCATCGGCCACCAGCAGCATTCCCAGGCTGACCAGCAACCACAGGCCAGCCAGCGCCAGCCATTGCGCCCGTCGTTTCGCCTGGGAATGAGGTGCCTGATCCTGATAAGTCATGGAATAATTGTGCGGATTTACACACGGATCGCAAGAGATTTTGTCCGGAATTCCGCACAAATGGCCGTGAGCCGGCGAAGCTTCAATAAAAACTACATTTGAAATCAGTCAGTTACACCAAATAAGCAAGTCTGGCATGCGTATTGCACATGACTCTGCAATCGGCGCGACGCCGTCAACGACACGGCGATCCCGGGAGGCCAATAAAGGCAGGGTGAGGCCGAGGAGGAAAAAACATGATCGACAGCACAGCCGTGGCCGCAGGCCACGCCAAGCAGCCATTCTACAAGCACCTGTATTTTCAGGTTCTGGTGGCCATCATCGCCGGTATCGCACTCGGCCATTTTTACCCGACCTTCGGCGAACAGCTGAAGCCGCTCGGCGACGGCTTCATCCGCCTCGTCAAGATGATCATCGCTCCCGTCATCTTCCTCACCGTCGCAACCGGCATTGCCGGCATGAACGACATGAAGAAGGTTGGCCGCGTGGCCGGTAAGGCCATGATCTACTTCCTGGTCTTCTCCACGCTCGCGCTCATCGTCGGCCTGATCGTTGCCAACACCGTGCAGCCGGGCGCCGGGATGAACATCGATCCGGCGACCCTGGATGCCAAGGCTGTCGCGACCTATGCCGACAAGGCCCATGAGCAGACCATCACCGGCTTCCTGATGAACATCATTCCGACCACCATCGTCGGTGCGTTTGCCAGCGGTGATATCCTGCAGGTGCTGTTCTTCTCCGTGCTGTTCGGCATCGCACTCGGCATCGTCGGCGAAAAGGGCAAGCCCGTCACCGATTTCATGCATGCCATGATGTACCCGATCTTCAAGCTGGTCGCGATCCTGATGAAGGCCGCCCCCATCGGCGCTTTCGGTGCCATGGCATTTACCATCGGCAAATACGGCATTTCCTCCGTCACCAATCTCGCCATGCTGATCGGCACCTTCTACATCACGTCCGCGCTCTTCGTGTTCGTGGTTCTCGGCGCGGTCTGCCGTTATAACGGCTTCTCCATCGTCGCGCTGATCCGCTACATCAAAGAAGAGCTGCTGCTGGTTCTCGGCACCTCTTCATCGGAAGCAGCCCTGCCGGGCCTGATGAGCAAGATGGAAAAGGCTGGCTGCAAGCGCTCCGTCGTCGGCCTCGTCATCCCCACCGGTTACTCCTTCAACCTTGATGGCACCAACATCTACATGACGCTGGCCGCCCTCTTCATCGCGCAGGCAACCGGTATCCACCTGTCCTTTGGCGAACAGATCCTGCTGCTGCTTGTGGCCATGCTCTCCTCCAAGGGCGCTGCCGGCATCACTGGCGCTGGCTTCATCACGCTGGCCGCAACCCTCTCGGTCGTGCCTTCGGTTCCGGTCGCCGGCATGGCGCTGATCCTCGGCATCGACCGCTTCATGTCGGAATGCCGCGCGCTCACCAACTTCGTCGGCAATGCTGTCGCCACCATCGTCGTCGCCCGCTGGGAAGGCGAACTCGACCAGGAGCAGCTCGCGCGCGTCCTCAGCGGCAAGGAAGAATTCACCAGCATTGCCGATGTGGACGCCCTGCCGGCATCGGTGCAGCCCGCCGAATAATACGACCTCCCAAGGTCCTGCCTGTTCCGGTTCGTCCGGACAGGCCCGCATGAAGGCCGGCGTATCCTGTGGATGCGTCGGCCTTTCATCGTTCCGGCCCTGAACGAAAACGGTTTTTATCGGCCCGGCGATGCTGTAGAGCCAGACAGGGCGCAATACGATGGACGGAGCAACCGCATGAAGAACCTGTTTCTCGCCTGGCAATTCTGGGCGCTTTTATCGGCGGCCTTTGCGGCGCTGACCGCCATTTTCGCCAAGATCGGCATCGAAAACGTCAATTCCGATTTTGCCACCTTCATCCGCACCATCGTCATTCTCGCCGCCGCGGGCCTGATGGTTTATGTCACCGGCAACTGGCAGCAGCCCTCCACCATCTCGGGGCGGACCTGGCTATTCCTCGTGCTTTCGGGTCTGGCGACCGGCGCGTCATGGATATGTTATTTCCGGGCACTAAAGATCGGCGATGCCGCCCGTGTCGCGCCCATCGACAAGCTCAGTGTCGTCTTCGTCGCCGTCTTTGCGGTGCTGTTTCTGGGAGAAAGACTGTCGCTGCCCAACTGGCTCGGCATCGTGCTGATTGCCTGCGGCGCGGTGCTCGTGGCGTATCGCGGATAGAAGGCATCGGCCGGATACCGGCCGATGCGATCCCCAACTCCTCAGCCCCTTGCAGCCAGCGCGTTATCAAGACCGCGCTTGACGCCGGCAAACAGCTCATCCAGCTGCTCGGCCGTGATGATCAGCGGCGGGCAGAAGCAGATCGATTCACCGATCGGTCGAGTGATGACACCTTCACTTTCGATAGCCGCGGCCAGCGCCAGCGTCGTATCGCCCGGTTTCGTGCCATCCCAAGGTTTTACCTCCAGCGCACCGAGAAGGCCGATGCCACGCGAGGAATGGATGAGCGGGTGATCGGCAAGCGCCTTCAGATGATCGAGGAATTTACCCTCCAGCCGGGCGACATTGCCGACCAGATCGCGCTCCTGAATGATCTTCAGGTTTTCGAGGCCCACCGCGGTCGCGACAGGGTGGCCGGAGGCGGTGTAGCCATGGCCAAAGGAGCCGATACGATCTGATTCATCGGCAATCGGCTGGTAGAAACTGTCGTTCATGATGATTGCCGAAAGCGGCATGTAGGACGACGAAATCTGCTTGGAGACGACAAGCACGTCGGGCTTGATGTCATAGGTCTCGCAGGCAAACATCTTGCCGGTGCGGCCAAAACCGCAGATTACCTCATCCACGACAAGCAGGATGTCGTATTTCTTCAGGATCGCCTGCACGCCTTCCCAATACCCTTCCGGCGGCAACAGAACCCCACCGGCACCCATGACCGGCTCGCCCCAGAAGGCAGCGACGGTCTCGGGACCTTCGCGCAGGATCAGCTCTTCCAATTCACCGAGGATACGCGCGGTAAATTCCGCCTCGCTTTCCCCATCCTTTCCGAAATGGACATAGGAGGGGCAGGCGGTGTGCAGCATGCGGTCCAGCGGCAGGTCGAAGCTCTCATGATTGCGCGGCAGGCCGGTGATGGAGGCGGATGCGATCGTCACGCCATGATAGCCCTTGATGCGGCCGATAATCTTCTTCTTGTCCTTTTTGCCGAGCGCATTCGAGCGATACCAGACCATCTTGGCAACGAGGTCGTTGGCCTCGGAGCCGGAGGAGGTGAAGTGCACCTTGGACATCGGCACCGGTGAAAGCTCGATCAGCAGTTCGGCGAGATCAACGGACGGGCCATGGGTCTTGTAGGAGAAGGTGTGGTAATAGGGCAGCTTCTGCATCTGCTTCGTTGCCGCATCCACCAGCCGCTGTTCGCCAAAACCGAGCGCCACCGACCATAGGCCCGCCATCGCCTCGATGTAGCGCTTGCCGCTGCTGTCGGTCACATAGATGCCCTCGCCGCTTTCGATCACCAGACCGCCGGTCTTTTCGAATTTGCGCAGGTTGACGTTCGGGTGCATCTGATAGGCGATATCGCGTGCCTCGACGGAATTGGGCAGGATGGTCATCGGTAAGGGCTCCGTTTCGGTTGAAGGGCTTCAGGCGTCAGACGTGCTGGCCGCCATTGATGTGAATTTCAGCGCCGTTGATGTAGCTCGACTGTTCCGAGCACAGGAAATAGATGGTCTGCGCCACCTCTGTCGTCGTGCCGAGGCGGCCGAGCGGCACCTGCGCATCCACCAGTTCAGCCGTTCCGGGCGACAGGATGGCGGTGTTGATTTCACCCGGCGCGATGGCGTTGGCGCGTACGCCACGCGGTCCGAATTCATGCGCCAGTTCGCGCGTCAGCGCTGCAAGCGCCGCCTTGGAAGCGGCATAGGCAACGCCCGCAAATGGGTGGACCCGCGACCCGACGATGGAGGTGACGTTGACGATCGAGCCTTTGGCGACTTCCAGTTCCGGCAGCAGCGCACGGGCAAGCAGCGCGGTTGAGATGAGATTGACATTCATCACCCGCGTCCAGATGTCGGCCGTGGTGTCCACCACGCCAAGACGGCTGCCGCCTTCGCCCTTTGGCGAAATACCGGCATTGTTGACGAGGGCGGCAAGCTTGCCTTCAGGCAGGCGCGAACGCACCTCGTCTGCCAGATCATCAATCCGCGACAAGTCCTCAAGATCGGCCTGGATATGGCTCTCGCGCGCAGATGGCCACCGGCATTCCTCGGAAAAGGGCTGCCGCGAAACGGTGAGAATCCTCCAGCCCTTCTCCTGAAACAGCTTGACGGTGGCGTGCCCTATTCCGCGGCTGGCGCCGGTCAGAAGCATGAAAGGAACAGCCATATGAGAACTCCCGTGCCATGCGATCCGTTGAGCCGGACACGCATTCAGCCTTGCATGTTAGAGTGCTGCAACCGGCTGACAAGGTCTTTTTTGTCGCGGCGCGGCAATCGGCTAAGGGCAATGGGCTAATCCCATTTGATGCAGGGCTTTCACCCGAAGGGAATATTTGAAGCCAGCCGTTTACCCATAAAATGAAGCCTCCCGAATGTGTGATCAGTGTTGGGAGGGGCAAGAATGCGCATCGATATCATCGACACGGATGCCGGCTTCGAGGCTATCCGGGAAAACTGGGACGCGGTGTTCATGGCCGATCCCCATGCCCGGCATTTCCTTTCCTGGGGCTGGCTTCGGGATTACATGCCGCGCCGCAAACGCTGGTTCATCCTGGCGCTGCGCGAGCGCACGGAAGGCTCGCCTTACGTGGCGTTTTTCCCCTTGCGCCTCGTCACCGAGCCGGACAAGAAGACCGGCCGCTTTCACGACAGCATCGTCATGGCCGGCAATGCGGCGGCGGATTACACCGGCTTCATCTCCCGGCCGGACTATGAGAACCACGCCATTGCCGGTTTCTGCTCCTATATACGCCAGCAGAACTGGACCGAGCTGAAGCTCGACTATCTCTGCGGCGGGCCGGAAAGGCGCGACGCGATGATCCAGGCGCTTCAGGGTCCACTCGTCATGTTCCGCGACAGCATGCCGACCAACCCCTACAACATCAACAATTGCATCTGCCCGGTCGTGAGTTTGCCCGAGACGTTCGACGCTTATCTCGAAAGCCATATGAGCAGCCAGACGCGGCAGAAGCTCCGGCGCTTCCTGCGAAAGGTGGAGGGTGGCGACGAATACCGCATCACCTTCGCAACCAGGGACACTCTCAAGCGGGAGATGGACATCCTGTTCGATTTCTGGCGCGTTCGCTGGGCGCCGCACAAGGGCAAGGAGCGCACCGAACTCCTGATCGGCGCGACGCGGCAGATGTTGATGGATGTCTGGCTGCGTGGCGATCTGGAAGTGCCGGTGCTGTGGTTCGGCGACCAGCCGCTTGGGGCGCTTGCCAACATCATCGACCGGCAGAAAAAATCGGTCCTGTTCTACATTACCGGCCGCGACGAGGACTGGAAGACGCCGTCCCCCGGCCTCGTGCTGCATGGGCACTGCATCCGCAGGGCGATCGAGCAGGGTTTTAAGACCTATGATTTCCTGCGCGGCAACGAGCCCTATAAATATTTCTTCGGCCCGGAAGAGCACAAGCTGAGTTGCACCCTGTTCCGCACCCGCTCTGGCGACAATCTCGGCGGCACGCTCCACCCGCGCAGCGTCCGTTTCGTTTACGAACAGGCCCTGAAACTCTACAAGAGCGGTAAGAAAAGCGAGGCGAGCATTGCCTTCGGGCAGGTTCTTTCCGCAGCGCCGGATCATCTCGGCGCGCAGTTCGGGCTTGCCAACCTCGCCTTCGACCGCGGTGAGTTCCGGGAAGCCGAGATCGCCTTTCTCAGCCTCATCGCAGCAGGCCACGAACCCGTCGTCCTTTGGTTGCGCATCGGCGAAACGCGGCTTGCGCAACAGCATTATCACGAGGCATCCGAGGCCTTCCGCCAGGTAACCAACCGCGCGCCGTTCCACCGGGAAGCACTTTACAAATGCGCGGTAGCGCTGATTGCCGCCGAACGACAGATGGAGGCGGCGGAAATCCTCGAAAGGCTGCAACACTATCATTCCGACGATGCGGCGCATCTGGAATATGCCGAAAAAGCCCGCGCCGCCCTTGCACGGCTGGAAAAGGCAAAGACCACGGTTCCGCTACCGCCCGATGTCATCAAGCTTGCCGCCAAACCGAAAACGACGGGCAAGCGCTGGCATCCGCCAAAGGTTTTGCATTAAAGACATCGCCCTGTAAGTTGCGGCAGAAAAACCAAGCCTGCCGACTTGCAAGGATATCAGATGTTTCTGACCAACAAGGACATGCTCGATCTCGTCGAGCTTCGCCATGATCTGCACCGCCATCCGGAAATTTCCGGGGAGGAAAAGGAGACCGCTCGGCGCATCCGCACTTTCCTTGCGCAGACAAAACCCGACCGGCTTCTCGCCGATCTTGGCGGCCATGGCGTGGCGGCGGTCTATGACAGCGGTAAAAGCGGCCCGGCGATCCTGATCCGCTCGGAACTCGATGCCCTGCCCATTCATGAGAAGAGCGAGGCCGATTATCGCTCCCGCACCGACGGCAAGGGCCATCTTTGCGGTCATGATGGCCACTCCACCATCCTGACGGCACTGGCGCTCGGCCTCTCCAGGCAAAGGCCGCAAACCGGTCGCGTCATCCTTCTCTACCAGCCAGCCGAGGAAACCGGCGCAGGTGCCGCCGCCGTTCTTGCCGACCCGCGCTTTCACGAGATAAAACCTGATTATTCCTTTTCGCTGCATAATCTGCCCGGTCTGCCGCTCGGCCATGTCAGTGTGCTGGAAGGCCCGGTCAATTGCGCATCGCGCGGCATCAAGATCCGCCTTTCGGGAAAGACGGCGCATGCCTCTTCACCGGAGCACGGCGTTTCGCCAATGCAGGCGATATCCCTGATGATGCCGGCTCTGGCCGAACTCGGTTCCGGCTTCCCGCCCGAGCCCGATTTTTCGATGGTGACGATCACCCATGCCGTGATGGGCGAGGCCGCCTTCGGTATTTCCCCAGCCGATGCGGAAATCTGGGCAACGCTCAGAACCTTGACCGACGACCGGATGGAAAAGCTCTGCACAGCTGCGGAATCACTGGCGAAGAAGGTGGCAGGCGAGCAGCAACTGACGCTCGACATCGCCTATGACGATATTTTCCTGCATTGCGAAAATGCGCCAGAGGCGGTCGCGCACATAAGGCGGGCACTCGACGAGGAGAAAATTCCCTACAATTCGGAGGCTCTGCCCATGCGGGCCTCCGAAGATTTCGGCCGTTTCCGCGCCGTCTCGTCGTCAGCCATGTTCTTTCTCGGCGCCGGCAGAGATTACCCCAACCTGCACAATCCCGATTATGACTTTCCGGACACGTTGATCGGCATCGGCGCACGCATCTTCATGCGCATCATCCGCAATCTTACAGACGTGGAATAGCGACGACGAGCCTTCCGCCCGCTGTCAGCCACCGCCCTGAGGGCCGTTGCTCGGTCGGGCCGAGCGCACGGCCGCCAGCCCCTTGATGCCGTCCTGATTCCCGATGGCTGTCAGGCTTTCGAAAATCTGGGCCGCCTCGCCATACCGGCGCATGGCAAGATAGGAATAGCCACGCAGCACCATCAGGTCCGTTCGCTCGTCTGCCAACCGCGCCCGCTGGTCGAGCAGCAGAAGCGTTTCCGAATACCGTTTCGACTGGAAGGCGGAGACCGCCCTGTCGGCCAGGATCGAGACCTGCAATTCGGTCGCACGCGGGCGATCCATGCGCGATTTCGTTGCCGAGACGGCTGCATGGTCCGTCAGCCCCATGCGCAGATAAGCAAGGCTCTGGCCATAGGCCGCGTCGCTTTTCACCGTCGACTGGCCGCCTTCAATCGCGGATTCGAAAGCTTTCAGAGCCTCTGCCGGACGGTTCGTTTCCATCAGGCACCAGCCGAGATCGAGCGCCTGTTGCGGCGGCAGACGCTGTGGGTCGGGATAGGCCGCGCAGGAGCGTGGACGGGAGGCGGCGCTGGTTTCCCTTTGCGCCTGCACCGGCCGGCGCGCCTGCTTGCGCGAAGGTTCGGGCTGCTGCTGGACGACAGGCTGGTCATAGACCATCGCCGTTCCGCCCTGCGGCGCATAGGTCGGCGCGGGCGCCGTCATCTGTTGGGTAAGGGGCGGTGTGCTCACGGGGGCAACAATCTGCCCGGACTGATCCACCATCCGCGCCGTGCCAACATCGGCAATACGTTGAGAGCGGCTCGCCCATTGCTGCTGTATGCCACGCAGACCGGCCAGATTACGCAGATCGTGATAACTGACGGCCATGCCATAGGCCGACGGCTCATCATCGGGTTTCCAGCCAAGGGCCGTGCTGAACCATTGCAAAGCAAGCGGTGTCTGCCGGAAAGCAAGCGAATACCAGCCGAATTGCTGCGCGGTGGCCGCATCCTTGCGCGCCACCGTTTCCCCGGCAATGCGCTGCAGCACGTCAGGCGGCAGAACGACCGGTGGCTGCAGGGCCAGAAGATTGGCCGTGGCGGCAAGATAGGTCGCAAGCGCATCATCTGATGACGTGCGCCATTTATACATGACGTCTTCGGCCTCGCGCGGCTCATTACGGTCGATCAGCGCCAGCGCCAGACCCTGCGAGGCCGAAGCGCTGTCTTCTTCCTCACGCGTCTTGCGGAACCACTTTTCCGCTTCTGCCATGTTCTTCTGGCGGATGTTGTACCAGCCGAGCAGCAGGGCGTCACTTGCAAGCTTGTCGGTCTCGGCAAGTCTTTCAAGCCGCATCAGATAGGCGGAAGGAACGGTGACGCCTTCCTTTTCGCCCTCTTTCGGTTTTTCTCCGGCCTTTGCCACGAACTGTCGGGCGAGATCGTTCTTGACCGGCTCGAATTCCAGCTGACCGTCGGCACCCGGTTTTTCCTTGGCCAGCAACTCGCCCATCATCTCCGCCGGCAAAAGCGCGGATGCCTTCTGCACCGTCGCGAGCCTGTCGCTGGCGGCCGTGCAATTGTTGAGGATGTAAAGATAAGCGTCGCGCGCCCGTCCCATCCGGTCGCTATTGGCGAAGGCATCGGCGACCCGCCACAGGACATCGACCTCGCCGCAGGTCAGCAGGGCGGGATTGTTCGCGGCGGTATCCACGACCGCCGAATATTGCTTGAGATCGGACGCATTGACGAGCCGCTGGCGGGCTTCGGCAAGCGAGAGCATGCCAATGAGATTGTCGGGTGGTTGCCAGCCGGGTTCGGCCTGCTGGCGATCGGCAATCGCCTTGCGCACTTCGGCATAACGGCCATCGGTATAAAGCTGCCACATGGCGTCGAGCTTGGGATCGCCGTTTTCGGGAATGGCGAGAGGATCGGCCGGCGGCGTCCAGTTGGGATAAAGCGTGCGAAGACGCGCGATTTCGGCCTGAAGCCGCTGGGTATCCCCACGGGCTGCAAAATAGCGCAGCGCGCTGAGATCGACTTCCGGCATATCGGCCGAGGCGGGCTGCGGCGTTCGCGGGGCCTGTGCCGTCTGCATTTGCGGCGCCTGCCCGCCAGCCTGCATCACCGGTAGCGGATCGCTTGCCGGAACGGTGACCGGCGGTGTCGTGACGGGCGTCGTTGCCTGCGCCATCTCACGATTTTTGACGAAAGCACTGATCTGCGCCGGATTGGCCGCCGGTGAAATGCGCGGTGTCGCCCGGTTATCGCCGACCGCCGATGTATGCACGTCCGACACCCGTCCGAGAATGTTATCGCGCCAGTGGAAGGCAGCAAGCGCAATCAGAAGCAGGATGAGAGCCGAGGTCGACAGTGGCTTATTCATCGGCATTCCCCGTTATTCCTTGCCAGAAACGACAATGCCAGAAGATGCAATGTGGAAGGATAATAAAGTGTTGGCTGGAAATTTTTAAGTTCGGCGGAAACGGCGGGACCACCGGCGATGCAGGCGGCAAGCGCCGGTATGATGCGATAACCGGCATCGGACAGCACGTCCTTCACCGCGCCGCTCTTCAGATCGAAGGTGCCGGCAGCACCGCTTTCCAGCGTCATGCCGTCTTTCAGCCGGGAAAGCAGCTCGGGCGCGCCCATATTCGCCCTTGCAAGATAAAGCGGTATGCGCACCGCATTATATCCGAATTCCGGCTGAAATCCCGATGCCGGCTGCGGCTTCGTCTTCACCGATACCCAGTCGGCGGGCAGTTTTCTGTCACTGAAGGCGAAGGCGCCGATCTGCGCCACCCCATCATCTGCCACCGCTTTCCAGAGCGGCGACGGCGCGACGAGATTGAGCACCGGAAAGGCTTCGAAAATCAGATAGGACGGATTGACCACCGGCCCATCGGCCCGATCGCCCTCGCCAAAACCGCTGGCGGCCGGCAGAAGCAGCGTGCGCCCGCCACGCTGCACCACGGTCTTTTTGAGGATGACGGAGGCGATGGCCGCCGATGCTTCGGCATAATCCTGCCGGTTCCACTGCCCGGCCGCCAGCGCCAGCGCATAGGCGATCAGGATGTCGCCATCCGTCGCATTATTGATGTCGGTGACATGCGGTCTGGTGCGCGGATCCCATTTCCAGGCGGAAAGCCCGTCATCGCGCACCAGCAATTCGGTGCGGGTGAAGCTCCAGATCAGCTCGAAGTCGGACAGGTTGTCGGCAAGCACGGCGAGCCACATGCCATAGCCCTGCCCTTCGCTGTGGCTGATATTGCTGTTGCCGGTATCGATGATCCGGCCACCGGGATCGAGAAACGCGCCCTTATAGGCAGCCCATGCGTCCGTCGGGATCGAAGCCGCGCGGCTGAGGGAGAGGCCGGCAAACAGCATCATGGCCGACAGGCAGACAATACCGGCAATTTTCGAAATCCCGCTCTTCATCGATGCCGCCCCATCATGCGCAGCATTACGAAGGTGGCAAAACCGAGCAGCGACACAAAACCAATGAATGCCAGCGAATAGGAAAGAACGTTGGAAGACAGCCAGTTGGCGGCGATCAGCCTCCAGTTCGAGAGTGAAAATGCCCGGGTGGCATAAAGATTAGGCCGTTCCACTTCCACCGTTTCGATCTTTTCGGCTGCGGCATCGTAAGCGGCGACACGCCCGGTGACGTCGCGCCAGCGGTTTTCCCGCGTCATAGCCTGCATGCCATCTAGAAGTTCCGCTGAAGTCGGCGCGGTCGCCAGTGTCCATACCCCCTCGCCGGAGGGGCTGAGGCCCTGTGCCAGCATGAAGGAGACATTGCCGGGCGGCGCATAGGGCTGTTCAGCCGCCGGCAGGAAGCGCAGCGTATCCGAGCTCAGATCGAAATTCCGCTTCATCCACTCCTCGAAGGAGGAGACCTGGCCCTCCCAGATGCCGCCATCCACCCGCTCCCGCCAGTCGTTGAACAGGGTGTCGCTGTTTTGGGCTGGGACCTGCACGCCGGTTCCCATTTTCCAGGATATCTGGCTGGACGGAACGAGATTGAATTGGCTGATCAGCGCCTGCGGAAATTGCGAGATCGTGCCGACAAAGAGGGCATCGCGATCACCGATCACCAGCGGCGAGGCAACGGTCTCGATATCAATCGGATGTCCCGCCACGCTCGCAAGCCGGCTGATCAAAGTGGCTGCCACCGACATGGTATCGGTGTCGAAACGGTCGAGCGACAAGGCAACCGGCCCGCCGGTCCGGTAAGGCTGGCCGGCACCCGCCATCGCGGCGAGATCCGGCTTGCGGCCGATCTGCGCGTAGTTAGGAATATGAATTTCCGAGGTGTCGAACAGGGCAAAACGCGGGGTCGCGCTGGCGGGTGCGCCGGGGGCACAGGCCTGATCCTGTGCCGTCATCAGCACCGCCTCGAGGGTCACCTTGTTCGGCCCTGGCTTGAAATGACGCATCGTCACTTTGATCGGCAGGTGCCGGAAAATGCCGCCGCCATTGTTGGATATCGGCACGGTCGAGGCGATCTGATCATTGACGTAGATATCGACATGGCTGCCGGGCAAGACCTGCGAAGAATAGGCTGCATCAAGCAGAAGAGATGCCTCGCCATAGGCAGACGCGTAAAAATCGGCGGGCATGCCGACATAAAATTCAGTGCGGAAACGCCGACCGCTAAATTCGGTGCTTTGCAGACCAAGTTCGGAAAGCGCGATACGGCGGTCCGACATGACAAGTGGCACATCCGGCGCATGCCAGCTGCGGGTCGAAAACGTCGTTCTCTGGGCACCGGGCGTGCGCGATATCGAGGAAAACAGCGTCTCGATTGCCGCCTGCACCGCCTGCGGGGTGGGGCCGGTGACAAAAAGCGGCGAGGAATTGCCGGGGCCGGCGTTGCCAAAACCAGCAAAGGCTCCCGCCGATGCCTCGGGCGGCAGCGCTCCAGCCACACCGGCAATCTCGCGAGCCGTACCGACGAAAACCGTCAGCGTGCCCGCCTTGCGCTCGGTGGAAGGGGCGGTAACGAAACGGATCGTCTGGTTCGGCATCTGGGTTCTGAGCGCCAGCGCCTGTGAAAGACGCAGGAGAGAATCCGCAAATGCCGGATTGCCGAGCGCAGGTGCAACGATCTCGATCGACGTCATCGCCTTGCCATCAGGCCCGGTTGCCTGAATGTCGTCGATATTGGCAAAGCTGCCGGCGACATCCGAATTAAAGCCGATATAGGTGTTCGCAGGGTTCACATCGGTCCACAGATCGTAGGTGGACTGGATCGTGCAATCGGTTCTGTGGCGTTGCTGCACACCGAGCGTCACGACATTTGAGCCGACCTGCAAGACGCCGGGCGGTATCTTCAGGGCGACATTGCCTTCGCTGTCAGGTGCTTCGATCCGCGCCGCATCCAGCGCGACATTGTTCAGGCTCACCTGAAAATTCGAGCTTTCCGGCGCGACCACGATTGCATTCTGATAGCCGATATTGAGTGAAACGGCGGCATTCGCCTGCTCCGGCGTCAGATAGATGCTCCATTGCCGGCGATCAATCTCACCGGAAAGGCTGAGCTTTTCATAGGGCAGGATATACCGGCGCCGGCTGTCCGCATTAAGCGACGAGGCCGGAGCTGGAACCGGTCTTGCACCTTCCTGCCGTGGAGGAACCAAAGCGGGCGGCAATGGCGCAGCGGCCGGGCGTTGCGGCGCGGGCTGGACCGCAAAGGGCGGCGGAGCCGAGGGCTGGCCCGGTGTCGGAGTGGGCACCTGTACAGGCGGTTGCGGCGGCGGCGCGACAGGCGGAATGGCGGGCGGCGCCGGTGCGGGTGACGTCTGCGCCGGCCTTTCAGGCGTCATATCGAAGGGCGAGGACTGCGCCATCGCACCCGCGGCAACCGCGCATATCAATACTGTCAGAGAACCCCTTATGGGTTTGCAGCCGATCATTTCACGGCTCCGACAGGCTTGGCGCTTTTCGGAGCGGGCCGACGCGCGCGGACGAGATAATAAAGGCCCCGCTGCGTCTGAAAGAGCGCGATCGCGAGGAATATCGCCGTGCCGCGGATGAGCCCGGGGTTCTTGCGGCGCACGCGCTGAAATTCGCTCCATTGTTCGGAATTGGCAAAGATCAGGTCGGCGATCAGACGGTGATCGACGGCGCGCTGCGGCGAGAAGGTGCAGCCGATGGAGACGAAACCTTCGCCCCTTACCGTTCGCACCACATTCAAAGGCATCGTTTCAGGCACGCCCTCGCTATGCGGCTTGACCTTCACGATGGCCGTCGCGCCTTTTTCGATGTTTGTGGCACTGTCGAAAATATTGATCAGCAGGCCGTGCACCGACACGTTGTCGATGGAAGCCGGAACCCAGGTATCGCTGCCCCCAAGCTGAACCTCGCAGCGGCGCTTGACCGTGATGCGCCGCGACGCGGACTTGTCGCCGCGCTCCGAGACGACACCGAGCGCGCAGCCCGCAAAGATGAGGTTCAGCAGGTTCCAGCCTCCGACCACGAGCGTGACATCCGCCTTGTAGGGCTCGCTGTAGATGCGCCATACGGCAAAGGCCATAGCCACCAACAGCAGCGCGAAAATGACGAAGAACGGCCGGCTGATTTCCGAAAGCCGCGCCTCGGCGATGGATTCATCCTTCGCCGTCACTTTGAAGGTGGGCTTGCCGGGATTGAAGATCACCGAAACCACAGCGGGCAGCAGGTGAACGGTCTGCACATATTCGTAAAGTTCCGAAATCCACGGCCATCGGAAACTGCCGTAGAGATAGTTCTGCATCATCAGATTCACGAGCATATAGGCTGCCGTGTAGGCAAGGAACTCACCGCCCGAAGCCACGAAAATCTGCAGATCGAAGAATAGATAGAACAGTGGCGCGAACAGGAAGATCGTCCGCGGGAATGGGAACAGCCAGAACAGCGTCGACGACATGTAGCACAGACGCTGCGTAAACGAGAGACCACGCTTGAACAATGGCTGGCGGAAAATCAGGATCTGCATCATGCCCTGCGCCCAGCGGCTGCGCTGGCCGATGAAGCTTGCGAAGGTAGCCGGCTGCAGACCGGCGATCAGAGGCTTGTCGACATAGACACTGTTCCAGCCGCGCGAATGCAGCGCCAGTGCCGTTTCACAATCCTCGGTGATGCTGACACCGCTGAAACCATCGCTATCCTGAAGCGCCTCCCGCCGCAGCACGGCAGCCGAACCACAGAAGAAGGCACCGTTCCATTTGTCGAGACCGCGCTGGATAATGCCGTAAAACATCTCGTTTTCGCTCGGCATCGTCTCGAAGGTGCGCAGGTTGCGCTCGATAGGGTCTGGATTGACGAAGAAATGCGGCGTCTGCACCAGGAAGAGCCGGGGGTCTTCGTCGAAATAGCCGACCGTTTCCAGAAGGAAGTCACGGGCAGGCGCGTGATCGGCGTCGAACACAGTCACGAGTTCGCCGGTCGAGTGGGCGAGACCGTTATTGAGGTTGCCGGCCTTGGCGTGGACGTTGCGCTCGCGTGTCAGGTAACGCACGTCGAGATCTTCACAGAGCTTCTTCAGCTCCTCGTGGCGGCGCTGCGCCGCCTGCGCCTCGACGATATTGGCGGCATTGCGCTTCTGCACCGAGCCGCCATCGTCCAGCAGCCAGACGGTGAAACGGTCGGCCGGATAATCCATGTTCTTGGCCGCCGCCAGCGTATTGGCAAGAAGTTCCGCGTCTTCATTATAGCTCGGCACGAAGACGTCGACCGTCGGCCGATAGTCGGGCGAACCGGGCCGCGTCTTGCGCGACGGCAGCGGCATGGACACGATGACAAGGCTGAGGCCCAGCATCACAACGCTGTACATTTCCGCCAGGTAAAGCAGAAAGCCGGGAATGAAGTTCTCAAGCTGGTTGACGGGCGGCAGCGTGCTCGTTGTGCGCCAGTAGACATAACGCAGAACGATGGCCGTGCCGAAACCCAGCGCCACCAGCCGCCAGGCGCCCTGCCCGTTGAAGCTCTTGATCGTCGCCAGCAGGATGAGGGAGATCGCGGTCGCCACAAGATGCGTTTGCAGGCTGACCGGCATCGTGATGATGGCCAGAACGCAAAGCGACACAAGCAACCAGACAATGACTGTGATGGCCTTGTTCATCCAGAAACTTTCCGTTCTCTTCCTCGTCCGGAATTTCGGCTCGGAAATTTCATGATATGCGTCTCGGCGCCGCCTTTCCCGCTGGTTCCGCCGATCACCTGCATCCCGGTGCCGCTCCCGAACCGGCCAGACAAGCTGGCGAGGGAATGGACACCTGCGGAACCTGCGATGGCTGCGGGCCGCTTTCCACCGAACGGCTATCCACCTGCCTGGCTCCCACCGAAGGTCGCGCTGGCAGTGATGGCGCACCCGCCGATGTGGGCGAGGGAATACTGACAGCCGCAACGGGCGGCAGCGGCTGTGGTTCCGGCTGCGTGGGCGCGGCGACCGTCGCACGACGAGCTGGCCGGGGCGGCACACTGGCCGTGACCTCACCGCCCGGCCGCATCGGCACATCGTCCGTCTTCATGGGATAGACCGGGCTGCCAGGCCGGCCGAGATTCTGATCCACCGCCCGCGGCGTGCCATAGGGGTTCCAGCTTGGCGACGCATAGGTGCCGGTGATCGTGTAATTATACATGACCGCCAGCAGCCGCTCGACACTTGCGCCGGACTGGCAAAGCCGCAGCCGCACCTTGATGCGTCCGAGATTGCGATAATCCTGCCGCATGCTTTCGGGCGAGCGTATGTCCTGCCAGCCATAAAGGCACATATCGTCGCCGTGACCCTTGCCGGCTGCGTATGAAAAGGCGCCATAACCATTCTGCAGGTAATTTGCCGACATGGCGATGGCTTCACCCGGAAACTCGGCGCGGATTTCCCGGGCGACGGAAGACGCCCTGAAACCCTTGAAAGTCAGAGCGTCACGATCGGTATCGCCCGCCTGCTGGGGGCCGAAGAACTCCGCCTTGAGATAATTCTGCCCGGGAGTGGTGGTCTCGGAGCGCAAGATGACCTGCTGCGCCACGGCGTTGGAATAGGTGCGATTGACCACGGCAACGATTTCGGGACCACCGGGCGGCGGGAAAATCAGCGCTTCGGAAGGAGATGCCATCTGCGCGCCCCCGAACGACCGAACGCCCGCGGGAGTATTGCAGGCCGAAAGAACCGCAACGGAGAACAGCAATGAAGTATAGGCAGAAAATCTCTCTGCCTTGCGCCCCTCTATTTCCCCAACACCGCCCAAGTTAAAAGGAAACCGAATCACTAATGACCAGACCATTGCTACGAAATACGTGAGGACTGCGAATAAGCAATCTCAAATTTGCATTGTAATTTCTGACACTTCATGACTCGCGAATCGCTGAGGCGGCCCGTATCTGCCACAAAAGACAGGGAACCAACGGCGCTGCCAAGGGGTTGGCATCCTGTCAGGCCGATAATTTTACGGTTGCAGCGCAATATGTCCCATGGTCTACTTGCGTCTATTATTACGTATTTTTATTGGTCAATTTTTTAATTCAACTGTAAAAACAGAGAGTTATCGTATGACAGTCCAATTTCCGAGCATTTCGCAGACGCTTGCCGAAGAGATCGGAACATTACGGAAATGGCTTGACGAAGATGCCCTGCCCCTGTGGTGGGAGGCGGGTTCGGCGCGTCCGGATGGCGGCTTTTACGAGCGTCTCAGCCAGGATGCGAAGCCGATTTTTTCCGATGATCGCCGCGCCCGCGTGCAGCCGCGCCAGGCCTATTGTTTCGCCGCCGCCGGCCAGCATGGCTGGCAGGGACCGTGGAAAGACGCGCTCTCGCATGGCCTCTCCTGGTTCGAGAAGGTCTATCGGCTTGAAAACGGCCTTTACGGCAACCTCGCCGACCAGACCGGTCGGCTGATCGATCCCTCCTTCGATCTCTATAATCAGGCTTTTGCGCTTTTCGCCGCAGCGCAGGCGGCCGCGAGCCTTCCCGAACGCAAGGACGAGATGCGCGTCAGGGCGCTTGACATCCTCGCCATTCTCGAGCGCGACTACAGACATCCCGTCGCCGGCTTCGAGGAAGAGAACCCGCCGCGCACCCCGCTCTGTTCCAATCCCCACATGCATCTTTTCGAGGCGATGCTGGCCTGGGAAGCGCAGGACCCGCAAGGCCCCTGGTCGGCACTGGCCGATGAGATTGCCGGCCTTGCCCTCACTCGCTTCATCGATGGCAACAATGGTGGGTTGCGCGAGTTCTTCGCCCATGACTGGACACCCCATGAGGGCGAGAAGGGCCGCATCATGGAGCCGGGCCACCAGTTCGAATGGGCCTGGCTTCTGGTACGCTGGGGCAGCCTGCGCGGCAATGATGAAGCGATTACGAAGGCCAGGCGCCTGTTCGAAATCGGAGAAGAACACGGCATCTGCCCGCGCCGCAAGGTGGCGATCATGAGCCTTTACGATGATTTTTCGGTGCATGACGGGCTGGCGCGGCTGTGGCCGCAGACGGAGTGGCTGAAGGCTGCTGTGCGGCTTGCGAGCGTCACGAGCGGAGAGGAACGGCAGCGCTACCTCACCTCGGGCCTGCGCGCCATCGGCGCGCTGCAACCTTTCCTCGACACACCGGTCAAGGGCCTGTGGTTCGACAAATGGCCAGCCGACAGGCCGATGCTCGACGAGCCGGCACCGGCAAGCACGTTTTATCACATCGTCTGCGCCATCTATGAGGCGGAGGCGGTGCTGGCAGAAGGGCAATAGACCTCGCCCACCGGGCGAGCGGCATCGGCCGCTCGCCGGTTTCAGAGATCAGTCAAGCCTTGGCCGGGCGCACGACGCGCCAGTCCGGTTTGCCGAGATTGTGCGGCCAGGGATGCACATCCTTGTCGTTGAAATAGACGACCTCTTCCAGCTTCGGAAAATCCGCCTGTTTCAACGTCACGTCGTTCATCCACGGACGAACATAGGAATCGCCGCCTTCATAGCCCAGTTCGGCAACCCAGACCGGCCTGTTGAAGGTTTCGACAAGTCCATAGCCCTTGCGCAGCAGATCCGTGAAAGTCTTCGGCCCGCCATATTCGATCTTGTCATAATCCTCGAGACCGAAAACCGAGAGGCCGACAAGATCCGCATAGTTGTCGCCGGGGTAGTAAGCCCGCAGGCCATCAAGACCTTTGGGTGACCACATCACCTTGACGCCGGGAACCGCCTTGCGGGTCATGTCCACCATGCGTTTATAGGCCGTGATGTAATCACGCGGGTTCCAGCCCGACCACGAGAAGCGGCCGGACGTGTCTTCCATTTCCTGTCCCCAGCGCAGGATCAGCGGGCTCTTCATCGCCGACATGCGTGCGACGATCGCCTGCATGTTCTTGTCGTAATCGCCGCTCAGCACCTTGCGGCGCAACTCGTCGGACGAAAGCCGCCAGTTGACGTCCCAGGACCAAGGCTCGACGGTGATCAGCACGTTGCGCTTGCGCTCCAGGGCATAGGCGTCCGCAAGCGCCAGGCTGTCGAGATCCACATCTTCCCAGGGCAGGAACAGATGTTCCGTCGCCACCCCGGTCTGTCCGGTGAAATCGCCGTGCGGATCGTAAGCGCCGAAACGAATGCCATCCGCATGCAATGTCGGACGTTTGTCGGCAAGTGTTTTCATGCCCGTCGAGGTCATGGGGGCGACCCCCTGTGCGTCGAGCTTGAGCACCGGGTACATGCCGGCGGTAAAGGCTGCGGCGGCACCACTTGCGAACAGAAGTGTTCTTCTTGTTATCTGCATGACACCTTACTCCTTACCTTGTTGCCGTCATCGCCTTGTCGTAGGCGGCGATCTGCGGCGTTACATCGTCCTTGCGGACGAGCTTGAGGAATTCATCGCCAGGGCGTGGCGGGTTGTGCCTGAACACGTACCATTGCCCACCCTGCTTACGCTGGTAGAGCACCTTGCCGATGCGGCCGTGGTCGAAGCAGGTATCGGCCTTGCCGCTTCCCGCCTCGGCTTTCCAGGTGGCGCGCATGCACAGTGTGCCGTTGGCATCGACGGTCCAGCGGCCTTCACCGACGGACTTCTTGCCTTTTTCTTCCGTTGCGGCGATGAATTTACGGCCGTCGGCGATGAAGCGTCCGCCGCCCGTATCCCATTTCCAGGTCTTGTCGAAGTACATCTCCACGACTTCACTGGTTCTGAGCGGTTTCGGCGTCTTCGTGCCGCCTGCAGCATGGACGGCGCTTGGCGCAACCATTGCAAGACACAGTACGAAAGCGGAGAATCCGCATTTGCTTATTGTTGTTCTCATCACAGCCTCCTCCTTCATTGCCCGACCCTATTGTCGGCCAGCAATATTTCTCCAGTTGCCACCGCTGGCGGCGGTACAACGACAGGCTCCGCCTGCATGTCCTGCGGTCCACGCAATACCGGAAGGGCAATGCGCAGTTTCAGGCGTATCGACCTCGCGCCTTCCACGCCCGCACCCGCGACCGTGAACCGCGTTTCGGTAAAACTGACATAGGGTTGCCCGTGCGACAGGGCTTCCAGCCCGCCGATCGCATGGGAGCTGAGTTCAGCGGCACTTCCGGCCACCAGCAGCAAGGAACAGGCCGCAGCGCTTGCTCCGCCACGCAGGGCCGGCAGCTTTGGCAAACCGTTTTCCATTGCGTGGCGGATCAGCAGAAACACCGACAGGCCCGCATAGATCGCCACATTGATGGCGGCGAAGATGAAGAAACCTTCCGCCCCGTTTTCCCGCGGCGCCAGAACCATGGCGAGAAGGCTGAGCGCTGCGAGCACCATGTAAGGCGCGACAACCCGCAACGGCAGCGGCGGTTTTGCCTGCGTGCCCTTGGGCGTAATGCGGAAATCGACGAAATCGCCACGGACCGTGTCCCGTATCGCCGCCAGCACACCCATCAGCGACCAGGGCCAGCGCAGGAACAGGAACACCATGGCTTCCCAGCTGAAAAGCTTCGCATTGTGCGGACGGAATGCGCCCGTGGCCCGCCAGAAAAAGGCAAACACGATCATGATCAGTGAAACCGGCAGGAAATGCATCAGAAACGCCGGATAGGAAGCGTTGACCAGTACATGGCCTTGTACCAGCGCAACCGCCGGAAGCACGAACATCAGTGCCATGAAGCCGGAGAACAACGGATACCAGAGCTGCGAAAACAGGAACTGGAACTTCAGCCGCGGGGGCAGCTTCGGCACGTAATGCCGCGAATATTGCAGCAGAATGGTCATCAGACTGCGCGACCACTGGAATTCCTGCACGATGAGGTCGGCAAAAGTCACCGGCCCGTCGCCATGGGCGATGGCGTTCACGGCATGGATGCCGCGCCAGCCACCGGCATTCATCAGAAGCGTGGTGGAATGATCTTCGGCAAGCTCCGGCCCAAGGCCGCCAACCTCCCGCAGAGCCTTCGTGCGCACGGCATAATGCGAACCGATGCAAAGCGGCGCCCAGCCATTATTGTAGCCCAGCTGCAGTGCGCCATGCAGGCTTGCCTCGGCATATAGCCTGCCACGCGCGGCCCAGCTCTGATCGGCATTCGCATCGCAGATGCTCGGGGCCGAGACATACCCCACAGCCGGATCGGCAAAGGGACGTATGATCTCGCGCAGATAATCCGGTTCAGGCACATGATCGGCATCGAACTGGGCGACGAAATCATAACGCTCGTAACCATAGTGATCGTAGAAATAGGCGAGATTACCCTCCTTGCAGCGGGTGCGACGCGGCCAGGTCTTGCGATGATAGTCGGCGACGCCCTGCCGGGTGGAGACGAAAACGCCGTGCGCTCCACACCATTTCAGTGTGTGTGCATCCGGGGCCTCGTCGGCCAGCCAGACATCGAATTCCAGCCCCTTCTGCTCCAGCATGGCCAGCAGCGTCTTTTCTACCACGGCAAAGGGTTCCGACGGCGCCTTGGTGACGACCATCGCCACCCTGCCCCGCGGCAGTGGCGACTGCGGATCGACGACCTTCGCATTCAAGAAGATGAAGATGAAATAGGACGGCAGAAGCGTGATCCAGGCGAGCGTTATCGTGACGACCGTGTAATATGGCCAGTCGATGATGCGATCGCGGTCGAGCCACCAGATCCAGAACCAGGCGAGGGTCACCAGCCAGCCGCCGATGCCGAGACGATAGGCCATGCGGTTCCAGCCGCGGAAAACCGGCTGCATCCGCAGATCGCCGGTCGCAGCAATCGCCCGGGCCGATGGCACTGATGGCGTCGAGTGCGTCTTCATGACCGCGCCTCCAGTCCGAAGCCGGGACCGGCCGTGCGGATGATGGTGTCGATATCCGAACGCTTCGGGGTGAAGCCCAGCGTCTCTTCCGCGCGCCTGATGTCAGCAAAGAGCGCGGGCGGATCGCCGG